>WQZR01000040.1 GCA_009780625.1 Bacillota bacterium | reverse complement strand
CTTAAAAAGAGCGGAAGTGGCTCAGCAGAGAACACTTCAAAAGAAGAAAAACCAAATGCACCAAGTGTGGACTCTTCAGCAGCGGGTGAGGCAAGCAAGAAAATTGGAAATGAGAAATCTAAACTTCCAGCGGTTTTGTTGGAGATTGGAACAGACTTGACGCTTAAGGCAAGAGAAAACAGAATAGACCCAATCATTGGAAGAGACAAAGAAACAGAACGTATTATTGAGGTTTTGTGCAGAAAAACAAAAAACAACCCAATTCTTATTGGAGAAGCAGGGGTTGGAAAAACAGCAGTTGTTGAGGGGTTGGCTCTTGCAATTGCAAATGGAGAAGTTCCTGATATTCTAAAGTCGAAAGAAATTTATAGCCTAGAAATAGGAAACCTTATGGCTGGAACAAAATATCGTGGAACTCTTGAGGAGAAACTTAAAACTGTTATTGAAACAATTCAAAAAGAAAAAAACATTATTGTTTTTATAGATGAAATTCACACACTTGCAGCAGCTGGAAGCAACTCGGGTGAAGTTAACCCTGCAGATATGCTAAAGCCATATCTAAGCCGCGGAGAACTTCAAACAATTGGTGCAACAACAACTGATGAATATAAAAAGTTTATTGAGAAAAACAAGGCTCTAGAAAGAAGATTCCAACCAATTATGGTAAACCCACCATCTGTGGAAGAAACTATTCTAATTCTTAAAGGAATAAGAGATAGTTATGAAGCTTTCCATAAAGTTAAGATAACCGACGAAGCAATTGTTGCAGCAGCAACTCTAAGCGACCGCTATATTATGGACAGAAACCTTCCAGATAAAGCGATTGACTTAATCGACGAAGCAGCATCAAGAGCAAAAGTTCTTTCAAGTAACGAGCCAAGCGACGTTAGAGAATTTAAACGTCAAATCAAAAAACTTGAAATGGAAAAAGAAGAAGCAATGATAAGCGAAAACTTCGAAAAAATTTCAAGCCTTACGTATGAAATAAACAAGCTAAAAG
The DNA here is from genome assembly GCA_009780625.1 of Bacillota bacterium. Lineage (GTDB taxonomy): Bacteria > Bacillota > Clostridia > Christensenellales > UBA1242 > WQZR01. The sequence continues at coordinate 8,399 of WQZR01000040.1, read as the reverse complement.
AAAAACTTCAAGCCAGAGAAAATGACATTCTTGCAATCAAACAACAAGGAGACGGCAGCATTCACGAAGAAGACATAGCGAGAGTTGTTGCAAGTTGGACTGGAATTCCAGTTGGACGCTTAGGCGAAAGCGAAAAAGAAAGACTTGTTAAACTTGAGGAAATTCTGCATAAACGTGTTATTGGACAAAAAGAAGCAGTCAGCGCAGTTTCAAGAGCAATCAGAAGGGCTAGAGCCGGTCTTAAAGACGAAAAGAAACCAATTGGAAGTTTCCTATTTCTTGGACCAACTGGAGTTGGAAAAACAGAACTTTCAAAAGCAATTTCAGAAGCAATGTTTGATTCTGAAGACAGCATCATTCGTCTTGATATGAGTGAGTATATGGAAGCACATTCTGTTGCAAAACTTATTGGTGCGCCTCCAGGCTATGTTGGGCACGAAGACGGAGGGCAACTGACAGAACAGGTTAGACGTAAGCAATACTCTGTTGTGTTATTTGACGAACTTGAAAAAGCACACAACGATGTGTTTAATATTCTTCTTCAGATTCTTGATGAGGGAAGGCTTTCAGACAGCCAAGGAAGAGTTGTGAGTTTTAAAAACACAATTATTATTCTGACAAGCAACGTGGGTGCAGAACTGTTTGCAACCAAGAAGAGCCTTGGGTTTGGTGAAAATCCAGCCAAAGAAGACAACAGACGCGAAGTGTTTATGGAAGCGGTTAAGAAGAAATTTAAACCAGAGTTTATAAATCGTATTGATGAGATTGTGATTTTTGATAAACTGACAATTGAAGATATTGCACAGATTGCAAACATTACATTGAAGAAGCTTTCAAAGAGACTTGAAGACAAGAACATCAAACTTAAAATTTCGGACAAAGCACTTAGACATATTGTCAAAGAAGGTTATAGCGAAGAATATGGTGCAAGACCAATCAAGCGTCTTATTCAAAGCCAAATTGAAGACAAACTTGCTGAAGCTTTACTTGTTGGCAGTGTTAAAGATGTGAGCGAATTGACTCTAATCGAAGAAGGCGGAAAACTGTTCTTTAAATAAGAGCTAGACCTTTGGGTATTTGCTTATGGAATCGCCAATATAAGAACACTGGAAACTGCTATCTGCAGTTTCTTTTTTTATAGAAACAGAAGCAGGAGTTGCAACCTGCTGTGGTTTTAAAAATTCTGCATATTTTTGAAAGTCTGGAAAAAGTTGAGAGACCATGCCGCTCATATCTGTGTTTTGTCCTTTCATAAGAAGTGGCAGCAAAGAATTGATATCCATATATAAATATATGCGAGGTGAAAAAAATGGAGTACAAAGATTTTGAATATAAAACAAACAACAAAGCAAGCGAGCAAAAAGCAAAAGACTTGTTGAATAAATATAAAGGCATGGATGAGGGCATGTTGCTTGAGCAAATAAAGCAACAAATCAAAAAAACAAAGTCAGATGGAAGCTTTGATAAAGAGAAAATCTTAAGCGAAATGAAAAAATATGCATTTGTTTTCGGGCAAGAGGGAATTGAAAGAATGGAAAAACTTCTAGATGAAAATTAAGTTGGGTATTTACAAACGAAATTTTCCGTGTCATAATTTGGCATGGAAAAAAAGCAACAAGATACAGTTGAAATATTGCTTGCTCTTCGAGACAAAATTCTTGAAATCGTTGATGAAAACGCAGACAAGAATATCATTCTCTGTGTGAAAGAAGCATTATACGAATTTAGAAGAGAAATTCTAGATTCAGAAAAACCACTAAGAATCATAAACGGACTTCCTAAAATTTTCAATGCATCATTTAACGAAACTTGGGACCCAAATTCTCTATGGGGTGAAAAACTTACTCAGGTCAACCCAGAAGCAAAAAGATTTCTTAGAGGGCTTACAGAAAAGGTTAAAACCGGCGACCCAAACAATGTGAGCGAATATGCAACTTTTGTTGCAATAAGCACTCTAAAAACGCATCTTGGCAAACTATATCAAAAAGGACAATTTAAGTCTAAAAAAGCAATGAAATATAAAGCAGAGCTTAAAACAAACTACGAAAGAAGAGACTCAATTCTTAAAGATAAACTTGCAGTAGAAATATATTATTGAATTTTCTTAAACATATCAAAGTTCACAGAGTTTGTGAAGTTGGAAAAATACACTCCATCTTGCTCATCAAACCAACCAACAAGTTGAATGCCTTCCTTTGTATGAATGGCAAGTTTTGATGTTGGCCCAATCAGGGCTTGAAGAATTTCAAGTTTGGTTGAGTCTTTCAAATCTTCAAGTTTTTCAACAAGTTTTGGCATATAGTCTCTAACAAAAATTTCTGTGTCGCTAGAATCTGGAAAAGACTTTCTAAACTTTCTTGTTCCTGTCATTGGAATGTCGCCATTGTGAGAAACCGCACAACATGTGTTTATTGCAAGTTCTCTCATGCGTTCTTCTCTTTTTGAAAAGTCTAGTGGGAATGGGTGGGTGAGACCTGGGTTTGTTGTGCCTTGAGTTGTTCTTCTAAAATGAATAACAACCGTGTCGCTTTTCTCGCATGTTGAAACTGCAGAAAAGAAGTCTGGAAAATTCATAAAGCCTTTTTTGATTAGAATACTTCCGTCTTTTTGTGTCACAGAAAAACCGGCACCATCAATATTGCTGTGCCAACACTTTTCCAAAACTGTTTTCTTTGGCATTTCTTTTCCACTAGGTTTTGCAATAATAACACACATTCTATTTCAGTTCTCCAGGGAAGACTTTCATAAGAATTGGTCTAACTGTGTTTCCAAGAATTGCAAGAATCAACACAACAAGATTGAGTCTAAGCCAGAAACCTTCAAAGAAGTTCACATGTGGGTTAAACCACAATATAATCAAAAGCAAGAAATAGAAAGTTGCAGAAATCACAATGTTTACAATGCTTGTTATTCTAACCACATCAGAGTGAATAATCTTAGGCAAAATATGCGCAATATGAACACTTGAGATAAACCCAAGTCCAATAGTCAACCATCCCCAAAGGAAGAAGAACATCAAATCCATAACTTCCCATATAGCGAGTATCAGCATCAAGGCAAGAAATCCAAAGAAGAAAAGTGCAGATATAAAATAAACCAACAGATGTTTTCTAACTTCGTGTTTTCTTTCATGGGTTGTGTTTTTGGTTTCATTCACTTCCAGACTTGAATAGTATCTTGTGATTGAAAGAACCACAGCAACTGTTAGAGCAAACAGTGCAAATGTTGTTCCAAGAATTCTTAGTTCTAGATGACTATAGTTTCCAATAAGAACAATCACAATTGCAACAACAGCGTTCACGCTTAAGCCAACAATTGCAGAAAGCCAAGCGATTTTGTTTCTTTTCTTCATACAAACCTCTTTATGTTTTATTAATAATTATAACACAAATAATATTTTGTGCTAAACTAATGGGTATGCAGTCGTGGTGGAATGGTAGACACGCCAGCTTGAGGGGCTGGTGGGAGTAATCCTGTGAGGGTTCAAATCCCTCCGACTGCACCAAAAACGCGTAAGCGTTTTTTTGTTTGCTATTGACGCATAGTTCAATAAGTGATACTATCTTATAGAATAAAACAAGCAGGGGGTTTTTATGAGCAAAATGGCGTTTTGCATCAAAACTCAAATTCTAAATGGTGATGTTGAAACTGCAAAAAGACTTGTTTCAAAAGAAATTGATGAAATAAAAACTCGTGCATATAGAGAGTTGCTTTGTTGGAGACAAGACGAGATTATAAGATATGAGGCAGGTTCTATACTAAATCAAATGGGTGGCATCATTAGAGAGCAAATTCAAGCAGGTGGGAAGATTCATATTCCGGTTGTTCAGGCTGTTATGGGAATGGTTTCGCACTATTTGGGTTCAGCACAAGATTCTTATAAAACTCTTTTGAAAGTGTTGGAAGAGTATAAAAAAACAACGCCAGAATATAAAGAAGAACAAAGACAGCACGAAGAAGCACAAAGAGAAAAAGAAAGACAAATTAAAGCGACAGCTGAAAACGCAATAGCAAGACTTGATGGTGTAAAACAAGAACTTGCTAGACTTCTTTCAACTGGAAACACAGAACAATTTGGTCTATCAATGCAGGAGCTTATTGCACTAAAAGACTATAGAATTGCAAGTTTTTTGTTTGAAAACAAGTTTATAAGAAGCGACGGACAAGGTGTGCAATATCATCGTTATAACACGAAAAGTTATGGCATTTCTAGTGATGTTATATTAAAAGATGCACCGCAAGATGTGAAGGCGAATTTCAATGCATATAAGTTTTTTAAAGAAACAAAAATTCCAGATGCCTTCACAAGTCGCAGTTTAAGAGATGAGGACGGTGACACCATCGAAACAGTGCATACAACTGATTATGGAAGCGGCGAGGCATATAGACTTCAAAGAGCTTGCAGCCACTTGTTAAACATTTATAAAACCAACAATCAAAGCTATATTACATGGTTTGAAAATAGAAAAGACGAATTTGATGTTGGTATGGTGGCAAGAGTTAAAAGTATCTTAAACCCACCACCAGCACCACCGCCAGCGTCACCTGAAAAAGTGGAGACTCCAGTTTTGGACAGCATTTTTAAAAGAACATAAACAAAAGCCCGCAAGGGTTTTTTTTGTTGACAAAAGAAAGTGTTCTGTATATAATTTAAATATGATGAAAGCAGTCATGACACACAGTTTTATGAATGTAAGGAGGGAAAGACTAATTAGGTGTAGTTAGGTCTTTCTTTTAGGTATATATAAATTCTAAAAGCCTGCCCTGGCAACACCAGTGGCGGGCTTTTTCTTTTAGCCCGCCCTATGTGTCTAGGACGGGCTTTTTGTGTTCATAAATGCTTTATCATAACAAACAATAAAAGGTTAGGGGTCGCACCTGAGAGAGACCCGAAGGAGAAAAATAAAATGACAAATAAACGAAAAGTTATAATAATCGGAGCAGCGGGGCGAGATTTTCACAACTTCAACACATTCTTTAAAGACAACGAGAACTATGAAGTTGTGGCATTCACGGCTGCACAAATTCCAAACATTGATGGACGAAAATACCCAAAGGAACTTGCTGGGAAACTATACCCGAGCGGAATTCCGGTATTTCATCAATCAGAGCTTGAAACGCTCATCAAAAAACACGATGTGGACGAGTGTGTGTTTAGTTACAGCGACATGCCATATCAAAAGGTTATGGAGCTTTCTGCGCTTGTGAACGCTGCAGGTTCGGACTTTAGCCTTATGGGGCACAAGAACACTGCAATCAAAAGCAATAAGCCAGTGATAAGCGTTCTTGCAACCAGAACAGGTTGTGGAAAGAGCCAAACTTCGCGAAAAGTGATTGAGGTTCTAAACGCTTTGGGGTTGAAAGTTATTTCAATCCGCCACCCAATGCCATATGGAGATTTGGTGGCACAGAAGGTTCAACGTTTTGCAACGCTTGATGACCTCAAAAAACATAAATGCACAATTGAAGAAATGGAAGAATATGAGCCACATATTGTTGCAGGAAACGTGATTTACGCAGGTGTTGATTATGCGGCGATTTTGGAAGCAGCGGAGAACGACAAAGCAGGCTGTGATGTGATTTTGTGGGACGGGGGGAATAATGACTTCAGTTTCTATAAATCAGACCTTACAATCACAGTTGCAGACCCACATCGTGCGGGGCACGAGCTTTCTTACTATCCAGGTGAAGTTAGTCTAAAAATGGCTGATGTTGTTGTTATAAACAAAATCGACAGCGCAGATTTCGACAAAATACAGTTGGTTCGAAAAAACATTCAAGCAGCAAATCCAAAAGCAATTGTTGTTGATGCAGCATCGACAATCACGGTTGACAAACCTGAATTAATCAAAGGCAAGAAAGTTCTTGTTGTGGAAGATGGTCCAACGCTTACACATGGTGAAATGAGCATAGGTGCGGGAATTATTGCGGCAAAGAAATTTGGTGCAGCAGAGGTTGTTGACCCAAGTTCTAAAGCAGTTGGCTCGCTTGTTGAAACGTTTAAGACATATCCACACGTAAAAGGCGTTTTGCCTGCGATGGGCTATGGAGACAAGCAAATCAAAGACCTTGAGGCAACCATCAACAAAGTTGACTGCGATGCTGTGATTATTGGAACACCAATAGACTTGCAACGTGTGATTAACATCAAAAAGCCATGCGTAAAGATTGGCTATGTTCTCTCTGAAATTGGCAAGCCAGATTTGGCAGATGTTCTTTCTGATTTTGTAAAAAAGTATTGTTCTTAATTTGAATTAATTTGCTTTGGTGTTAAAATACTATTTAAGAGGTGAAAGAAATGACAACAAAACAACTTATGGAAATTGCAATCAAACTTGCAGGAATTACAGAAGTGACGCCAGATAGCGGAATTTCTGTTGAAGGGAAAAATATTAAAAAAATTCTTATGGGTGTTGATATGGAAACGCCGGAGCTTCTTTTGGCTAGACAACTTGGCTACGACCTTGTTGTTGCACACCACCCAGAAACAACAGACGACTGGCTTGGGTATTATGAAAATATTCATATAGAAAAAATGTATAAGCTAGGCATTCCAAAAAACAAAGCTCAAAGACTTATTGGAAAAAAGAAAAAGAAACTAGACATTGGTCTTCATGCTTCAAACATAGCTAGAGCAGAGGATGCTGCAAGGCTTATGAAACTGCCATTTATGACGGTTCATACACCAGCAGACATAATTACAGAAAAGGTTGTGCAATCGCACCTAGATAAGAAAATCGGCAAAAACGAAAGCGTTAGGCTTGGTGAAATTATGGAATGGCTTTTGGAAATTCCTGAATATAAGAACGATTTTAAAAAGCCAGTAATCAGGATTGGAAACGACAAGAGTTATGCAGGCAAAGTTTATGTTTGCATGTCTGGCGTGACTGGGCAGGGTGCTGATGCGATTAAAGAGCATTTTGAAGTTGGAGTTGGCACGCTTGTTCTTATGCATATTCCGGGTGATGAACTTGAGGAAATTGAAAAGCAAGGAATTGGAAACGTTATTGTTTGCCCACACCATGCAAGCGACAGCATTGGAATCAATAAAATCATTGCTGAATGGGAAAAAGCAGGGGTTAAGGTGGACACGATTTCTGGCATAATCTCGGACAAAGTTTCTAAAAAGACGAATTAGTTTTGTGTTATACGTCGTCAAACTAAAAGAAGTTGCAAGGCTCGAGTACGTCTAGTACACGTCGCCTCGCAACTTTTTTGTTTTCCTCATCTAACATCAAAACTCTCTTCGCTTTTTATCATATTCAGAAATATGCTCTCATATAGTTAATTACTACGGAGGACTGTATGAAAGTTTTTTTTAATAAAGTCGGAAATTTTTTTAGAAGAATGTTTGGAAAAGAGAAGGTGGAAACAGAAGTTGTTTTTAAAGTTGAGGAAAAGAGTGTAGAGGTCGCACCTCAGAGCGACCCGATAATCGAATCCGAGAGCGACCCGCTCGAAGAAAATACCCCTGAAACTGAGGAAGAAGTTTAGTTTTTTTGTGGTAAACTAATGAATATGAAAAAACTGTTTATAGTCAGTTTTATATTGTTCGTTGGTGTTTTTTTGTATGGCTGCAGAGATGGGGGCAGTGGTGGGAATTTTGTTCCAACACAGATTGTTGTTGAAAGAATTGAAATCTCGCACCCACAGACAAACTTTCCAACGATTAAACTAAAAAATGTAAGTGGTCAAGAGAGAACGGCATCTGTTGACGATTTTTGGTTTGTCGCAGAGAATGAATATGTGTTTGTTCAAAACGGACGAATTGTGATTACACGCGATGCACCGACAACCTTTATTGAAAATCTTACAATCACGCTTAGAAGTAACATACAAATCTCAACAACGGTTGAGGTTGAAAGGTTATATGTTCCGGTGGAGTCTTTAGGTTTTACAATAAACCGCCACAGTTTCAGCATTCTTCGTGGAGAGAGTGCCAAACTTGGTGTGACATTCAATCCATCGCACGCATCAAATCAAAATGCAACATTTTCGATTGTCAGTGCAACAGTTGGCTATCACAATATTCACGACTATGCCACAATCACTCCTGAAGGTTTTATTGAAATAGACAGTTTTCTTGAAGCTGGTGTTGTGATTAAAATTCGTGCAACTGTGACGGGCACAGATGTTTATTCTGATATTGATTTAGAAGTTAGGTCCAGAATGCCAATCTCTGCAGTCAGTGGTGCAAATGGGTTTAACACAACCTTAAGAAACAACCCGTTTGGAGATTTTGTTCTAACGGCAGATATAAACCTAGGTTCAATTGTCAGATGGAATCCAATCTCAATTTTTCATGGAACAATTGAAGGAAATGGACACACAATTTCTAATATAAGAATTGTGGAAACGGGAAGACGTTTGAATAGTGATTTATATCTAGGTTTGTTTGG
>WQZR01000039.1 GCA_009780625.1 Bacillota bacterium | reverse complement strand
TTTTCAAGTTTAAGTCTTGTTTCTTCTTTTATAAGAAGTGCATCTTCTTCGTTGATTCTGTCAACAGAAATTTTTAGAGCATCAAGTGTATTAATAACTTCCATAAGTTCTGTTCTTGCATTTTCTCTTGTTCCACTGAAGTTCACAATTTGTCTTTGTTCCTTGATTTCGTCAACGACAACTTCAATTTGGTTTTCAATATGTCTTAAATCAACACCTGCAAGTTCGAACGCAACAAAGCTCTTTTCTCTTTCTTTGTTCACCGCGTTAAGAATTTGCATAATTTCTGCTTCTTTTCTCTTTGCTTCTTCTTCTAGTCTACGTTTTGTTTCAATGTCAGAAATTAAATCTTTCAAATCAACACTGTCAAACAACACTGCAAATTTTTCGTTTTTCTTGTTTAACTCTTTTAAAATCTCTTGGTTAAACTCAATCTCTGTTGAAACAAAATCTTTTTGGCTGTCAATCTGATTAAGTTCTGCGGAGTTCTTGATACATTGCTTTTCCTTCTCAAGTTTCTTTTCTTTAAGTCTAAACAATGTTTTCACAATGCTACTAAGTTCATTATTAAACGTTGTGCTTGCTTCAATAACTTCCAAAATTTGAGCTTCGTCTTTGTTGATAAGAAGATTGTGCTCTGCTTCAATTGCAGAAACAACTTTCTCGCTTGCAATAAGTTCGTTAGTCAATCTTGTTTTTTCTAGTTTATAGTGCTCTTTTGAAATCTTTGCACCACTTAGTTCTGCAAGCGTTTTGTCTCTAAGGTTTAGAAGTTCAATAACACGCGCGTTGATGTTTTCAACTTCAAACACCGCCTCGCTTGCTTCACCACCAGCAGTTCTTGCTTTAACAAAAATTTCTTCAATAAGTTTGTCGCGTCTTTCGCTTAGGTTGTTATATGCTGCGTTATAGTCTTCAAACTTTCTTGTTAGACCTTTTTCTTTTTCTGTCAGTTCTCTAAGCATTGTTTCAACTTCTGCTGCACCTTTTGCAATTTCTTTTTGTCTTGCTTTTTCGAACATAATGTTTTGTGCACCCATAACAAGACCATAGTGGTCTTTGTTTGCACTTATAATTGATTCTTCAAATGCTTCTTTTCCAGAAACTTCTTTCAATCTTTCTTCTAGGTTATTAACTTCACTTTCAATCACAACAAGCTTTTCATCATCCGCCACCAACTTCTCAAGAATTGTGGAATGCTTTCCATTTACAACTTGAAGTCTTTCTTCCAGGAATTGACCTCTTCCAGCATATAGACTTATTTCATTTGAAAGCTTATCAAACTCCTTTGCGTCTGCCAAAATTGTTTCTGGCACTCTAAGTTTTTCTTGTGCTTCTCTTATTTTAAGAAGCGCTTCGTTTCCTTTTTGTTGTTCGTCGTCGTTGATTGTATAAACAGATTCCAGTTTTTTAACTTTTGCAATCTGTGCTTCTTTCTTCTCTTCAAGTCTCTTTCTCTTTTTATCTAGAGCTAAAATTGAATCTTCTGCAGAAACTGCTCTAAGAAGCAACTCTTTTCTTGCTTCCTTCTCTGCAATCTCTAGCATCTTTGTTGTCTTCTCTTGTTCTTTTTTCACACCAAGCATTGTTGCTTTTTCCAAAACTTCCAAAAGTCTCTTGTCTGTTTCTTTAAGTTTTGTTTCGTTCTCTCTTAGAGTGAATCTTTCAATGTCTAGTCTTTCAATACTTGGAATACATTTTTTTGCAACTTTAAGAGTAGTCAACTCTTTCTTTGCCTTTGCATAATCTTTTCTAGATTTATCCATCTTTGCACGTGCTTCAAGTGCTTCGTTCATTTCTTCACGCACAATAAGTTCTTTTTCTTTTCGTAGAACTTCAACACGCATAATCTCGTGTTCTGCTTGTTTAATCTTCGCAGCATGTGCTGTGTCTGTTGCTTGTTTTTTTGTTGCAATAATATCTGCAAGTGTAAGGGCTTCATATTCTGAAAGTCTTCCACGTTGGAAACTTTCTTCTTTTTCAAGTTCACTCTTATATATAACCGTGTTTGTAAGAAGTTTTTCGCCGTATTGACTTAGACCAAAAAGGTCTGAAATAATTTTTGCTTGATATGCTGGGCTACTTTTTAAGAACTGGTGATATTCACCTTGGTGAAGTGTAACCGTTCTCCTAAACCCTTCTTCTGTAAGACCAATGATTTCGATTGCTTTGTTTGTCACAAATTCTTCGCCGTTTGCTAGAAGAATTTCTTCTCCATCTGTAAGCACCTGCCACATCTTTGCAGTTTGTGTCAGGTTGCCGTCTTTGTCGATTTTGTGGTTTCTTTGAATTCTATAGAACTTTCTAACTTCGTTGTATTCAAGAACACTAAAATTAAACACAACTTCACTTTCTTTTGATGAGAGGTTAATCACTTCTTTGATGAGTTTGTTTCTTATAATCTTATTATAAAGAGAAAGGAAAATTCCGTCCAGAATAGAACTCTTTCCACTTCCGGTTTTCCCAAATATTCCCCATATAGCGGTTTGTGTCAGCGGTTCGAAATTAACAATTGTTTTTTTCTTAAAACTGCTAAACCCCTTCATTTCAATACTAATTGGTTTCATTTCTCATCTCTCCTGTTTTTTACTCAATTCACCCGCGAAGCAAATTTCCAGCGGCGGTTCGCCGCTATTTATTGAATATTTCCTTAAATACTGCCTGCATAATCTCGTTTGGCTTTTCACCTGTTTGTTCTTGGTGGAACTCGCTGAATGCCGTTGTTGGCAAAAGCTCGCTTATTTGTTTATCTGTTTTTGTGTTCAGTTTGGTGTGAATGTTAAACTGTGCAATGTTTTGGAAATTCTTTTTAAGTTCTGAAATTTCCTCTTTTGAAATTGTTCCTTCAACAAAAGACATTTCAATGATGTGCGCTTCGTTTCCTGAAAGTTTTTTAAGCGCGTCTTCGTAGTTCTTTACACTGAATGTCACAATGCGTCTTGCGTTTTTTATTTTCACAAACTCTTTATTTACAATCTTAGAGTTTTCTGTGTTTAGAATAATCACATATTTCTCTGGTTGTTCTTTTGGATTTATTTGTGTTGTGCTTCCAGAATAGTAAACCGTGTCCATTCCTTCAACTTGCCCCATATCGTGGAAACCGCCAAGAGCAACATAGTCTGCTTTTTTTGGAAGAACTGAAATATCAAATTTATGTGTAAGGTTCGAATCATCTCCAGCAGTTGCTTCAACCTGAATGTGCGAAAGGAAAATATTTACAGCACCTGCTTCAAAATTGATTGTGCTTCTTTCAATAAGTTTCTTAATTTTTTCGTCTTTTGTTGCATCATGCATTTTTGCTTCAGAAAGAAGTTTTCTAGAAGGGAATGGCAGATAGCAAACAATTGCTCTCTCTCCACCCTTTTCAATTTTTATATATCCTTTTCCAATATCCAAAACTTGAACTGCTTTTCCTTTTGGAATGCTTGTAATCACTTCATAGTCTAGGCTGTCAATCAGAAAAATATTAAACTGCTCTGCAAACTGTTTACTTGCAGTAAGACGGCTGCCTTCGTCGTTGTTTCCATTGACTACAATAACCGCTCTGTTTCCGCTATTTGAAAGTGCAAGCACAGTTTCATAGAACAACTCATAAACTTCTTGCGGTGCAGTTGAAACATTAAAAATATCTCCAGCGACCAAAACAACGTCAACTGAATTCTTTTCAACAATTCCTATAAGTTCTTGCAAGATTGCTTTTTGCTCGTCAAGCCTGCTGATGCCATTCACCTTTTTGCCAAGGTGCCAATCAGCTGTGTGTAGTATTTTCATAATTTCTCCCAAATATAAAGTTATATCTCATTATGATATTTACTTCCATTTTAACCTTTATATATACCCCTTTCAAAATAAAAACTCCCGTTTTGGGGGAGATTTTATTTTAGGTATTTTGAAGCAATTATAATCCCAACTTTTCGACAAAAAATGGCAGTAAATATTTTTATTCGAAAATATATTTAAACATTTAAACGCACAATGTTTTATTTTTGTACAAAATTATGTTATCCTTGAGTTCTTGCGTCATCTTGTGCAATATTTGGGCAATGTTGGCTATGGTTAAAAGAAGGAAATATATGAAATTAAAATGTCTTGTTGCAGAAGAAATTAAATTCATAGGTGAAATGAAAGAACAGATTGAAGCTTGTGAATCTTTTGAAATCATCAAAGTCACAAACAATGGAAAAACCGTTCTCGAAGAAGTTAGAGAAACAAAAGCCGACATTCTTATTCTGGACATAATCCTCTCCGGAATAGATGGACTGGAAGTCCTAAATCAAATGAGGAGTTCTGGTCAACTGGAAAAAACAAAAGTTGTGATTGTAAGCAGCATAAGTGGAGACGACTTTATAGACAAAGTTCTCGCCCTTGGCGCAACCGCATTTCTATCAAAACCCTTTAGTGAAAAACTTCTTATTGAAAAACTTCACGAAGTTAAAAACGGAGAGAACTCGGTGATTGTCAGAACAATCGACGGCTTCGTTAGCCTGATTCCAACAGAATCAAAGTTCCTAAATGAAATAAACCACGAGGTATTGCTAAGTAACCTTCATGCAGCAAAACCAAAAGCAAAAAGACCTTTCAAAGAATTAGAAGAAAAAATCACAAAAATCTTTATTTCGGTTGGAATACCACCACATATCAAAGGTTATCAATTTCTGCGTGAGGCAATTAAAATCTCTGTGGAAAATCCAGAGATTATAAACAGCATAACAAAACATCTCTACCCCAACATTGCAACAAGGTTTTCAACATCGAGTTCGAAAGTAGAACGAGCAATCAGACATGCAATTGAAGTTGCCTATAACCGCGGCAAAATTGAAAACATAAACAACATATTTGGAATGCGAATATATGGCTCCAACGACAAACCAACAAACGGCGAGTTTATCGCCCTACTCGCCGACAGAATGATTCTCGACGGGTTCAATTAAAAAAACGCCTCACGGCGTTTTTTCAATAGTCGTTAATTTTCTAATTTGTTTTTTATAATACTCAATTAAGTCACTATAATCAATTGTTGGGTATGTTTTCTTTTTCACTTCATAGCCCTCAATTTTCATTTTATAAATCTCAATGTGTTCTTTTTTGTCTTGTGCAGTAAGCTTTCTATCTTTCCAATAATCTGAGTTTAAATCAATTTCGGGAGCATCTCCAAGATTTACACCATCAAAACTCATAACATATTTCTTAGAGCAATCATCACAATTAAAACTTCCATATCTATCACGGAATCCCGGAATATTTTCGTAGGTCATTTCAACCGCACCCTTACCGCACGGGCATTTAAATTTTGTTTCAACAATTTCACCGTATGGCTCGGTGGTTTTTGTGCCATCTCCATGAAGTTTTATCATTGACCCACCAGATGGTGTTTTTTTCTCACTAATCTTTTCTATGTTCTATATCTCCTTTCTTTGATTGAATGCGTGATTAAGTGTAACTTCATCTGCGTATTCTAAATCTGTGCCCATAGATATTCCCTGTGCAAGTCTTGTAACCTTCACTCCAAGCGGCTTTAGAATCTTTGCTATATACATCGCGGTTGCCTCGCCCTCCACGTCTGTGTTGGTTGCAATCACAACTTCGCTACCTTCCGCCACCCTTACAAGCAACTCTTTAATTTTAATATCGTTTGGTCCTCTACCCTCAAGTGGGCTTAAAGTTCCGTGCAATATATGAAACCCACCCTCAAAGTCTTTAATACGTTTTGCAAAAATAATATCTTTTGGCTCTGCAATAACACAAATCTGTTTTTGGTTTTTGACTCTAACACATAGAGCACACGGGCTGACATCCGTAAAGTTTCCGCAGGTTGTGCAGAATGTTATTTTTTCTTTCACTTCCAAAATTGTGTTGGCAAAATCTTTTGCTTCTGTTTCTTCCATAGCAATAATTTTATACGCATATTTAATCGCATTTTTTCTTCCAACACCTGGCAATTTTGAAAATTCGTTTATAAGTTTTTCAATGATATCCATAACTATAATTTTACCACCAATTCGTCTTCTTCGGCAACAGTTATAACTTCTTCTTTTTGTCTTCCTCTTTTTCTGTCTAGAACAAACAACCCATGCCCCATTGCCCAAAGGGCAACGAACATAGACGGAACAAAAGCCGCCACCCACCAACCAATTGTATAGTAGTCCATAAAGAAATATGGGAAGAAATATTCCACATCATTAAACACTCCATAACTCACACCGCTAAACCCAAGAATTGTTGCTTGAATATAATAGAACAATGGTCCAATCATAAACAAAAACGCATCGTTCTTTTTAAGTTTGCCACATTTGGTGAATAGCAGATAATCAGCAATCATAAGCAGTGGTGCAAAAAGATGCAACATCAGATTGTCGAAAGTCCATAAATCAATCAAACCAAGCGGTGCAAGAAGTGGCCAAAAAATAAACATTGTGATGAATATCGAAAGCGCAGTGAATGCTGAAAACCTTTCAAAATAACTAACTGGTCCAACTCTTCCATTTTTGATGATATCAACAACAGTTCTTACAGCAAGAACAAGCAAAAACAACATTGCTAAAATATTACTTTGATATGTATAAAAAAGAAGCCCAGTATAGTTTGTTTCCGACCCTGAGATATTCAGACCAGCAAGAATTCCAAATAAAATAAGAACGGCTGCAACCGCTCTGAAAATCGCTACAAAAATTCTATCTTTTTTTAGGTCTAAAATAAAACTTTTCACGACACGCTCCTTTTATAGTTTTTGTTAGTCTGTCCAGATTATTTCGGTGATAATCTTAAACTGTTCTTTCTTTTCCACAAACCCAGAAAGCCCCGCTGCCGCAACAGCTTTTGCCGCATGTTCTGCGCAAAGCACTGCACTCTCTGCTGCAAGCAAAGAATTTACTGAATAACTTGCTGCAAGCGCCACGTGATATGCATCCATAAAATCATATTCTCTTGCATTGCGTGATGCAACTTTTGCTTTTTCTGCAAGGTTTTTACATCTCTTTGTTTTGAACAACATGTTGTTCCCAGCTTGTTTTTTTACATAAACTATACATTCTCTAATAACTTTATCTTCTGGAAACTTACCTTCATATAAATCTCTAACACGCTTCACGCATGTGTTTGCAAACATTGCAATTTGCATCTTTGTCAACTTAGAAAAAAGATATTCTTTAATCTCGTTCTTATCTTCTGCACTCCACTCATCTTTTGTGTATGTTCCAATTGCCATAATGTTTTATTTTAACATAAATATGTTAGAATAATAAATATAAACAAGGAGGAACTAGATTATGTTTGGCGGACAGAATATGCAACAACTAATGAGACAAGCACAACAGATGCAAGCAGAAATGGGGAAAATTCAAGCAGAGGTTGACGCAACTGAAATTTCAACAAGCGCAGGTGGCGGACTTGTAACCGTTACAATTCTTGGAAACAAAACAATTAAAGGAATTAAAATTAAACCAGAAGCGGTTGACCCAGATGATGCAGAACTTTTGGAAGATTTAATTGTGGCAGCTCTAAACGATGCTTTTGCAAGAGCAGACGAACTTAAAGCAAGCAAGATGGGCAAGTTTGGCAATATGCCATTCTAATATCATAAAAGGAAACACATGGAACACATACTAGAGAAATGGCACGAATTTTTGGAGTTTATGGAAAGAAGCGTTTCGGCTGTTTCTTTTGATTTATGGATTCGAACACTTAGACCAATTGATATTATCAACGACGACACAATGATTATCGCAACCGGCATTGAAGGTGCAAGAGAAAACATTCTAAAAAATAGAAGTGTTCTCACACATTTTGAAATTGGTTTCAACAGGTTCTACCCTACTCTTCTAAGTTTTAAATTTTTAGCTTATAAAGAAGACGAAGCTTATCTTAGAGATAAGGGTCTTGTTATGGAGAAAAAGGAAGAAGAAAAAAAGAAGAGTCAATTCAACCCAAAATATACATTTGAATCTTTTGTTGTTGGAAAGAACAGCAATGTTGTTCACGCAGCGGCTATGGCAGTTGCAGAACGCCCAGGAACACAGTTCAACCCACTGTTTATCTATGGCGGAACTGGACTTGGAAAAACCCACCTTCTTCACGCAATTGGAAACGAACTTGAAGCAAATAAGCCAGGTTTAAAAATTCACTATACAACATGCGAAAACTTTGTTAATGATTATGTTAATGCAATCAGACAAGGTGCAGAAAAAACAAATAAGGTTTTTAGAAATAAATATAGAACACTTGATGTTTTGATGATTGACGACATTCAATTCCTTATAAACAAACATGGAACACAAGAAGAGTTCTTCCACACGTTTAACGACTTATATAAAAACAATAGTCAAATTATTGTGGTTTCAGACCGCACACCAAAAGAGTTGGACACTTTGGAAGATAGAATCAAAAGCCGTCTTTCAAGCGGGCTTATTCAAGACGTTCAAAGCCCAGACTATGAAACAAGGCTTGCTATATTGATGAAGAAGCGAGATGAAGAAAAACTTAATGTAGACGATAAAGCGTTGATGGTTATTTCTCAAACGGTTGATAGCCACGTTAGAGACCTTGAAGGGTTTTTGACAAAGACTGCATTCCTTGCAAAAATTGATGGAAGTAAAACTGCAACAGAGCATCATGCAATTGATGCAACACGCGATTTTGTTTCAAAAGCTGGATGCACTCAAGACAACACACCAAAAGCCTTAATTGAAATAATTGCAAACTATTTTAGAATCAAAAGCTCTGATATGGTTGGGAAAAGAAAAAACAAAGAGTTTGTGGAAGCAAGACAAATTGCAATGTATTTCATAACAGAATATTTTGAAGACATGCCGCTTCTTGCCGTTGGAAAACTTTTTGGAAACACAGACCACACAACCGTGATTTATTCTCGCGATAAAGTTAAAAAAGAAAAAGCAATCAACCACGAATTTAGAAAACGCATCGAAGAAATTGAAGAACAAACAAAACCACAATTCACAAAATAAAAACGCCAATCGGCGTTTTTTTGTTTTATGACAACAGGCAATCTTTAAAACCTGCAAGGTCGCTTTCTTTATATTCTACAATTTGTCCATTATGCACAAGTTGCACTTGGTATCCAACGGACCATTTACCATTTTCGTCTGGAACAGCAGCCCCCACTAAAGTTATTACTGCTTCGTTGCTCTTTGTTCCCTTAAGTGCTTTGACAACCACCCTTTCTCCAGTTTTAAATTTCGCCTTTGGCGGATTAGATAATTTCGCTTTCTCTTTAGCCTCTTGAGGCAAAGCAGGTTTATCTGCTACCATTCTAACCATCCTTCCACCAACTGACACATCATACATATTAAATCCCCAGATTTGCGGTCTTACTTCTGTCACCGTTCCAGGCTCTTTCTCACCTTCCACATGAACCTTGTCACCCACTGCCCAAATAATTTTTTCACTCATACTCTTCTCCTTAATATATTAATATTTAATTATACCACGAAAGAAAAAACACCAGAAGGCGTTTTATTTTTTGTCTTTCTTGCTAAACAACGGAACATAGTCTCTTTTTTTAAGAATTATCCATGACACTTCATTGAGTATTACAGCTCCTAAAGTAATAAGAACTGGTAGTAAGCCTATTTTTAAATAATCAGCACCAACAAAACTTCCTACAGCACCAACCTCCCAGACACTACAAATTAAATACGTAGTAAAAAGAAAAACTATATAACCACGAATCCTTCTCTTTAGTGGCACTGGCACCACTTTATTTTGATTTTCTTCCATACATTCT
>WQZR01000038.1 GCA_009780625.1 Bacillota bacterium | reverse complement strand
GAAGGCATATTTAAGTGTCTTGTTGTTTGCTTTTTTTAAAAACACTGCACCGAGGATTGTCCCAATAATCGCACGACCTATAACAAACAATAAAGACTTCCAATCGCTTTGGGTGTTTTTAAAATAGCCAAAACTTGCAGCGATGCTTGCAAGTGCAATCAAGGCAATTGCAGTTGCTTGTGCTTTTTTTTGTTCTTTCCCAAAGAGGTAGACAAGCATTGGCACAACCAACATTCCGCCGCCGCCACCCAAAAGACCAGTGACCGCTCCAGAACTTATAACAATAAGAACAATTGCTATAGATTTAAACCATTTTTTCATGTGTTAGTTTTTACATTTGTGCATAAACTATTTTTATGAAAAAACTATTACTTCTTCTTATTCCAGTTTTACTCATTGGGGCACTCTCTGGTGCAACCCCTGCATCAATAAACTGGGGGCTATCGCATAACAAAAACAATCTTCCTCCATCTCCTCCTACAAGGGCAGCAAGACTTCTTAAAGAGCATAACGGGCTATTTGTTGGCGACACTTCAAAAAAAGAAATCTTTTTGACATTTGATTTAGGTTATGAAGAGGGTTATACAAACGAGGTTTTAGATATTTTGAAAACCAACAACATCAAAGCTATTTTCTTTTTGTGCGGAAACTATCTTAAAGAAGAAGAGTTGGTGAACAGAATGTTGTCTGAAGGGCACATCATTGGCAACCACACAAACAAACATTTAAGTCTGCCAAAATATAGTGATGAAAGAATTAGGCAAGACATTGTTGAATTTGACCAGATGTATAAATCTAAATATAAGGGAGAACTGAAACACTTCCGCCCACCTTCTGGAAAAATTTGCGAAAGGACTCTAAGAATTGCAAACGAAGAAAACCTTAAGACAATTATGTGGTCCAACGCTATTGTTGACTGGCACAAGAAACCAATCGACCCCGTTAAATCAAGCAACAAACTTGCAAGCCGTTTACATAACGGAAGCATTGTTCTCCTGCACATAGCAAACTCCGGCATGCCAAAAACCCTTGAGCTTTTTATCGACATAGCAAAAAAAGAAGGCTACGTGTTTGGAGACGCAACCTTGCTTTAAAATTTTCTTTTTCTTCTTTCTAAAATGCCTAAAAGTTCCACCGCCTTCATACGGTTTGGAAGACGCATATATTCTTCCGTGAAACTGACTCTGCTTTTCTCTTCTTCCCTTTCCCTTTTGATACGCTCAAACATATCAGCAAAACTGCCTTTGCCTGTGTCATCCATTCCTAGAAGTTCATCATAGTCATAGTCATCATCGTCTGGGTCCCATGCTTCTGCTGCTTCAAGACCTTCATAGAGGTCCATCATTTCAATTTTTAAATCTTCTTTATTAAACCACGAACCACCTTCGGCTTCCATCTCTCGTCTTTTTTCGATTTCCGATTTAACTTCCCTAACATATTCCCCACCAATGCTTTTAAGGAAATCTGACAAATCTTTTGGTGTTTCTTCTTCATCGTCGTCTACACCAAGAAAATCTTCTTCTGTTGTTGTTTGAATAGTTGGCTTTTCTTCGGTTTCTTCTTTAGGCTTTTCTTCATCGTCGTCATCTGTTGCTTTTTTTATTTCAGCAGGTTTTTTGACTTCCTCTGTTTTCTTCTCTGGTTTTGCCTCTGCTGCTTTTTTTGCTTCTTCAGCTTTTTTCTTTTCAGCTGCTTCTTTTTTTATTTTCTCTTTTCTTTGAACCCTTATAACTCTTCGTATATACAGAAAAGAAGCGAGTAGGAAAAACCCGCCGCCGCCACCTATTAAGATAACCCATGCAATTTCTGGCATTTAATTACCTTACCTCCTGTCTATTTCTTTCTTTTGTCGTCGCTTGCGCTTCCGATTGCTCTTCTCATTTCTGTATCTGCAACAAGGTTTTCCATTTCTTGATATTCTCTGATTGAAATATTACCCTTTCTGAATGCTTCTGCAATTGCAAGTGGAACTTCACTTTCTGCTTTAAGAAGTTGAGCTTTCATTTCTTGAGTTCTTGCTTTCATTTTATGTTCTTCGGCCATAGCCATTGCTCTTTCTTCTTCCGCTTTTGAAATCGCAACTTTCTTGTTTGATTCTGCTTCTTCTGCCGCAAGTGCCGCACGTGCGTGTCTTCCGATTCTCATTCCTGTGATGTCGATTGAAATAACTTCATATGCTGTTGCTCTGTCTAGCTCTTCTTCGCTTGCACGAGCAGAAATATAGTCTGGGTTTTTAAGAATTTGTTTATGGTCTTTTGCAGATGCTGCAATGTTTGTGATTTTTTCCGAAACTCTCGCAATAACCGTTTCTTCACCAGCACCACCCACAAGGTGAGTTAGGTTTACTCTAACCGTGATTTTGTATCTAATAAAAATTTCAACACCGTCGCTTGAAAGAACCATGAACTCTGGAACATCCAAAATTTTTGGTGCAACTGAGTTTTTAACCGCTTCAACAACGTTCTTACCCGAAATGTCGATGCTTTTTGCAAGGTTTGGGCTTAGTGCAATCTTTGCACCATATGCTGCAATCAAGGCTTCAACAACACGCAAAACGTCTCCGTTTGCCATGTAGTGAGTTTCAAGTTCGTCAACTGTAAGGTTAATACCACCTTGCTTTGCACGAATATATGCTTCGATGATGAACGTTGGGTTTACCTTTCTCATTTTCATCCCGATGATTTTAATCATCTTAACGTGCGCACCAGAAACAAGAGCTCGAAACCAAAGTTTGAATGGGAACAATGCAAAGAACACCGTTAAACCGATGATGAATACCCCTAATATAATTATAGCTACATGCCACCACTCTAACATAGCCCTAACCTCCTGCTTGTAAATTATGTATTATAATAGCACTTAAGTTTTCAAATTTCAAGAGGCAAATGAAAAAAGGGTCGCCCTTAGGTGCGACCCCTACAATTAGTTTTTAGCCTTTCCTTTTTCCAAAATCACATCGATGATTTTTCTTAGAGACTTCTTCGCTTCGTTATATCCTTCGTCGTACATTTCTTTGTTGCCTTTAAGTTTATATTCTTTAAACTTTGTAAGGTTTGGTTCAATCAAAATGTCTGCATCGTCGCCCTTTCTTATTCTAGTCATCAAGATGTTGATTGTTGCTGAAAGAACTTCGAAAACGTTTGTGCTGTCTGTTCCAACATCACGCTTCATGATGTCAACAGCAATAATCACATCGCAGTCTTCTTCCGCCACAACGTTGATTGGTAGGTTGTTCACAACTCCGCCGTCAACATAGTTCTTTCCGTTTATGCTTACAGGTTTAAAAACTCCAGGAACCGCACAACTTGCAGAAACCGCTTTAACAAGTCTGCCCTTTCTGAAAACAACTTCTTCGCCATCATTTAGACAAGTGGTTACTGCAGCAAAAGGAATGTTTAAATCTTCGATTGTTGCCTCTTCGCCAAGAGTTGAAGTGATTATGTTTTCAACCCCTTTTGTTGTCATATTAAGAAAAGGAATTGGGTGAAGCGTTATGTCTTTTTCTTTAAGTCCGCCTGCAATTTTGAAAATTTCATCTGCCTTGAAACCCGCTGCAAGAACTGCACCAATCATGCTTCCAACAGATGTGCCTGCTATAAAATTGAACGTTAGCCCAATTTCTTCGAATGCTTTAATTGCTCCAATATGAGCAAAACCCTTCGTTCCGCCGCCAGCCAAAGCAAGACCGATTTTCAGTTTTTCTTTTGCTTGCAGATATGTTCTTAACTCTTCTTGAGAATTAAAGTATTCCATGTTTCTATATTCCATACTTCTATTATATACAAAATATAATAAAATGCCAAACACCAATTTAGCGTAAAAATCATATTCTTTTTTATGGAGAATTAATATATGATTACAGTGGTTTTAGATGCTGGACATGGAGGCACAGACAGCGGTGCTGTTTATGCTTCTAGGCTAGAAAAAAACGACAACTTGAAACTGACACTTAAGATTTCGGAGCTTTTGAAAGCCTGTGGCGTTAATGTTGTTCACACAAGGCATACAGACGTTTTTGTTCCTCTAAGCGAAAGGAGCGCCATTTCTAACCGCATAGGCGCAGATTTATTTATCTCAATTCATAGAAATTCAAGTGCTCACAGCAGTTCTAATGGGTTGGAAACTTATGTGTTTTTGGCACCCTCTCAAAGCACATTAAAGCTTGCAGAAAACATACATAAACAACTCTTGGGAACCAGCGGTATGATTGACAATGGAATTAAACGTGCAACATTTTCTGTTCTAAAAAGCACAAGTGCACCTTCTATTTTGTTGGAAGTTGGCTATCTTTCCAACGCAGAAGACAACCGACTATTTGACCAAAACCTTGATTCGAATGCACAGTCAATTGCAAATGCAATCATGGAGCATTTTAATATCTCGTGCAAGCCAGTTATAGAAGTCACACCGCAGATTGATGCAAGAAAAGAACAAGTTCAAGCAATGCTGGAAAAAGTTTTCGGGACTAAGACAAAAGAAGCAATTATGCGATTTCAAAAAAATAACCGCCTTGCTCAGGACGGTTATTTAAATCAAGAAACAATTGATGCTTTTCTTAGAAACCAAAGATAGAGCCAGTTGTCACAAGAGCAACTTTGCTAGCAGTTTTTTTGTCGCCTTCTGCAACCATATTGTGTGCAGGTCCATATGCATGCTCTGCAGCATTCATATAAGCCGTGCATACTTTCATAATTCCTCTTGTTAGAGCTCCAATGATTGGAAGTCCTTTTTTAACTTCAGCAAGTCCTTCGATTTTTGTTGTTTCTGTTGTTGTGCTCATAATATTCCCCTTATCGTTTTGTGAGAGCATTGTACAGCAGTTATGTTCATCTGTCAAGTCATCTTCCATTTCACCTGGTAGTGTTGCCAAAAAATATCCGTACATTTTTCCCCTGCCTTTATCTTTTATATTTTACATCATATATGAAAGGCTGTCAATATTGAAGTTTATGCTTCAAGTCTCTTTTTGAATGCAATAAGTTCATAAATATCGGCAAGTTGTTCTTCGTCTGTGATTTCGAACTCGATTGGAAATGTTCGCATTTTCTCGCCAAAGATTTTTGATTCTCTAATCTGCTTCTTTGTTTTTTCGCTTACATTTGCTTTAAGAAGTTCCAAACGGTTTTTGTCTAGAAACCAAATTGCAATATGAAAATAGCCATCCCATGCTGAGAGCCAAAAAATTGTTTTTTCTTTGTTTGCTCCTCTTGGGCTTATCCATCTATATTTTCCGTTTCCAAGCCAAGATTTAGAACCGCAATTATAATATTTCCACTCTTCAACAAGTTCCAGTCCTGGAAGCTTTTTTTGAAATGCTTGATATGTTTCAAAACTTTCGCCAAGTGCTTCTTTCATTCTTTCTGGAGTTGGGGTTTCTTCTGGTTTTGTTAACTTTTGATTTTCATGTTTCATGTGTTGATTATAGCATGTCGAAAGCAAGTTCTCTTCTGCCGTCTGGTGTTTGGTTATATTTGATGATTTTCTTTTTGTCTGTCATCAAATCCCATTCCAGCATCACGCTGTCGGGAACTGCAATTGTTGCCATTCCTCTAAACTCTCTAAGCCTTATTGTTTCTTCAACAAGTTCTCCTTTGGTCTTTCCAATTTCTTCTTCCAGTTTTTGGCAATTCTTGTGTTGAAGAAGCATTGTTTCGCCTATTAGACCTAGACCCTCCATATCTTCTGTTCCGATGCCGAAGGTGTCGGCTTTTGGGTCGTCGTAGTTATCTATTCCGTAGAGGTCTTTTGTTAGACTTACAACTGAGCCGCTATAGCCGATATAAACCATTTCTGGGTTGTTTTTCTGCGTGTTTAACCAATCGGAGAAACCGCTTGCTTTTTTAAGCCTCGCGATTTCATATGTGTTTCCGCCTTCTAAAAAAACTGTTGTTACGTTTTCTAGTTGTTTAAACAGTTCTTCTTTTTTGCCAATGTATTCGCTTAAATCAACAATACGTGGCTCGAACTTCCAAATCTTTCTGATTTTAGAAAGTTGCGTTTTGATTAGCCCTTGGGCTGTTTCGAGGTCGTATCTCTTCTGTGTGTATTTTCCGTTTGGAATATAGACTAGTTCGCCACCTTTGAAATAGTCTCTTGGAATTTTTTCTGAGCATGTCGTTTTTGGACATGTATATATTTTCATTTCATTTTTCTCCCTATAGTGTTAATTAAAAAACATCTAACAAAATCCGTTAGATGTTTTAAGAATAAAACTATAATTCATCTAGCGGCACATAGCATTAAAAATACTTTGTGCCACTCGTTATGCACAAAGTCTATGAGCCGTGATGATGATTCCTTTTGAATGTTACGATTGACATCTTTTCTCCCGTTTTGTTAGATGTTTTAATTATTATATCATTTATTTAAGAAACTCGCAAGTCTTGCAAAGTTCTTCGGTTGGTTTGTTGTTTCTAAAGCCTTCAATAAGTTTAACGAACCTTTCGCTTTTTAGAATTTCTTTTAAACTTGTTTCAAATATGTTTCCTAGAGCAATTTTGCCGTTACTGTCCAAGCAACAAGGAACAACTGTTCCGTCGCTTAAAATGCCGATGTGCGTTTTTCCGCCAAGACAGAAGGTTTTTCGGGTTGCCCGACGGTCAACCCCTACGGCAGTTTGTTCTGGCCATTTCCATTTGTTTATGAATCTAAAGAACACGTTTTTATGTGTTCTGGTGTCCATATATGCTTTTGCTTGTTTATAAACTTCGTTTTCATTAAAGAACTTCAGTTCAACAGTCTTTCCAACATCGCCTGCAGAAATTGCGAAGTCTGAAATTCTTCTAAGTTCATCTTCACATATGCTGTTATATGCATTCATTGATATAGAAATCTTTTTGATTGAAATAGAATTTAGAATTGCTTCGCCCGCTTCTTTAAGTCTACTTCCATTTGTGGTTAGGTCTACAGAGACTTTTTCCTCGTCGCAAGCTTTCAAAATTTCAGCAAAGTTTGGGTGCAACGTTGGTTCGCCCATAAGATGTAGGCACACAGTGTCTGTTAGACCTTTTGTTTCTGCTATAACTTTTTTAAAGTCTGAAACAGATATATGTTTCTTTTCTCTTTTTGTTCCACAGCAAAAGGTGCAATTGAAATTGCATGAATTTGAAATTTCTATATAGATTCTTTTAAACTGTTTTCTATTCATCTATGGTCTAAGCTCTTTTGTTTGTTTTCTGAAATTTGCAACTGAAAGGAACAAGTTTTCTGGAAAGTCTTCCCACTTCACCCACTCCCATTTTTCGCATTTGTTTGGCTCCATGATTTGAACCTCACCACCAGCCCACAGTGCTGTGACTGCAATTGTAATGTAGTGCTTGTCTTCGCTATAGATATCATTAGTCACACCTGCAACTGTTATGTTCTTAATTGTGATTCCTGTTTCTTCCAGTGTTTCGCGTGCTGCACATTCTTCAATGCTTTCGCCAAACTCCAAATGACCTCCAGGAGGAGCATATGTTGCAAAGCCGTGTTTGCCAATTCTTTTTCCAATCAGAATTTCGTTCTTGTCGTTAAATATATAAACTCCAAGACCAACTCTTGGTCCATGTTCTTTTGTGCTCATTTATAACCCTCCTTCAATACTTGCCGTGATTAGTGGCATTGGACTTGGAAACAATTCATCTGCGTGTTCTATTGAGTCTGGGTGCATAAGCGCACCGTATAGTCTTGCTTCATATGCTTTCTTTGTTAGAACCTGCAAATGCACGTGCTCAAACCAGTTTCCGTTTTCCCTAAGTTCTCCCACTTTTGCGAACTGGTCGCCTGCTTTTAGTTTTGTTCCAAGTGGAGCTAAACCTTCCCCTGCAAGATGACCAAACAACAAATAGACATCTTCTGTGCATTTAAGAACAGACATAAAGCCATAGCCGCCTTGAGTTCTGTCGTTAAGAGTGTCCACAACTTCAGAATCAAAAGGTGCATAGACTGCAGTTCCAGCCGGAACGATTACATCTAGTCCAATGTGCACCGCGTTTTCTTCCATTGGTGCGTGCCCATTTTCTCTATACAGTGTGCCCCTAAGTTCACGGTCTCCTGAGATTGACCAAAGAGCTTTTTTTGTTTTCTGAACTCTTTCTATAAGTTTATCTATTTCTTTTTGTGTGGCTCCAACATATTTACTAAAATAAGGGCCGTCTTCTGCAAGCGAAATCTGCGTCGGTTTAGATTTAAAAACATCACCTAAGAATGGGTATGGCTTCACATCTTTTAATAAGTTTTCAAGCATATCGTCGACCTCCTATTTTTGAACCACAAACAACCTGCATTCGCCGAAGTTGTTTTCTTCGTATTTTGGAACTTTTGCAATTTTTCTTCTCATCTCTGTATATAGAATTTTAAACGCTTGGGTTGCAATAAAGTTCTTACATTCAGAAAGTGTTGAAATGTGAATAAACACTTTTCCCTCGTTTCCGCTTTCAGCAATTATGTCGCCAAAAACTTCGAGGTTTGGGTCTTGTTCGCCTCTTTCCCATTTTGCCATTTCTTCTGCCCACACTTTTTCGTATTTCTTTGAAGATTCATCTTCGTTGTCGTGTGCTGTGAAAACAAAGATTCCACCTGGCTTTAGAACCCTATATATTTCACTAAGTACTTTTTCTCTGTTTTTGACTTTTGGAATGCACATAATGCCGTTATATGAAAACAGCACCCTGTCGAAACTGTTGTCCTCATAAGGCAATTCTAGAGCATTTCCAACAACAAACTCAACTGGAAGTTTTCTTTCCTTTGCAAGTTGTTTGGCAACTTCAATCATGCCTTCAGCTATATCTAGACCAATAATGTTTTTATAACCCATTTCATAAAGACCAATTGTTGTTCTACCCGCGCCGCAACCAATGTCCAAAATTTTGTCTGCTTTATTAAAATATTTTTTGATTACACATTTTTCGCTCTTCCAAAGACCGTATTCAGCATACTCTTTATATGTCTCCAAAACGCTTTTTTCGTTATATTCTTTTTTTGTTGATTCTAAACTAAAGCTCATTCTTTCCTTTTTTTGGCAGAGGGAACAGGATTCGAACCTGCGGTGCCTTTCAGCACACATCCTTTCCAAGGATGCACTTTCGACCACTCAGACATCCCTCCACATATTGAGAGTATAACACAAAAAAAACGGCTGAGCCGTTTTTTAGCTTAGTTCTTTCCGCATTCGCAACCGCACATACAACCACCTTCTTTGCATTTACATGGAACTTTTCCTAGAAAATAGTTTATGTCAGTTGTTCCAATCACTTCGCCGATTGCACCGAGCATAAAGATGTCTGGCAAGCTTTCGCCACGTTCCCACTTTCCAACTGCTTGTGGGCTGATGTGAACAAGTTTTGCCAAATCTGCTTGCGATAGCCCCTTGGACTTTCTGCCAAGTGATATTCTTTCTCCAACAATTCTATTGTCCATATCATCTCCTATTTCTTTTTGCATTTGCAAACACAGCATTTACAAGGATTACACTTGCAAGGGTTACATTTGCAACATTTTGGGCAACAAGTTTTTACTTCTTTTTTCTTTTCTGCCATAATATTCTCCTTTTGTTTTTGATGCTAGCATTGTATTACAATTTTATTAAACTGCTAGACTAAAGGCAAGAGAATTTTAACCACAATTGGTTGTATGTCGCTACTTTTAGTTGTATTCTTATTTTTGCTGCTTATAACCCTTCAAAGCAACTGAAATTTGGTCTGCGCAACTTGTTCCGTTTCTGCAGTTGTTGCCTTCAAAAATTTCAATAACTTCGTCTATATGCTTACCTTTCACAACTCTAGCCAAAAGACCATTTTGACCTTGGCACCCGCCG
>WQZR01000037.1 GCA_009780625.1 Bacillota bacterium | reverse complement strand
TTGGAAGTGTTTGAGGCAGACTCTCTCGAAATCTTCGACGGCGAAAAAACCTCAAGAATTGAAAAGCCAAAACTTGCTCTGACCAATATAAATTTCAAATCATTCGACTTGCTATTAAACGGACAGTTAATGTAGAAAACCCACGCGAGCACAAAGTGCGAAGCAGTGTAGGGGTCGCACCCCAGGGCGACCCGCCGACCGAAGGGAGGACAAATATGAATGCATTTAAACTCTTTTTCAACAAAGTCAAATCATTCTTTTCCGAAGACATAAACCAAGACAGGGAAGCCCTCGAAAAACTTGTTCTCTATATTGCCGAGGGCGTGGGCTTGCCGTCTCCTCTTGAAGCCGTTGAAGAAGCAAGAATGATTGAACGCTTCGAAGCGGGCGATATGGACGCCCGTGCAGTGCTTATTGAACGCAACCTTAGATTGGTTGTGTTTGTTGCAAAAAAATTTTTGACGAGTGGGCATAGTCTAGACGACTTAATAAGCATCGGCAGCATTGGGCTGATTAAGGCAGTCAATTCTTTCAAGCAAGATAAAAACATAAAACTTGCAACATATGCCAGCCGCTGCATCGAAAACGAAATTTTGATGTTTCTAAGAAAAACTGTAAAGCATAAAAGGGAAGTAAGTCTAGAAGCACCAATCAAAAAAGACGACAGTGGAAGCGACATGAGCCTTACAGATATTCTAGAAGAAATGGAAGGCGACGACATCTTTGGAACAATCAACAAAGAGGAAGACAGAAAAATTATTCTAGACGCTGTGAAAAAACTAAGCCAACGAGAACAAGAAATTATGATTCTGCGGTTTGGTTTAGATGGCAGAGAAGAAAAAACGCAAAAAGAAGTTGCCGATTTTTTGGACATTTCGCAAAGTTATATAAGCCGCTTAGAAAAGAAAATTATAGACCGCCTAAAAGTGGAACTCGCTCAACTCAGAAATAATTAATCTATGATATGATAGAGACATAATGATTGAGTTAAAAGACTTACACAAAACTTATTCCGACAAGAAGGGGCGTGAAGTTAAAGCACTTCAAGGTGTTTCATACAAGTTTCCCGAAACTGGGCTTGTTTTTATTGTTGGAAAAAGCGGAAGCGGAAAATCAACCATGCTGAATATGCTTGGGCTTCTTGATAACTACGATGAAGGTCAACTGTTGATTGACGGCAAACCGTCAAACGATTTGAAAGGCAGAGAACGCGACACATATAGAGCACTTAACATAGGCTTTGTTTTTCAAGAGTTTCATATTATAGAAAAATATACAATCGGGCAAAACATTTCTCTTGCTCTGGAAATCGGTGGGCAAGAAGCAACAAAAGAACAAATTGCAACGGCACTCGAAAAAGTTGGACTAGGTGGTTTTGAAAACAGGTTTGCCCGCGGAGTTTCTGGTGGGCAGAAACAACGTGTTGCAATTGCACGTGCAATTGTGAAAAACCCAAAAATTGTTCTTGCAGACGAGCCAACTGGAAACCTAGATAGCGTGACAAGCAGAGAGATTTTTGAACTGCTTAGAGAGCTTTCAAAAGAAAACCTTGTTGTTGTGATTTCTCACGATATTGAATCAGCACATAGATATGCTGAAGAAATTATTGAACTAGAAGATGGAAAGATTTTGGACATCTATAGTGGCGACGGAACAACCGACACAGTCAGAATTGCAACAAACAGCGTGGACAAGAAAGCAGTAGATAAATTAATAAAAGAAGGCAAGAAAGTTGTTCTTGTCAAAAAAGCTAAGCCCAAAAAAATCGAGGGGGGGGGTGCTTACAAGAAAGAAATAAACCCCATAGATTTAAACACAAAGGCAAAGCTGCCGTTCTTCAGTTCCCTAAAACTTTCGGCACTGTCTATGAGGGCAAAGTGGCTTAGAGTAACCTTCACGGTTATTCTTTCCATGTTTGCAGTTGCATTCTTTGGTTTTGCAGACATGGTTGCTCAATACGACACAAATCGCATTATGGCTCAGGAAATTTCAAGGTCTGGTTTGCCATTCATTCCGGTTGCAATGATGGAAGTTGACGAAGAAGGTTTCTTTCCAACACAAGAAAGAAAAGTGATGAACGACAGACATCTAGAACAGTTTAAAAAGTTAGGGCTAAACCATGCCGTTCAATATAACTATCCACTATATGTTTTTAGTGGAACGCATCATTGGAATATGGTTATGTTTCCAAATGAAAGAGTTCAATCTCTATATGCCATGCCGGTGAATGGAGTGATTGAAGCAAGTTTGCCAGATGCAAGCCTTTCTGACGAAGAAAGAGCAAAACTGCCAAATGGTTTAGGTCTTCACCTTTCAGAAGGCAGATGGCCAAGAGAAGTTAACGAAATTGTTATAACAAACTATCAGTTTAGAAAATTTCAAATGTTTGGAATTCGTTGTTCTATGACTTATTCTGTTCCAACATACAACTCAGCATTTCTAACTGGAACAGTGCATGGGGAAGGAGAGATTAAAGAGTTTTCCGACATATACGGCTACACATTTGCCGAAAGAAACATAACACATCAAAACCCAGCAAGCCATCATGACTTGGTTTATAACTTCGGTCCGAATGCTGGAGAAATTCGCACTCTAACAATTGTTGGAATGATTGATTTTGATTTATCTCCATATGCAGCAGTGTTGGACGCAACAGAGCGAGTGCAAAACGCAACAGAAGCACAAAAGAAAATTCTAAACCCAATGACATTCGTAAGTTTGACAACAGGGCACTATAACAACTTTTTCACAATGCCTGGCTATTTTCACGACTTCACACGTCACAATTCGAATGGCTATCTTCAGAGTGGTGTTTCCATTTCTTTAACAATGCCTGGAGAAACTGTTTCAGCAGGTCGGTTGCAAAATAATGTGCCAAATGAAATTCTATACGATGACTATTTCCTGCCTGATGGACGTTGGGGGTGGTACGACAGAACAACAACACGTGCTGGTTTCACGATTGATGACGTGGCTGAGGGTCAGGTTGTAATCGACTACAATGCTCTTTGGCAGATAATTCCACAAAGTGAATATACAAAATGGGAAGGAATTGTGGACCTTATGGAAGCGGGTGGCATGGACAGGCATCAAGCATTGGAAATCATCACTCATCAATTGGTTGACGAACTTGGAATCTTAGACGGTGCAAAACTAAACATAACGGTGGACACAGAAGTTGGAGGTCTTCCGTTGTGGCACGACTTTGTTGGTGAATTTGAAATTGTTGGAATTTTTGCAAGTTGGGGAAATTGGATTATGCCAACACAAGATTTCTATGATGCGTTGTTGGTTAAACCTGTCGGCACAATTCTTGTTCCTGCTGCAAACAATGCACAGCGTATGAGTGTTTTAGAAACCCTTGAGAAAAACGGACGCTTCACAATGTTGGACGAAGACGGAGATGAAGTGGTTTTCAAATTTGTTGTGTGGGGAAGCAATGCAAACCAAATATATTTCTTAGGCAACATGTTTCTATTGTTCACATCTGTGTTTAACCTTTCAGCAATCTTGTTTGCGGTGTTTGCAGTTCTTCTGACATATTCTTTCATCGCAAGTTCAATAAACTCCAGAAAACGAGAAGTTGGAATCCTTCGTTCACTTGGAGCAAGTCAAAAAGACATTGCAGGAATGTTTATCAAAGAAGGAATTATTGTCGCCATTCTTATGCTTGGCTTTGCGTGTGTTGCGGCATATCTGGGCTATTATTTCCTAGATAGATTCTTTGTTTCGCAAATTGGCTCAATCGCAGAAATCTATGACCTAATCACTTTTGGGTTTAGGCAAATTGGTCTTATGGCAGCAGTGACTGTTGTTGGTGTTGCAGTTTCGATTGCTTTGCCGATTCTTCGCATTGCAAGAAAACAACCAGTTGAAGTGATTAGGGAAGAAGTGAACTAGGCATCTTGATTTTCTTATGTTTATAAGTTAGAATTAGCCAGTGTTAAAAGTTATTTTTCTAGATGTCGATGGTGTTTTAAATTCAACCGACTATCATATGTATAGTGTTAAAGCCCTTAAAACCAAGGGTTACACCAATTTTGACCCAAGATGTCTGCACTATCTAAAAGTTCTTGTGGAAATAACAAAATGCAAAATGGCTTTGTCTTCTTCTTGGAGAAAATCAGATAGGCATCGCGACATGCTTCAAGAAGAATTGGCAAAACTAGAAATAGACTACTATTTTATCGGCTGCACTCCTGGAAGTGCTGATGGAAAAAGAGGGGGCGAGATTAAAGAGTTTCTTGCAAGATATCCTCAAATCAAAGAATGCGTTATTATAGATGACGAAATCAGCGACATGGGTGAGATGCTGCCGCGTGTGCTAAAAACAGACCGCAAGGTTGGGCTGACAAAAGAAAACGTGCTTTCTGCAATTAAACTATTAAAACAAGAAGACATTGCCGAAGACGAACTTCAACAGGTTTTGCAAAAAGCAACCAAAAAATTAAACGTCCTGCACCTATTGGAGTTAGACGAAAAAATTAAAGAATTCAATATAAATAAAAAAAACAAGGTTACCACAGAAACATCTTCAATATAATTTATATATATTGCTCTAAAATTTTTAGAGCATTTTTTTCGAGGCGACTGACTTGTGCCTGGCTTATGCCAACTTCTTTTGAAACCTCAATCTGAGTTTTGCCTTGAAAATATCGTAAATCAATAATTTCTTTTTCACGTTCTCCAAGAACCTTGATTGCTTCTTTTAGGCATAGTTGCCTAAGTTTTTCGTCTTCTGTGTCCGTGGCAGAACTTATTGTGTCTGCTAGCGACAATTTGTCGTCATCTCCATAAGCTGGTGCATAGAGGCTTATTGGTTCCGAAACAGCTTCAAGAGCCGCGGCAACTTGCGACAAATCTATTCCCAAAATTTGTGCAATCTGTTCATTCGTCACTTCACTGTCTAAATCTTTGTTTTGTTCTTTAATCAAAAGTGCTTGATATGCAATGTCCCGAAGCCCACGTGAAACTCTAACAATTGATGTATCTCGAAGATATCGCCTAATCTCGCCAATAATCATTGGAACAGCATATGTGGAAAATTTTACATTAAACTTTGGGTCGAAGTTGTCAACCGCTTTGCAAAGCCCCATCACACCAACTTGAAAGATATCGTCTATTTGTTCTCGTCTAGAAGAGAAACGTTTACAAACAGAAAGCACCAATTTAAAATTGCAATAAATAAGTTGTTGCCTAGATTCTCTGCAACCGTCTTTCACTTTTTCCATAAGCTCAGCCATTTCTTTTGCCTTAAGAGTCGGCAACTGATTTGTGTTGATTCCCATAATGGAAACTTTGCTGTTGTTTTTCATGAATATATGATTAACATCTTGAAAACTTATTATTCACGCACATAATTTTTTGCTTAATTTCGGGGTTATTCTTTTGGCAATAATTTGAAAAATTGTACAATAATGACATGAGAAAGAAAAGTATATACATAGACACTTCAATGCTTTGCTGTATGCATGACAATCGTCTTGATAAAGAGACAAGAGATATATACAGAGATTTTTTCCGCTATCTTAAGCAAAACGAAGATAGGTTTGATATTTATGTGTCTGATGTTACTTACGGAGAACTAGCTAGACTTTCGGAAAGAGATAGTCTTAAAGGTTTAATCGATTTTGACAGTATCTACAAGGACTTAGGAGTGCTAGGTCCAAAGCCTCTTGCGTTAACTGAAGAAATGCGTCAGTATTCTAATAAGTATGATGTACCCGGAGTCATAGATGATTATTTCGATTATGAAAAAGGTAGGGATGTAATACAAGAAAAAGACAGATACCATATGGCAGCGGCGACATATAAAAAAATGGATTTAGTCGTTTCAAATGATTATTCAAATATTGTAAACCGTATAGGCAAAGTGAATGAAATTAATAGAAGAAATGGAATGCCTGAGCTTAAAGCTATGGGAGCAATAGACGCATTGCAGTTTCTTCAAAACGACCCAGATTGGAGAAATGACCCTGCGAACGCTGAAAAAGTTAGGATTTGGGATGAAAGAATTGCGGGGCATTGGAGAAGGCTAGATTTAAAGAGTGCGATTTCAGATTTAGAAGAAGAGCATAAAGGAGTTATTGAAGAGGTAAGAAGACTCAATAATAATATTAAGAATCTTTGGAAGGAACACAATAGAAATGAAGCTGCAGGGAACGAGGAAGCAAAACTAAAAATAGCATTAAAGATAGCAGACAGGAAGGAGCAAAAGCTAGCGAAAGAAAAAGATTTGGCTAAAATCTACGAATATACACGGGCAAAAAATGCGATAGAGAAAAGTCAAAAAGCCCAAATGCATAAAGAGAATCTTAATGCTGCTCACAATTATGGAGGAGTGCCTGGTGTAACAAAAAATATTGTGACTATGAAAGGTGCACAGGCTGCCTTTTAATGCTATAATTAACTAGGAGTAAATTTATAATGGAAAGAGAAAAGGATGAAAAATTTTGGGAAGAGGCTCTAAGGATGGGTTATACTCAAGAAACAATCGACTCAGTAAGGAGTAGACTTTCTAATATCACTGATGAAGACATAAGAAAATATCTAACTAAAAAAAGTGATGAACTTGCAAATCACCCTGACATTATTTCTGTAAGAGAAGAACTCAATTTGGAGTTAAAGAATATGTCTCCTGAAGAAAGAGAAAAATGGAGTGAAAAAGTTATTCAAGAAGCAGCACGAAAAATGGGAATAGACCAAACAGTGACTGATGAGAAAAAAAGAATTAAAAAAACGTTTCACCCAGATAGACCCCCAACAATTGAACCACTATAAAAAAGACAATCATTGATTGTCTTTTTTTGTCATATATATTAACATGAACGAAATAACCCTAACAGAGCTTAGAAAAAAAGAAGTTGTGAATATATTCGATGGAAAGATTCTTGGCGTGATTTGCGATATTGTTTTCGAACAATGCTCTGGAAAAATTTTGGGGTTTGTTGTTCCAGGAAACAGAAGACTTTTCAGTCTCCTAAAATCAAACACAGATATCTTTGTTCCATATCACTGCATTTTGAAAGTGGGGGCAGACATTATTCTAATCGAAATAAAATACGACTCTAATCATAATCTTAAAAGATAAATCTAAGAAGCAGCAACTGGCTGTTTTTTGCTTGCACAGTGTCTAACCAGAAGTTCTCGTATATTTGCTTTTTCAACTTGCCCAAAGTTCTTTTCGTCCATGTCGTCATACGCTCCGTTTGGGTTCAAAGTCAAATCGCCTTTTGCAGTTACATATAAAATTGCATTGCTGCTTGAATCTTCTTCAAAGGTATAATTTTCTGGTTTATATTCAAATGTTGCTCCATCGTTTGCAAAGCCAGTTTGAAAAACTTGTTTTTCTTCTCTTTCGCCAGTTCTATAGATTTTGATTCGCTTGTCTATGCTTTCATATAAATCGTTTACCATCTTTGGAATGCGGTTGTGAAACTGGTCGTCAGAAAGTCTAATAAAAGCAAAAGGTCTAACTTTAATCAGTTCTTCTTTCTTTTCTTCAAGGGAAGACTTCAGTCTGCCAAGCTGCGCATTTCTAAAGTTAGAAAACTTAATAAACGCTTCAACAATGTCTGTGTTATAAATTTGACCATTTGTTGCCATAGAAATAAACCTAACATTCAAATTTTCTTTTATGATTTTATCGATTGTATAAACAACAATTTCTGGGTTTAAAGTTGGTTCGCCGCCGCTGAAGAAAATTTCTCTAATCGCCATGCCAGCAATTTCTTTGTTTTCAAGAGCCATATCAATAATCTTTTTTGTCATATAAAGTTTTTGGCTTTTTCCACGCATGCAAAAGCCTGGGCAATTTAAATTGCAAATTCTCGTCACTTCCAAACCTAAAGCTTTCACACTATATCTCATCGTGCTAGATGATATCACTTTAAAAACGCAAATTCAAGACCTATTCTCATTTGTTTAACAAAAAAATGCATACATGTTATAATAAACTTATGAAATGTATATTCTGTGGACATATTGATAGTAAGGTTATAGACAGCCGCACAAACGAAGACGGGCTAAGCATTCGTCGTAGACGCGAGTGTATTGGTTGCGGCAAACGCTATACAACCTACGAAACAGTTGAAACGACACCAATTTTGGTTATTAAGTCAAACGGTGCAAGGCAACCTTTTTCTGCACAAAAAGTTAAGAGCGGAATGATTAAGGCTTGCGAAAAACGCCCAGTGACAATAACTCAAATTGATGAAATGGTGAAGAACATCGAAAAACGAATATATAACAGCCTAAGCCAAGAAGTTGAAACAAAGCAAATTGGCGAAATGGTTATGGAAGAACTTAGAGCTGTTGATGAAGTTGCATACATCCGCTTTGCGAGTGTATACAGACAATTTAAGGATATAAGTCACTTCAAAGAATTTTTGGAGACTTTTATTAAATAAAAAAGGGGAATGGGAAGGGAAATGAAACACGTTAGAAGAGACGACGCAAAATACACAAGCGAAACAAGAGGACAAATCAGATTCGATTATGGTTCTTTTGGAGACTTCAACTTTTCAAAGTATGAAATCAATGGAAGGTTTCCAGAAACAGGCGAAAGAGTTTGCGAAGAAACAAGCTATTTGTTCATCACATTTGGCGACGGTGAAGTTTTTGTGAACGGCCAGAGAATTTTTGCAAGAAAAGGTGACTTGCTTGCAATCGAAAAAGGCGAAAGCTACTACCTAAGCGGAAAGTTCGACGCAGCAACATACACAATAGTAAAATAAAAAAGCGCATCGCGCTTTTTTTAATTTAACTGTGATATACTAGTTTTATGAATAGAACCGTTGCAATCGTTGGAAAACCTAACACAGGAAAGAGCACACTGTTTAACAAACTTGTTGGAAAAAGACAAGCCATTGTTAAAGATGAAATCGGCGTGACAAGAGACAGAAACTATGCCGAGGTTGAATGGTGTGGAAACACATTCACAATGATTGACACAGGTGGAATCACAATAGACACACCAGATGATGATGTTAAGTTCAAAAACGTAGACGGTGGTGTGGAATTTGAAAGAAGCATCCGAAGACATATAAAACATCAAGCAAAACTTGCAATAAACACTGCAGATGTTGTTTTGTTTGTTGTTGATGCACTTGAAGGAATCACAAGTGAAGATAGGCTTGTTGCAGATATTCTTCGAAAAACAAAAAAGCCAGTCTTTGTTGTGGCAAACAAACTAGACAACCCAGAAAGATTTGACAAAGCATGGGAACTATACGAACTAGGGTTTAGCGAAGTCTTTCCTTTCTCAGCAACTCATGGAATAAACTCTGGAGATTTGCTAGACAGAATTATTGAAGAACTTGGACCAAACAAGGTAGGGGTCGCGCCAGAGAGCGACCCGAATACAGAAAGCCCACTTAGAATTGCAATTGTTGGAAAACCAAACTCAGGCAAAAGCACTCTAACAAATCAACTCCTAAAAGAAGAACGCATGATTGTTTCATCAATCTCTGGAACAACAAGAGACAGTGTTGATGTGGAAGTTGAGGTTGGTGGAAAGAAATATATTCTGACCGACACAGCCGGCATGAGAAAAAAAGGACAAATTGAATATCAAAGCACAGAACGTTTTTCCGTGGAGCGTTCGCTTGAGAGTATTAAAAACAGCGATGTTGTTGTTTTGCTTGTTGATATTGAAGAAGGTCTGACAGAGCAAGATATCAACATTCTAACTTTTATAAATGAAGAAGGAAAGCCTTCAGTTATTGCAGTGAACAAAATCGATATGCACGAAGGAAAAAAAGGTGGGGTTTCAAGAGAGTTTATTTATAAAACAGAAAATGAATTTAAGGCAAAAATTCCATTTATGAG
>WQZR01000036.1 GCA_009780625.1 Bacillota bacterium | reverse complement strand
TTTCTCTGATTGAAGTTTAATATATTTTTCTTCGTTGAAACCGATAATCATGTTTTCAATTATACTGTTTTCGCCCTCTTTAGTCAAGGCATTTAGCCACTGCTTTTTGCCATTCTTTAATTAGTCTTTGACTTTTCTCTTTAGGCATTTTTGGCTTATATATAGTTTCACCGTGGCAGTTTATTTTTTTGATGTCACCAAACGACTTAAAGAAACCAGATTTTAGCCCAGCCAGATAGAACACGCCTTTTGCTGTTGATTCAAAAACTTTTGGCGTGACAACTTCCGCACCAAGAATGTCTGCTTGAAACTGCATTAGAAACTTGTTGTTGCTTGCCCCACCGTCTGCATTCATCTCCTTGATTTTTAGACTAGAATCTTTTTCCATTGCTCTAAACACATCATGTGATTGATATGCAATAGATTCTAAACATGCTCTGACAATATGTTCACGTCTTGCCCCACGGGTTAGACCAACAAGCATTCCGCGTGCTTCGCTGTTCCAATATGGTGCACCCATTCCGACAAAAGCCGGCACCATATAGACACCGTTTGTGTCTGGAACAGACTCAGAAATTGCCTCTGTTTCTGGGGCGGTTTTAACCATTCCTAATTCATCTCTAAGCCACTGAACAACAGCTCCTCCAATGAAGACACTTCCTTCAAGGACATAGCATGGTTTAGCATCTGCAGACGCTGCAAGTGACGTTAAAAGCCCATTTTTTGATGTTACGGCTGTTTCTCCTGTATTCATAAGCATAAAGCAGCCCGTGCCATATGTGTTTTTAATGCTGCCTTTTTTTGTACATGCGTGGCCATAAAGTGCTGCTTGTTGGTCTCCCGCAAGGGCACAAATTTTGATGCCTCCACCGAGTAAATTTTCATCAACAATTCCATAGTCAAAACTTGAAGAATGAACTGTTGGAAGCATTGTTTTTGGAATGCCAAATTTCCCCAAAAGTTCTTCATCCCACT
The DNA here is from genome assembly GCA_009780625.1 of Bacillota bacterium. GTDB lineage: Bacteria > Bacillota > Clostridia > Christensenellales > UBA1242 > WQZR01. Next base: position 8,919 of record WQZR01000036.1, on the reverse strand, counting down.
CCAATGTGTGAATATTGAACAGCATTGTTCTAGATGCATTCGAATAGTCAGTTTTATGCGATTTGCCTTTTGTTAGATGCCATAACAGATATGTGTCCACGGTTCCCAAAATTAAATCTTCTTTCTTTTCTTTTGTGTTATCAAGGAGCCATTTAACTTTGGTTGCAGAAAAATATGCATCTGTTTGAAGTCCAGTTTTTTTATATATAACTTTGTCATACCCTTCTTTTTTTAAATCTTCGCACATTTTTGCAGTACGTCTACATTGCCACACAATCGCGTTATAAATCGGCTTACCAGTATGCTTATTCCAAACAATCACGGTTTCGCGTTGATTGGTTATTCCAATAGAATCAATCTCTTCCTTAGGAACTTGCCAAAGAACCTGATGCATCACATCAAGTTGGCTTTCCAAAATGTCTTGTGGGTCGTGCTCAACCCATCCAGATTGTGGATATATTTGTTTAAACTCTTTTTGAGCCTTTGCAACAACGTTCCCTTTTGCGTCAAAAATAATCGCTCGAGAACTTGTTGTGCCTTGGTCTAGTGTCAGAATGTATTTTTTCTTTTGCATAGTATTTTCATTATAGCATTATTTTGTTTTCTCAACTGTCAAAACTGTGGCTTCTTCTATTGCAGGTCCGTTTATAACATCACCTTTAGGAGTAAACCTCGAACCATGACACGGGCAGTCCCAACTTGCTTCGTCTTTATTCCACCTAAGATTGCAGCCCATGTGTGTGCAAATTCCACTCACAGCATAGTATTCTCCCTTTTGGTCTCGATACACTCCCACCCGCTTGCAACCAAATTTCACAATTGCTCCTTGCCCGTTGTTTAGCCGCCTTAGTTTTTTGCTGTCTGCAGACACAAGAAGGTTTGCAAAACTTCCAAGAATTGTTGCTGTGTTTTTGGCTGCTTTGATTGGGTTTTTTAGAGTATAGAACCTTGAAGGCTCAAAAATGTTTTCAACTTCTTTCCCTTCACACATGTCAGCTCAGATTTCAGCACCCACTGCAGCGTTTGTAAACCTCCATTTATTCAACCCAGTAATCACATATAAATCAGGAATCACGCTAGAATATCTGCCAATAAAAGGAAGCATATCAAATGTCATACAGTCTTGCGCAGAGAACTTTCCAACAATCGAAGTTTCTGTCACACCAAACTCATTAAGCAAATGTTCTTCAACAATTTTGTATTGACTGTTGTGTTTATATTTTCCTGTTCTTATATTTGCCCCACCGCACAAAACTCCATCAGGAGTCTGGCGATATTCAAAGCCTGTGTCTTCTGCGGATTCATACATATTGTTTAGTTTTATTGTAGATTTAAAAACAATGTTGTGGCTTCGGTGTTGATACATCTTGATAAAATAGAACCCAGGCAAAATGAGATATGGAAAATGCGTTGCCATAATAATCTTTTCAGCAGTTACGCTATGAGTTCCAACTCTAAGCACATTATCTTTTGGTTCGGCGTTGACTGGAGTTTGTTCAAAAATTTGAACACCTTTTTTCACACATGCAGCGTGCAGCCCGTCCATAAACTTTTTTGGGTTGATATGTGCTTGGTTTGCAATAATCATTGCATCGCTTGTCTTGTATGGAAGTTCTGTTTCTGTTACGTTGTCATATGCAACGCCAAGTTTGTTGAAAGCTCGTCTTTCTTTTCTGATTTGCCTTTTGCCTTTCCATGTTGTGGAAAAAAGCACCATACCTGCTGGTGTGAAATCGCAATCGATTTTTTCGTCTCTTATTATTCTAAATAATTTCTTAAGCCCATGCATTTGGTTTTCTAGATATTTCTTTGCAACTTCTTCGCCGTGTTTTTTGATTAGACGGCTATAAACCAAATCGTGACAAAATGTAAGCATTGCAGTTGAACGACTAACTTCGCCGCCACCAACTCTGTCTGCTTCAAGAGCGACGACCTTATGTCCTCTGCTTGCAAGTTCATATGCACACATAAGCCCAGCCAAACCGCCGCCAACAACACAAACATCAGTTGTGATGTCTTCTGTAAGTTTTGGGTGTTTATTAGGGTCGCCCTTAGGTGCGACCCCTACATTAGATTTCCAATAGTCTTTCTTCATAGAAGAATTATTGACTGTTATTTTTTATTTAAAACTTGTAATGACTCTAATATTGGTTAGTTCTCTAAAACCCCACTTACCTCTTATACGCCCCACACCTGAAGACTTTGTCCCGCCAAATGGGTTATATGGGTTTGCAAAGTGAAGTTCGTTCACTGTTGTGTTCATTGATGTAAGTTCTTTTGCGATACGCTCATATGCTTTCTTGTCGTTTGTATAAACATATGCAGCAAGGTTATATTCACTGTCATTTGCGAGTGCTATTGCCTCTTCTATTGTTTTAAACGAAACAACTGGCAGAACTGGACCAAATGTTTCTTCAACCCATATTTTTGAACTAGTAACTGTGCCTGCAAGAATTGTTGGTTGATAATAGCTTCCCTCTAGTCCCTTTGGTCTCTTTGCTCCGTATATAACAGTTGCACCTTGAGATACGGCGTCTTTAACTTGTTCTTCAATATATTTTAGAGCAGCTTCGTTCACAACTGGTCCTAGTGTTGTTTTTCTATCTATTGCGTCCCCTATAACTTCAGCTTCTGCAAGTTCCTTTAGTTTCGCTATAACCCTGTCAAAAACAGTTTCTTGAACTATTAGTCTCTTTAACCCTGTGCAAACTTGACCCGCATTATTAAATCTTCTAAAGTAAGCAAGTCTGGTCGCTTCTTCTATATCTGCGTCTTCTAGAATAATTCCTGGTGCAGAACCTCCAAGTTCTAGATGAATTGGAATAAGTTTTTCTGCAGCAATTTTTGCAAGGTTTCTTCCAACGCTTGTGCTCCCTGTGAAATGGAGCATATCAAAATCTTGTTCCGAAAGATACGCTCCAACGTCTCTTCCTGCATGAACAAACGTAATCACACCTTTAGGCAAATTTTTGAATGTTTCCTCCAGAAGTTTGTTAAACTGCGGAGTGCTTACACATGGCTTTAGAACAACCACGTTTCCAACAAGGAGGTTTTGCCAGATTGCCCCCATCACTTGAGTGAATGGATAGTTAAATGGTGTGATTACCAGCGCAACGCCTCTTGGTTCATATGTCACAACATGTTTTTCGGTTTCGTTTTCAAATGTCACTTCTGGTGCGGTGTATTTTTCAACATTCTCCAAATCCCACGCCATACGTTTAATTCCGCCGCTGACTTCGCTTTCGGCTTGGGTTATTGGCTTTCCCATTTCAAGAGAAATAAACCTAGCAAGGTCTTCTCTCTTTTCCCACATAGAATCTCTTGCCACTTCTAGCAGTTTTATTCTTTCTTTAATAGGAGTTTCTTTCCAACCCTTAAACGCCGCCTTTGCCTTCTCTACAATAACAACACATTCTTCTTTTGTTGTTTCATCAAAGGTTGCCATCACCTCATGATTCCTCGATGGATTTTTTGATTGTATTTTCATAGTGCCCCCGCCTTTATTCTTTCCTATAATTGTAACACAAAAAAACAGCCCCATTAACATAACAGATAAATCTGTCATTTATAATGGGGCCTTTTGGTTTTAGTCCCCTCTTATTCTTTGGTATGGTATAATTTCGAATTCCTGCAGTTTTAGCGTTCGACCGTTTTAGTCCCCTCTTATTCTTTGGTATGGTATAATAGATATGTTACTACAACGCTGTGTACATCAGTTTTAGTCCCCTCTTATTCTTTGGTATGGTATAATACCATTGGTTAAAGGAAGTAACAATTATGAGTTTTAGTCCCCTCTTATTCTTTGGTATGGTATAATAACGGTCTTAAAGTATTCTCTACTTTTGCAGTTTTAGTCCCCTCTTATTCTTTGGTATGGTATAATTTTTTTATAGCTGATAATATTCCCCTGCCAGTTTTAGTCCCCTCTTATTCTTTGGTATGGTATAATCTAATTATAATTTTCTTCCACAAATTGGGCGTTTTAGTCCCCTCTTATTCTTTGGTATGGTATAATTTTTATTTAAGTATATATTGACTAAAAATAGTTTTAGTCCCCTCTTATTCTTTGGTATGGTATAATCCTATCATCAGAGAGATACTAGACCACATCGTTTTAGTCCCCTCTTATTCTTTGGTATGGTATAATAGGTTTCTAAAACACAAGTAAAAACACACGGGGAAATCATAAAAAAGCACCACATGTTGGTGCCTTTTTATTTATATAACACAATTCAACTAAACCTCTTTTTTCTAGAAAGATTAAAACAGACAAGACTTTTATAGTAACTTATTCCTTTTTAAAAAATCAAAGGTATTTCAAGTTGTTGTGGTTTGTCGTTATATGTTGTGTTCCCTAGAATAATTTTCATTTTGGAAAACTGTTGCTCTGTTACGGTCAGAACCCTAACGCTTCCTGTTTCTGGGTTATTTGCGTCAATTCTTCTATAATGTTTTTCAAGGGCATCTGTTCCATTAACAATTCTAGAATAAACAGAAAACTGCATCATATAGAAACCATCTTTCAATAAAAAATTTCTGAATTGAGTTGCTTCTCGTCTCTCTTTCTTTGTTCCAACAGGTAAATCAAAAAATACAATAATTCGCATAAACTTATTCATACTTTTGCACCTCTAGTTTAATGAGTTCTATTTGTGCTAAGTTTACCTCCTCGTTTTTCATACTGCGTTTTAAAGATTCGACCAGCTTATCAATTGCATAACTAATACTAACTTTCTGTCCGTCAACTTTGCACGACATCTGCAAAATTTTAATCAAATGTTGTTTGTGATGAGGTTTAAGTTCTTCACCTTCGCCCTTTTCCAAACCCACAACATGCAAATCGCAAATTGCCCTAAAAGGCTCAATCAAATCATCAGCCAAGTTAAAAGCGTTTAACATATTGCTATGCCCTAAGCCTAATGCAGGTTCGAAGCCATATGCAGCAAGTGTTCGTGTGATACATCCTCTAACTATTGAATAACAATAATTTAACGCAGCGTTAACAAAACTATCCTGCACTCTTGTAAAGTCAGCACCGAAAAGATGTAAGAAATATTTCCTTGCTGCAATTGCTTCAATGTTTGTTGCGTCACCGCTTTGCACGTCATTTGCCAGTAGAGAAATTTCTTTTGCTCCGGTATTCTCCAGCATTTCTAAACAACTGCCCTGATTTAGAATTTTCTGTTTAACTAAAGACTGCCATAATCTTTTTTGAATTGGTTTTGATAAATCTAGTTGAAGTCTTAGAACTTCTGGTTTTTCGAAATGTGTGTTAAACGGAATAAACACACCACTAGGGGTATGTTTTTCATCACAAACAAAACACGCAATATTGTGTTTTGCAAATTGAGCAAGAGTGTATGACGACAAGTTTAGATAATGATTTTCTAAAACAATAGAGTTTATATCTTCAATTGGATAATTAAACTCTTGGTCTTCTTTGTTGACAATCCTAAGTTGATTGTTTTTGATATTTATGCTTTTTGCGCTACTAAGCAAAATGTTTATATATTTCATAGTAGCGTTATAACATTATTAAAACTATAACAAAATTAAAAACCTTAGTTTTTTTGCCTTCTTTCTTTTCTCTGTTTTTTCAAAATGTAGTCTTGTTTATCTTGATTTCTCCCTTTATAAAGCGTTCTAGTGTCTCTTGGAACAAATGCTGCTTTTTTAACATTGCCCAAAACATCCACTTCCCACTTTTCGAAGACTTCAAGATTTTGAGAACCTATACTTTCTATTTTATAACCCTTATTATGACTTACCACATTTATTAGTCCACCATTTATGCCAGTGTTTGTATAATACACCAACTCCTGTTTCCCATTTGCAACTATTCCAAGTGGCTTATTTTTTTCTTCATCTCTAACACCTTTTGCGGTTAGCCCACCTTTGCTTTGAATAGAAATCAAGTCTTTTGCATAGAGAGAAAATTCAAAACTGTATGTATCGTCCATTACATTTCCATTTGTTGCAGTTATTGGAAGTTCTTTCTTTTTAAAATCTGCTACATAAATTGGAACAAGATAGAATTGTTTCTTTCCTGTCTTGTGAGGTTTGCTAAATACATCAACTCTAACCATTGCACCGTTCGCCGCATTTGCTCCAACTTTTTTAAGTTCAAGTCCTCCGCCACCAGTTGTCTCAAAAACCTTAACAGTTCTAACAATGTTTCCATTCTCACCAGATTTTGTTGGCTTATAGAAATCTTGTTTCTCAAATGCCTTTTTTGCATCGCCACCAAACATATTAAGTCTATTTATAATCGCGTTATATAAAATCGTATCACTTTGTGGTTCGTAATAATTCTTGATTCCTACCACAACGCCTTTTTCAATAATCGGTGTCAGTTTATCAAGTGAAACTTTTTTAATAAATATCTTTTTCTCTTTTCCGTCTTCGTCTGTTATGTCTTTAACTTTCATAATTGTTTCAGCATGTGCTTGCCCAGTGATTTTATGGTTTGTCATTCTTGAAACGAATAGTGGCTTAATCTTTTCACCATTTGTGCCTTCTTGTTCACTTAAAGAAAACCAATCACTCATATCTTGCCTGAACTCTTTCCAAGGCTCTGGGAAATGCAAGTCTTTCTTTGTCCCGTTTTCTCTTTTACTTGCTTCATAAACTTGAATAAGACTAATAAGCCTTGAATGGCGAGTTAATTGATTTCCGGCAAGTGCAACAAAGATTGCATCTTCTGCGTGGTGATTGTCCGTACTTCTATCTTTTTGTCTTTCTGCGTTGCTAAGCCTTTTTCTTATGAAAGATGTTATTCCACCATTGACTGTGATAACTTGGTTCTTAAAATTTTCGCTTTCCGCAAATTCTAAATTGTTTCTTATGAAGTTTGCAACAGTTCTTGTTGCATGTTGAGTGTCCTGTAAGTTCTTTTGTTTGAAACCGTCTAGGTCTTCTTCTGTCAAAACTTCTTTCAAAAGTCGACTTCTCTTGTTTAGATTTCTAATATGGTTCCCAACAAAAACTCTAAACTGGTCAACCCTTCTTTCGCCTTTTGTTTTTATGTATTCCATCGGAATACGATTGCCTTTCTCTTGGTTACATGCGGCATGAACAACAACTTTGTTTCTATAACCGTTGTCAAAGCACACACTCCATGGAATAATGTGGTCTACTTCCGCAGCCTTAGAAAACAAACTCCCCACTTCAAGCGGTTGCTGGCAATATGCACATATATTCTGTTGCTCTTGCCAAAGTTTATATTTTTCAATATCTTGCCCGCGAGGATGAGGTACACCAAGTTCAACAATTTTGTTTTTAATTCTTTCGTTTATTTCTTGGTTTTCTTTTATTTCTTTCTCTTTATCTTGTCTCTCTCTAAAACTTCTGGCAGCTTCTCTTCCAACCTCAACACAAACAAGTTCAGGATTTCCATATTCACGAATGATTGCATTCACAACTTTAAATGTTTGACTAACAGCACGCTTAACGACTGGTGCAACAATATCTTTGTTGATGTCATTAAACTTGAGTTTATTAACTCTTTTTCCATCTTTATTCAATGCCCTATGGTCGCCGAAAACTTTTGTTGCCGCTTCGTCATATCGCATACCTTCTTCAAGATGCGGAAGAAGTTGTTTTATTGCTTTGGTTGATAAATGTCCAAACTGTGTGAAGTTTATATTTTTATCTAATACTTTTTCTATCTTATCGTCAGTCAAACCTGCTTCAAGCAATTTCTCTTTTATTCTTTCGTCAGTTTTGAAAACAGTTAGAACATAAGCAATTCTATCAATTTCATCTGGGTCTGTTGTTATATCTTTAAGTGAATGATAACCTTTAAGTTTTACAAAGGTTGTGTCTTCTGGGTCTTTTATTTTTTTCTCTTTCTCGACATCTTCTGTCTCGCCTTTTTTTCCTTTCTTTTTAGGCGGGCTATAGTTTACGAAATTAAACTTGTAATCATCTGCAAGTTTTAAACTTTTTCTTATCTTAGTGAATTTCAAATCTTGTGTTTTATGTGCTTCGTCAATAACTTGTTCTTTTTGTTCTTGTGTTAGACCTTTTAAGTTATTCACTTTCTGAACAAGCATGAAGCGTTCGAATGTATAACTGTTTTTCGGAGCACGTGGCTCGTTCTTACAGAATGTACACTTGCCGCGCATTTTCTCAATCAAATCACCACCCCAACGGCTTCCTTTGCCTGGTCCTGCATCAAAACCTCTTTGTCCAAAAAGAATGCCCTTATATTCTTCTTTTAATTTTTCAGAGGCACGTTTGTTTCCAAACTTAATTTGGTTTACAAAAATTAAATCAACTTCTTCTTCGCATTGACTTCTTAAAAATGTGTTCTTATAATCGCCTTTTTTGTTTCTAATTGGTTCATTTTTTTCAAAATGTTCTTTGTATAAAAACTCACCAACTGTTCGATAGCCCTTGGCTTCCATAATCGTTTTATTATTGCTAGTCGCTTTTAAAAGTGCTCCAGCATCGCCTTCTTTTTCACTTCTTCTATTACTCTTAAACCCTCTTTTCTGAGCAAGATGAATAAGAAGCCTTGCCCAATCTTCCTTTTCTATTTTCTTATCGAGTGCTTCATATCTAACAACATAAATATCTTTTCTTTCACTTGTCTCAAAAAGAGTGTTTACATCAATGTTAAACTCGCGAGTAATAAGTTCTTTAATTCTTTCAAGTCTATGTTTCTTTCTTCTAAGCCTTCTTCTTACACTTCTTGCTTCTCTTCTTTCTTCTGCTAAAGACTTTCCATCTTTTGGTTTCTCAGCAGCTTCAAAAACTCTCACACCTCTTGCCAAAATTCTGTTTGGCTCGCCATCCGCGTCGTGACCCAACACTGCCCAACCGACAGAGGCAATACCAATGTCTAAACCAATTCTATAATTTTGTTTTATCATACCATTTTTCTCCTCAGTAGAAAATTACCAAATTTTACCAATG
>WQZR01000035.1 GCA_009780625.1 Bacillota bacterium | reverse complement strand
GTTCCATCAAGGTTACAAAATTGATTGTTTCTGCTCTGATGAACCCTTTTTCGAAGTCTGTGTGAATAACTCCAGCAGCCTGCGGTGCTTTTGTTCCTTTGACGATTGTCCATGCTCTGACCTCTTGCTCGCCTGCTGTCAGGAAAGAGATTAGACCTAAAAGTGCATAGCCGGCTTTGATAAGTTTATCAAGTGCTCTTTCTTTTAGGCCAAGTTCTTCTAGGAACATCGTTTTTTCATCTTCTTCTAGTCCATTAAGTTCTTCTTCAATCTTTGCAGAAATTGTGATTACACTTGCACCAATAGATTTTGCAAATGTTTCAAGCTCTTTTGCAAGAGGAATATCTTTAACATCTTTTGCAGCATCTGCTTCATTTACGTTTCCAACAAACAGCATTGGTTTGATTGTCAACAGATGGAAACTGTTTACAATTTTTGTTTCTAAATCGTTTAGAGCAATTTGACTTGCAAGTTTTCCGGCTTCAAGTTCTTTCTTTACTTTGTTTAGAACTTCGATTTCAAGTGCGCCTTCTTCTCTTTGTTCTTTCACCTGGCTTTTAAGTTTCTGACTAATTTTATTTGATTTTGAGTCAAGTGTTTCAATGTCTGCAAGAATTAGTTCCAAATTTATTGTTTCGGCGTCGCTGATTGGGTTTACTGGTGAACCGTCTGCACGAACAATGTCTTTGTTTTCAAAGCATCGAACAACATGAACAATTGCGTTCACCTCTCGAATATGCGAAAGAAACTTGTTTCCAAGCCCTTCGCCAAGGCTTGCACCTTTAACAAGACCTGCTATGTCCACAAATTCCACAGTTGCATAGATTTTCTTTTTTGAGTTATATAAAGTTTCAAGAGTGTCTAGCCTCTCGTCTTTAAGGACTGCAATTCCAACGTTTGGCTCGATTGTTGCAAAGGGATAGTTTGCGGCGAGCGCTCCTGCGTTTGTGATGCAATTAAATAGTGTGCTTTTTCCTACGTTTGGTAGGCCTACAATTCCTAGTTTCATAACGCTATTTTAACACACTCCTTCTCAAACGAAGTAATTCAATGATAGTAAAAAGCTTGACAACCAAGAGTATCAAGGCAGCCACCCCATAAACAACTATTCCAGTTACACAAAATCTTAATGCACTTTCCATAGCCGCTTGCGAAGGTGGACCTCCTAGAAAAACACCCTCTAGTGGAAGTTTTAGTGCGGCAGCAACGGCAGATAATTCCAACACCCCAAAAAGTCCAACCACTAAATATGCAATAACAAATGCCATAGACACACAACAAGCGGTAACAGCAATTTTAAATCTATTTTTAGAATGTATATTGCAAACAATAAAATATAATGTTATCGTCGTCATTATAGTTGCAAACATTAATCCTAAACTAATCATTAATATTTGCATCGATTTTTCTGTGAAATTAAAGTATAAAGTATTTGGCCAAAGTTGACCATAGATTAACATTACGGCAACAAGTTTCGCAATAAAAAGACTTACTAAAGTTGTAATTCCTATAAGCATTAGCCAACCCTTCAGATTTCTCATTTAACACCCCCAGAAATTCCAGTTATTTTCTGTGTTATTTCTTCCTTATTCAAAACCCACATTGGGGCTAAGATTTCATTTTCGTCGGCTTCAGATGTAAATCTATGAACAACCGTCCCCTTTCTGATTTTGCTTAAAACCACTTTAGCCCAATCTATATATGTTTCCATAGATATTGGGACAAACTCTTTAGCTAAATACATCTTTGCAAGTTTAGATTCTTTCAATATATATAGTGCATGAAGTTTAATTCCCCAAACTTTATGTTTGTTTACAAATCTCACTGTGCGTTTTATATCTTTTATTGTTTCACCTGGAAGCCCTAGAATAATGTGAGTGACAACCTTAATACCGTGGTATTGCAAAAGCCAAACTGCGTTTGTGAACTGTTCTGATTTATATCCTCTATTGATGAGCTTCGCAGTTTCGTCATTTGAAGTTTGAAGACCAAGTTCAACCCAGATGTCAATTTTATATTCATGTTTTAAATTTATCAGCGTTTCAACCACATCTTGGTCAATACAATCTGGTCTTGTTCCAATTGCAAGGCAAACAGCGTTTCCTTCTGCTGCATAAATTGCGTCTTCGTATCTATTATGTAAAACATCAATCGGTGCATATGTGTTTGTGAAGTTTTGAAAATATAGAATTAATCCCGCTTGCTCTTTGCCAATTGCCTTTCTTGCGTCCACACGTTTTTTCACCTGTTCACTAATCGAAAGCTTTCTGTTTTTCATATGTTCCCCACTTCCGCCACCCGAACAAAAGATGCAACCGCCCGTTCCAACCGTGCCGTCGCGATTTGGGCAAGAAAAACCACCGTCTATGCAAACTTTTTTAACTTCTCTTTTATATGTATCTTTTAGATAGTGTGATAGTTTTATATATCGATTTTTCATTATGCTTCTGGTGGAACGTCTGAATCGTCGTAGTCATATACACCCGATGTGTCAACTGCCACACCTGATGTTTTGTCTTCTGATGCTACTTTCTTTGATTTAGGTGCAAACTTTGTGTCTGGGTCTACAAATGAAGTTGTTTCTCCAATCCATCTTAGAGGAATTCCTTCCTCGCATGTTTCTCCGTTTCTGTGTTTTGAAATAATCAAATATGCATCACCCTTAATTTGCTCCCCACCTGCTTCTCTAAGCGCTGCATATTTTTCTGGACGGTGAATGAACATAACAATGTCTGCATCTTGCTCAATTGCACCAGAGTCTCTTAAATCGGAAAGTTGTGGTCTGTTTTCTTTTCTAGATTCAATTGCACGGCTAAGCTGCGAAAGCACAATAACTGGAACATTTAGTTCTCTTGCCATAATTTTTAGGTTCTTTGAAATTTCACCAATTTCTTGTGTTTTGTTTTCGTCTCTCTTCTTTCCCGAACTCATAAGTTGAAGATAGTCAATCATCACAAGGTCTAGACCTTTTTCTCTTTTTAGTCTTCTGCACTTTGAAAGAATTTCAAGTGGAGTGCTTAGAGAAGAATCGTCCACAAAGATTTGAGAATCTTGAAGTTTTTTTCTTGCTGCAAAAATTGCGTCCCACTCTTTTCTGTTTATGCTTCCGTTTTGTGCAGATTTCATATTCACGCCGGAAATAGAGCAGATTTGTCTTAGAGCAAGTTGTTCTTTTGGCATCTCCAAACTAAACACTGCAACTTTCTTTTTTCCTTCAACTGCAGAGTTTGTTACGATATTCATAGCAAGAGAAGTTTTTCCCACAGATGGTCTTGCTGCAATCAGAATAAGGTCGCCGTTTTGAAGTCCGTTTGTGATATAGTCCAAAGTTTTGAAACCAGTCAAAACTCCTTTTTGGCTGTCTGGGTCTCTTTGTGTTGCTTCAAGTTTTGTAATCACTCCGCTCAGGCTGTCTGAAATTGGAGTTAGAGAACTTAAGTCTCTTTCTTTAGATAAATCAAAAACTGCTTTTTCAGCTTTTGCCAGAGCTTCTTCTGCTTCTTGTTCGTTGAAGCCTAGGTTTGATATGTCGTTTCCTGCTTCAATAACTTTTCTTTTTAGCGATGCATCTTTAATAAGTTCAATATAACTCTCAAAGTTTGCCGCAGATGGAACTGCGTTTGTCAACCTTGTTAGATAAGAAATTCCGCCAACAGATTCTTGGCTTTGGCTTTTAATCACCTTGTCGCTGATTGTCACAAAGTCTATTGGAGTGTTTTTTGCATATAACTCTTTCATAAGTGCAAACAGTTTTGCGTGGCTGTTTGAATAGAAATCAACTGCATCAAGTTTGTTGAAAACTGTGTCTGCACATTTTTTGTCAATCATAAGACAGCAAAGAAGCGCTTCTTCTGTTTCTAGACTTGATGGAAGAACTCTTTCCTTTGCTTTTGGTTGTATAACCTTTGTTTCTTTTGCTTTTGTTGTTGCCATATATATTTGATTCCCTTTCTTTTCCTCTTACGCGGATGGTGAGCGCAGGGTTCTGCAAAGCAGGTCCCTATTTATTTTTCATAACCATGTCTACTTTCTTTCTTTGGTCTTCTCTCATGCGTCTAATTCTTTCTGAACGTCTTTGCACGAAAGTTCTAAGGAAAAGCCAAAACAACCATCCTGCCAAAATCAGTACGATATAGATTACAACTTTAAGGAAAGTGCTCGAAATTGCAGGTTCCATAAACCAGCCTACCAAAAACAAAATTGGCAGAATTATACAAACAAAAACAATATATTGTTTTGAGTTCTGCCCAAGCTTTGGTGCTGCTTTCATATTTTCATTTGGCTTATTCTTTTTGCTCATAAATGCATTATAACATATTTTGTTGCCACGCATACAATGAAATAGAGAGCAGTCTGCTCTTAAATAAACTTAATTAGGAGACCAATATTTATGATGTTTGAAGAAAGAGGACACCGCGAAGGGTGCCGACCACCAGAGCACAGACATGTTGAACACTTTAAAACAACCTGCGAAACAATTTGCAGAAACCAACCTTGCCCACCAAGACCAGAATGCAGACCATCTTGCTGCAATTCTGGAAGAAGAGACAACGACAGAGGAATCTTTGGAAATTTGTTTGGCTGCTAGAAAAAATAAAAAAAGCGCACCTATGGTGCGTTTTTTGTTTACATCAATACTGTTGTGTCTTTGTTTTCCATAACAGTTTTTCTCATGATTCTTGAATAGTCGTTCATGACTGTGTTTCCACTCTCTGGAAGTCTGTGCTCGGCAATCATATCTTTCACAAAACTTTCAACACCAAAAACAGCGGCGAATTCTACACCGTTAGCAAGTTCAATTGTTTGTTGATTGGTTTGTGAAGATAAATTCAACTACTTTGCCTCCTCATCCATAACATCGTCGTCGTCACTAAGGTCTGCTTTGAAATAACTTTTGAAACTTGGCGTGACAAGAACTTTTTTTATTGCTGTTTCAATATCGTCTGTCACTTTGTTTACAAGTTCGTATAGTTTGTTTCTTATTTGTGTTTTTTCTTCCATCGTCAGAAGTTCGCGTTTGTTTGCAAAGTTTCTGAACTCGTTGTCGAAATAGTTTGCAACTTCCATTCCAACAACAAAGTGTTTTCCATATTCATCTTTGTTTGGAACTTCTTTTTGAAAGAAGTGAATGCGACTAGCCGCCAATATTGCCATTGGGTCCGAAACTTCCTTCTTTGGAACGTCTTTGAATAGATACGCAATATTCACGTATAGTGCTTCGGTAAATTTATCTAGCTGTTGTCTTAGCCATGTTTTGTTGCTAAGCACTATACTTAAAGTATTTTCCATTATGTAACATTATACAATTTTTTACACCTTTCGTCAAAACATTTTAGAGGCACAAAAAGTCGGTGTTATTTGCTTGCCTTAACGCGGTTTAGAAGAACACATCCTGCAATCAGAGCTGCAGAAATCAAAACCAGAGTGTTGCTTGCAACAACCCAGTGTGCTGTTGTTGGTTGAACGATTACAACGCTTGCATAATGCTGCCCGCTGAGCGGAAGCATTGCCACTGCTTGGCTTGAAAACAGCAACGGTGTCCAGTTTGCAAGAGCATATGTGATTTCAACTCCGTTCACAAAATCGCCAGACCTATAGTGAACCATGTTGAAAACTGTTTCTATAACCATAAGAATGAATAGTGGAATCAAAATTGCAAGCCATTGTTTTTTTGTCATTGCGTTTAGAGCAATTGTGATTATGCAATAGAAAACAATTGCAAGCATCATAAACAAATATGATAGGAACATTGTTCCAATCTGTTCTCCTGCACCGAATTGACCTACAAGGTGGTCCCAACCGTCTTTTGTTACGTCTAGCGGCTTGCAAATAGCCATTGTTAGAGCAAAGTGTAAAAGACAACATATTGCAATTGCAACAAGAACTGTTAGAAGGTTTACAAGAATTCTTGCCAAAATTATGTTTCTGGAGTTTATTCCAGCCTGCATTGGAAGAATCCATTTCTTGTCTTTAATCTCTTTTGATATAAGATTTCTAAAAAGAACCACGGCAACGATTGTTAGATACGTTATCATATAGCTTGTGAACATCATTGTTGAAGACATATAATTTAAATCGAACATTTGCATAATCTGTCCAAACTCATCGAAGTCTTCAACAAGTTCGTTTATTCCCCACATCATAAGAAGTGTTATAAATGCAAAGAGAACTATTCCAACTCCAATGCCCACAAAGATTAGAAGTTTGTGCGTTCTTAGGTTTTCCATCACTTCTTTTTTAAAACATGCAGCAAAGCCAGAATTTGCGTTTCTTGTTTTTGTTTGAATCACTGTTGCTTCCATATCTTACCCCCTCACATTCGTTTGCAGGAAGATATCTTCCATGCTCGCTTGTTTTAGACTTATGCTGTCGATTTCAATTCCCGAAGCAACAATTGCTTTAAGAATGTCCACTCTGCCGCCTTCCTTGAAGAACACCAAAACATCGCTTCCGTCTTTTTTGATTTTTGCTTCTTTGAAACCTTTAGCTTTTTTTGCCGCTTCAACAATCTTCATGTTGTGTATGCTGTCTTTGCAAACAATTCTGTATGCGTCTTCGTTGAAACTTTGAGTAACTTCTTTTATTGGTCCTGTGATTTTGATTTCACCACCAATCAAAAAGCCAACACGCGTGCAAACTTTTTCCACGTCTGAAAGAACGTGTGTTGAAAGCATCACAACTTTGCCTTCTTTTGCTAGGTTTTTTATAATCTCAATAACTTCGTGTCTGCCTTGTGGGTCTAGAGCGCTTGAAGGTTCGTCCATCAAAACAACTTTTGGGTTTGTCACAAGCCCTGCGGCAATTCCCATTTTTTGTTTCATTCCACGGCTATAGCCTTTTATTCTTCTATCTTTTGCATATGTCAACCCAACGGACTCTAGAAGTTTTAAGTTCTGTTCTGTTGTTTCTTCTTTTGAAAGACCTTGAGGTGCAGAAAGATATGCAAGATATTCCATTGCTGTCATAAACTCGTGAGACGCTGGAATGTCTAGCATATAGCCAACTTTGCCTTTAAGACTGTTTAAGTCTTTTATCTCTTCTCCATCAATTTCGATTGTGCCTGGTTTTTCGAAAACCCTAAGTCCCTCAGGCGTGATTACTGTATGCCCTGATGCACATGTGATTTGCGAAATGATGTTCATAAGTGTTGTTTTGCCTGCACCGTTTGCACCAATAAGCCCAAAAATTTCACCTGGAAGAATTTCTAGGTTTATTCCTTTAAGAACATAGTCTTGCGGGCTTGCAAGCTGTGGGGTCATGTATGTCTTTCTTATATTTGTTATTTTAAGCATCTTACCTCCTTTCGCAACATAATTGCGATATGTTTATTTTTTCAACTCCGCCGTCGCAATGATATTTTACAGTCAGCGGGTTTCTGTTTACAATTGAACAATAACCATAGTCACCTTTGTTTTTCCAATTGCACAAAAGTGCATAGTTTCTAAAGGCATCTTCAACACTAACTATTTCATCAAGAGTAACGGTGTTTACTTCTCCATCTAGGAAGTTTGCAGTTGCTGTGCCATTCTTTTTCACATTGGCAATTTTTGCTGGATAGAAATAATCATCACCATCGCCGTTCCAATAAACAAAAGCTAGTTCGCCTTCAAAGCCTTCGAGCATCTCTTGACGCTCTTCTTCGTGTTCTTTAAGCCCGGCTTCAAACAACTCCATATAGTGTTGATATTCTTCGTCTTCATTCCACTTGGCTAGTTTCTTATTATATTTTTCATATGTGCTGCCTGAGAAGTCCGTGAAATCGCCTGTATAGATTCTAAGCATTCCAACCCAACCTCTCCAGTCTGATGGGTTGTCATCTATTGCGTCTTGATATGCATCTCTTGCTTTTGCCCATTCACCAAGTTCCATAAATGTGTCGCCGTTTCGTGCATAGTCTTCGGAGTCTATTCTGTCGTAGCCGTGAACTATTTTTGTTGTGTGATGCGTCACATTGCGAACATGCTGAACAACTTCATCTTTAACCACAGATTTTGTTTCGCAGACAGAACAAATGGCAAGACCTTTTTCTTCTGTTAGTTCCAATTGTCCACCACATTGTTGACAGGTTAAACTTGTAATCTTCATAACCCTCTCCTTCCTACATTTTTTGAACTGTTGGCATTGCAAGTGTGTCTAGCGTGAACTCTAGGCATTTTTTTGTTAGGCGACAAAGTTGAATGTAGCCTTGTTTTTTCTTTTCGTCTTTTTCTTTAAGAATGTTTGTTGCAGCATAGAAACCTGAAAATGCTTTTGCTAGGTTAAATGCTTGTTGGCAGATATGGCTTAGAGTGTTTTCTTTTAGGCTTAGATAAAAACTGTCAATCAACTTAACAACCTGCATTGCAACTTCATGTGTCGCGATTTCTATTTGAAATTTCGGGTCGCTCTTAGGCGCAACCCCTACAGCTTTTTCTAATATAGAATTTATTCGTGCAACAGTGTAAAGAAGATACGGTCCTGTTTTTCCCTCAAAACTTAGGAACTTATCAAAATCCAAAACATAGTCTTTTTTTACAGTGTTAGAAAGGTCGCCAAATTTGATTGCAGAGATTGCAATCTTGTGTGCAAGTTCTCTCATTGCTTGCGGGTCTCTCTCAAGTGCGACCCCTACATCGTTTTCTTTAAGCCTTGCTTCTGCCTTTTCGATTGCTTCTTCAACAACAAGGTTAAGTTTAACCGTGTTGCCTCCACGCGTTTTGAATGGCTTTCCATCTGTTCCGTTGATTGTTCCAAAACCAACATGCAACATCTTGTCTCTAGGGAAAAGCCCTGCTTTGTCTGCAGTTCTGAAAACTTGCTCAAAGTGCATACGTTGACGCTCGTCAACAACATAAATCATTTCGTCTGGTTTATAGTCTTTGATACGTTGATATATTGTTGCCAAATCTGTTGTTGCATACAAAACACCTTCGTTTGCTTTTTTCAAAATAAGCGGTGGCATTGGGTTTAGATATTCATCTTTATCGGTTGGGTTTGTTTTAGGTTTCAGAATATGTTCGCCTTCTTTTTTCACCTCAACAATCAGAGTTCCGTTTTCTTCTTTTGTAACTCCCTTTTTGATTAGATAGTCAATAATATAGTCTGTATATGCTTCAGCGTCAGATTCTCCAAGCCAAAGTTCGAACTCAACAAAAAGATTGTCATAGTTCTTTCTGATGTCTTTTAAACTTGCGCGGTGAATGATTCTATATGCTTCATAGTATGGTTCTTGTTTCTTTTGAATTCTGACTGTATAATCTTCTGCTTTCTTTCTAAACGCTTCGTCCACCTTTGCTTTTGCACTTGCTTTTGGGTATACCTCGTTTAAAAAGTCTAGTGTGATTTCTTCTTCTTTGATGTTTTTTAGAGACTTCTTTTCTATTTCAATTTGCAAAATTGTAAGCCCCATTTGAAGCCCCCAGTCGCCCAGGTGGACATCTGATATAACTTTGTGACCAAACACTCGATATAGTCTTTTTAGCGCCTCACCAATGATAGGGCTTCTTAAATGCCCCATGTGAAGTTCTTTTGCAACGTTTGCTCCACCTGCATCCATTATTATTGTTTTCTTTTTCTCTTTTTGAATTGTTAAATTTTTGTCGTCTAAAACTGACTGCAGAAATGTGTCGAAAGCAGCAGGGTTTATTTTAAAGTTGACGAAGCCACCAACAGCACTCGCAGTGAAGTTTTTGCTTTTAAACACTTCCACAACAGCGTTCGCACAATCTTGAGGTTTAACTCCGTTTGCTTTTGCTGAAGCAAAACAAGGAAGCGCAAGGTCTGCCATTGTTTCATCTTTTGGATATTCTAAAAATTTATAAATCTCAGCCTGTTTTATGCTGAGTATTTTTTCTAAGTCTTTTGCCAACAGTTGTTTAAAATAGTTTTTCATAAACCTATTCTAACATTTTTTTGAAAAAACCCCTTGTGAAAAATAAAAGTGGCGTGCTATACTTGAAAATTAAATTGGGGATTATATGAAAGACGACAGAAAAATTAGAAACATTGCAATTATTGCTCACGTTGACCACGG
>WQZR01000034.1 GCA_009780625.1 Bacillota bacterium | reverse complement strand
AGCATGGTTGGAATTCGATTGTCTCCATGCATTTCTTCGATAAACTTCTTTATTTCATCTTCGGTGCGCTCGCTATCAAAAGTTATATACAGCGGGGTTTTGCTTTTTCCACGTTCAACATGACGCCCAACATCTTTGTATTGAGTTTTTGCAACACCAATCACATCAACATAAACCTCTAATTTTTCAAGTTCATATTGTAGAATTTTTCCAAGCCCTGGCTTTTTGTCATCTAAATAGACATAGCCATCTACAATGATTGTATCTAGTTTTGATAAATCAACTTGCTTTAAAAGATTTAAAATGCAAGGCAATTCACGTTTATAAAAATTGCCTGGTTCATATTCGCTTTCAATAGGCGTGGTTGCTGTTATAATTTGACTTGGTTTTTCGTCTTTTCTATCATAAAACAACACACCAACTGCCTTTGCGGTTTTTTCACCATAGTGAACATCAACTGCAAGAATTTGTCTTTTTTCGTTATCAAATTCCAGCCAGTCTTCGTGACAAGATTTGTGATGTCCAAACACAACAATCTCTTCTGCAATAATTTCAATCGCAACACCACTCATAGGCTTACTTCTTTTGACTGGGCGGGTTTTTCTTGTTCTTTCTTCATCAAAAGGTTTTCCGTCTTTTTTTGCTTGTTCTCTAATTCTCTCAACCCAAAAGTCTTGATTTTCTTTTTCTCTTTTAAAACTGCTAAATTCTTTGGTTGTGCGAACACGGTCGCCAACTTTAAAGCCGTTTGTTTCGGTTCTTGCTTCATATCTTGCAATGGCTTCTTGATATATCTCTCTAGTTAATGGAAATTTATCTTGCGAAAGAGACTCGAATTTTTTCTTTAGTTTTTCGACGTATGCTTTGTTTTCTTCTTCGGTTTGTGGTTTTTCTGGTGGTGCGAGCAGTTCTTGTGCTCTTTTGGCTTTTATGCGTTCTTCATACCACTCGAAGGCTTCAAGTTGTTTTTCAAATTCTTCGTCTGACATGTCTTCTTTTTTTGTGTGTTTGATGATTGCTTCCATTTTTCCTATGATGTTTTCTCTTCCCACTGGGTTTGCCGAATGAACTGTATATTCAAAACCATCATGAAAAAACAAGCACTCGTCAAGCACTCTTTCAATAATCCAGTTGACAATTTTAATTGCTGTGTCTTCTCCGCCTAAATCGTGGTCAAATGAAATTAAATCTGGCATTCCGTTTTTTCTTAGCCAGTTGATTGCTTCTTCTGAAGAACGAACAATAACCCAATCAGAGCCAACAGGCATTCTTAAATCGTCAACAAAAAGTTTCTTCATAAGTCCTCCTTTATGGTTTTATTCCGTCATCGGTGGCTTCAATTTTCCTTTCTCTCTTTTTGAGTTCTTTTCTTATTGGGTTTAACTCTTCCCTGATTGAATCTCCAAAGGTTCCGTAAATAAATGTTTTTATGTTGAAGTTTCTCGCTTCAAGAATTGGAGATGTTTTCTTTTTATTCTTTTTTGCCATCATCTGTTCGTATGGACTTGCTTTGATTGTGTAACTAGCTGTGGCTTTTCCACAAGAGAGAATTGCACTGCGACGAGTATAATCTTCTGTTCCAACATCTGTTATTTTTCCGTCATGCGATTTCATGACCTTGTCGAAAAAGAACTGAACAAAGTCTTTATATACAAATGTAAGTTCGATTGGTTTTTCTGGAAGTTCGCTCACAAACGCCAGCCAACCGCTTTCTTCTTCTCTGGAAATGATTTTATTCCATTTAAAATCATGTTCATCTAGTTCCCACATGTTTTCTTTTGTGGTCTTTTTGTATTTTTTTATACTTGCAAAATCTTGTTCTGTTATGAACATTGTTTTTGTTTTGTCGGCTAGAATCGACCCCAAATATGAGAAGTTGTCCAGAATGCTCATTAACTCTCCTTTGTGTGTTTGTTTCTTAACTGTCCACATGCTGCGTCTATGTTTTGTCCAAGCGTTCTTCTTAGGGTTGCATTCACTCCCGCCTTCTTAAGTTTTTCAACAAAGTGATAGGCTTCTTGCCTTGTTGTCCCATTCACTCCGCGCCCAACATCATTAAGCGTGATTATATTCACAAAACACACAATGTCGCCAAGAAGTGCCTTAAGCCTTTTTGCATCGCCGTCTGTGTCGTTTACGCCTTTTACAAGTGTATATTCCACTGCAACTCTTCTTCCAGTCTTTTTCACATAATTCTTTAAACTCATAATTAGTTCAACAAGTTCGTATTTATGAGCAATTGGCATAATCTTTTTTCTGTTTTCATCTGTGGTTGCATGAAGAGAAATTGAAAGTGTGATTGGCAGGTTTTCCTCCGCCAGTGCATAAATCTGTGGAACTAGCCCACATGTTGAAAGAGAAATTGAACGTGCCCCAAAGTTAAGTTTTGAAGCCATAAGATTTCGAATAAATTTCACAACATTGTGATAGTTATCAAGTGGTTCGCCGCTTCCCATAAGAACAAGGTTTTTTATGAAACGCTGCGGGTTGCCCTTAGGTGCAACCCCTACAGGGTCGCCATCGTCTTCTTCGTCCTCATGAATCGATGACACATCGACCCCTACAATAGGCATTGTTTTTGCTTCACAGTTTGCAAGGATTATCATCTCCAGCATTTCGCCGGTTGTGATGTCGCGCTTTTTGCCACCGATTGTTGAAGCGCAAAACGAACAAGCCATGTTGCAACCAACTTGAGTTGAAAGGCAAAATGTGTTGCCATATTTATAAGACATCAAAACGCCTTCGGCAACTTCGCCGTCTGCAAATTGAAATAGAAATTTTCGTGTGTGGTCAATAGGGTCGGTTTGGGTTTTGATTATTTTTGTTGAATTGATTAGATAGTTAGTTTTCAAAAGTTCAATTAGTTCTTTTCCTAGATTTGCTTTGTCTATTTCCTTACCTAAAAAAAGAGCATCAAGAATTTGTTCTGCTCTAAACTTTTTTTCTCCAAGGGTTAGCATTTCAAGTTTAAGTTCTTCAAGATTGAAATCTAAAACATGCTTCATCGATTCCCCCTCAAAAACTCTTCACCTGTCATTTTTCTCTTGCCTTCAGGTTGAACTTCCAATAACTCCAAAAAAGTTTTTTTGCCACATTTAACAATAAATTTATGAGGGATATTTTCAACAACATCCTTTGCATCAATCACTCTAGCCTTATGAACTTTAAGCAATTTATCGTTTAAATAATAGAACGCACCTGGCCATGGATTTAGACCTCTGATGAAGTTAAAAAGTTCCTTTGCGGACTTGTTGAAATCAATAAGTCCAAATTCTTTTTTCATTGTTTTAAAATGTGTTGCTTTTGCGTTATCTTGTGGTTTAAGCACCGCTTTGCCCGTTTTTATGAGTTCTAACGCTTCAACCATGGCTTCTGCACCAAGATTGCTAACTCTTTGAGTTAGTTCTCCAGCGGTCTCTTCTGCCCCTATTTTAAGTTTTTTTATAAGAAGAATGTCGCCCGTATCTAAGCCTATATCTGTCTTCATAATTGTGACGCCTGTTTCTTTTTCACCGTTGATTATCGCCCCGTTTATTGGTGCTGCTCCGCGATATTTTGGGAGTATTGACGCATGCACATTATATATTGGAGCAATGTCAATTATGTTCTGCCTAAGTATTTGACCAAACGCTGCAGTAATCATAACATCGGGTTTTAAGTTTTTTATAGTTTGTTCGCCTTCTTTTGAAATGCTTGCAAATTGAAACAGTGGAAGGTTCTTTTCAAGAGCAAATTTTTTGATAGGCGAAAACTCCACTTTGCCGCGGTTTCCTGCTCTATCTGGTTGGCAAACAACACCAACGATGTTATAGCCTTTTTCATATATAGTTTTTAAAGTAGGCAACGCAAATTCCGGCGTTCCCATAAATACGATTCTCATAGAACTAGTATAACATGTCCACTAGCCCTTTATTGCATAAATAATAATTGCAATCACGGAACCAACTCCAACAACAGCCATAATCAACCACCACCAATTTGCACCTAACCAACTTAAAAATTCCATAAAATACTCCCTAGATATATTTCTAGTTAATTCTACCCCCCCCCCCGAAATTTTCAAAGCGTTTTTGAGTATAAAAAAAACGCCGAGTGGCGTTTTTAAATTTGTGTTAGTTTTTTAGAACTTGATGATTTGACGAATGACAACCACAACAACGATTGCAACTGCAACTCCCGCCATTCCAACCCAATACCAATTTTCTCCTAGCCAATTTAGAAACCATTCCATAACATAAGTCCCCCTTTTCTTCTTTGTTGTTATTATAGCATTCAAGTTTAGAAGTCGTGAGTCAAAAACTGCGTGTTTCGCTTTGTTTCTGGAAGTTTTGTTCTATTCAAGTCTCTATAGTATGTGTCGACAATAGTCTGACCAAAACTGTTTATAACCCCAAGCTTGCCATCTTGCTCTGCCAAATCAACCGAAACACTTAGGCTGTTATATGCTTTGCCTCTTTTGTTTCTTTCTGTGAATGTGAAAAGTTTCTTATCAAGTTTTTTCATTCTATCTTCATCTATTGGAAAAATATTTGCAACAAAACTTCTAGACCACTCCGTTCCAATTTGAGGGTTTGTGAAACTATGTTTAATTTCAATAATAGTTGTGTCTAGTTTCTTTGTCACTTTCAATGTATGGTTGCCCTTAAACAGTTTTTCCTCTCCACCTGTATCTTTTCCAGATTTAAGAAAATCAACCAAACTTGGGTCGCCTGGGTTTAGCCCTCTTGCATATGTCGTAAGCCCATTTAAAAACTTTGCAATGCTGACTTGCGCATATAGGTTTTGCTTTTCTTCAATAAGTTTTGTTATGTTATTTAAATTTTCACCTAGATTCATATCAGTATTTTAACACAGGCATAAAAAAATGCCAATAGGCATTTTATTTTTTTGTAACCTGTGTTATTCCCCCATCTCTTACTAGAAACGCTCGATATTCAAAATCTGGCATTTCCTCAACAAGTTCCATAAAGTCGTTTATGTTCTTTTCTGAGTCTTCATAGATTTCAACCACTGCTGGCATTTTCGCCATGATGTAGTGAAGATAGACAATTTTCTTTCTTTGTGCTGTGCTTAGTGGAAGACCGTTCATTTTTGCATCTGGTGAAAGGTTTCCAGTTCTTGCAACATAGAAATATTTTTTGTCGTCTATTGCTATTCCAATTTTTCTGAATGCATCTAGAAATTTTTCTCTGTCGTCAAAATCTCCACGTGCTGTTACGAAAACAACTTTATCGTCATAATGCACTGGTTCTAGTTTCATTTGCCTAGACCACTGCCTAAGCAAGGCAACCATCATTTCGATTGGAGTTGATTCGCTGGCAAACTTCACCGCGTCTGCAAACTCAACAAAGTCTGGTTTCTCGTCTGGCTTGACAACATATGTGTTCCATTCTTGATTGGTCAGTTCTCGAAGAAGCTTTCCGGTTTTTTTATCTCTAATCATAACCTTTGCCGTTGTGTGAAATACGGTTTCGTCGATATCAACAAAACGAAGAATATTTGTTCTTTCTGGCTTCATTAGATTTTCTCCTTTAGATAGTCAATAAATAAAATTCCATCTAGGTGGTCTATTTCGTGTTGTGCAACTCGTGCCATCCAGTCGTTTAGTTTTATTGTATATTTTTCGCCATCTCTTGTTTGTGCTTCAATTTCAACTTCGATTGAACGCAGAACTTCTGCATAGAAACGCGAACCTTCTCTGTCTATGCTTAAACAGCCTTCCTCGCCCATAACTTCTTCTTTAGATTTAGAAATAAATCTTGGGTTTATAAGTTCCAAAATATAGCCTTCGCTTTTTTG
Organism: Bacillota bacterium; assembly: GCA_009780625.1. Taxonomy (GTDB): domain Bacteria; phylum Bacillota; class Clostridia; order Christensenellales; family UBA1242; genus WQZR01. Next base: position 4,245 of record WQZR01000034.1, on the reverse strand, counting down.
GTGATTGCATTTTCTGAATAATTTTTTAGAACCTGGGTTGTCTTCTGTCACCGCGTTGTAGTTCTCTTCGCCAAAAAACATAATCACAACGCGTTTAAGAATGCCGACTTGGTTTGAAGCAAGACCAACGCCGTTTGCTTTGATTAGAGTCTCTGTCATATCATCCAAAAAAATTGCTAAGTTTTTATCAAACTCAACAACTTCTCTTGCCTTCAACCTAAGTTGAGGTTCGCTGTCTGGAAGAATGTTTCTTAGAGCCAACTATTTCATCTCCTCAAGTTTTTTTGTGAAATATGCATGCAATGTTTGTTGGTTTACAAAAAGATTAGACTTAGCAGCATAGTCTTTATATTCGTTTTCAAACAAGTTGATGTTTGCGTCATAAACCTTCTTGCCATATTGAGCTTGTCTTGCTCCTTTTTCGTTTATTATAACAAACGAAAATTCGCCATTGTGGATTCCGTCGAAGAAAATATCAATTTCTCTTTCGCCGCTTTTTGCAAATTCTCCATACATTAAATTTTTAATAAACTCGATTGCAGCATCGTTTAGACCTTCATCAAAGATTTTAATCTTTTCAAGCATTTCATTAAAGTTTCTTGCAACTCTTAGAGTATAGCCAGAAGCCAGCCACATTCCTGTTAGGCTTAGAATGCCTGGTGTGTTTTTTTCGTCATGTGATAACCAAATGATTCTTAGATTTCCCATATCGTGATACATAAGGTCATACATCAGGTTTAACTCTTCACCGCACTTACATACGTTTCTAAAAACTTCTCTTGTTATAAGTTTTTCTTTTAGTGTTGGGTCTAGTTTCACATTTATTGAGTGATACACCATCACTTCCACTTTTTGTTGGCACTTTGGACATGCCACTTCACTTTTATCTATTCTTGACATATTAAATTTCTCCTTATTTCTAAGTATAACATTTTTTATGACAAATTCTGCGGATTGATTTCAAAAAAGATAAATGCGTCTTTGTGGTTATACTCGGCTTTTATTATAAATATTTGTTTATATATCTCATCTGCTTTGTGCGGCAACACTCGCATAAGAATTTGATATCTATATTTATCTTCAATTCGTTTGATTGGAGATTTCATTGCCTCTAGGTATATAAAGTCTCCAAAGTGTTCGTCCTTAAGTGCTTTTATTTTTGGAAACATATTTTTTATTATATAACTTGCTTTATCGTCGTTTTCGCTCGTAATCAAAACTCGAGCGATATTTGAGAATGGTGGAAATGTTGTGGCTTCTCGCATGTTGATTTCTTTTTGGTAGAAACCCTTATAGTCGTGTTCTTTTAGGAATCTAAACACAAAATGTTTTGGATTGTAGCTTTGAACAACAACCACGCCTTCACCGCTCACTCTACCTGCTCTTCCTGCAACTTGCGAAATCAGTTGATATGTTCTTTCTGTCGACTTATAATCGCTTACGTATAGGCTTAAGTCTGCATCAACCACACCAACAAAATCAACACCAGAAAAATCGTGCCCCTTTGAAATCATTTGCGTTCCAACGAGAATTGCTTTTTTGGAATTTTTAAAATCGTCTAGAATTTTAAAGTGTGCATTTTTTTGTTTTGTTGTGTCGTTGTCCATTCTGAAGATTTTTGCATCTGGAAATTTTTCTTGAAGTTCTTCGCAAACTCTTTCTGTTCCAACACCGCCAAGACGAATTCGAGTGCTCTTACACTCAAAACATGCTTCCATCTTTTTGAATTTCTTTGCACAATAATGACACTTTAAAAGACTTTCCTCTTTATGCCAAACAAGCGAAACATCGCAACTTTCGCACTTAGGCACATGACCACAGTCTATGCAACGAAGAAAACTTGAAAATCCTCTTCGGTTTATAAACACAATTGCTTGCTTGTTTGCTTTCATTGCATGTTCTAAGCCTTCTGTCATTCTCCTGCTGAAGATGCTGTTGTTGCCTGCTCTGATTTCCTCTGCCATATCCACAATTTCGAGGCTTGGCATATTTATGTTATTCACACGTGCAGGAAGTTCTATAAGTTGAAGTTTTTCTTTTTTTATTTCTTTATAATATTCACCCATGTGCTCTAGGTTTTTTGGGGCTTTGTTTGTATATTCTTTTGTTGTTCTATAGAAGTTTTCTATGCTTGGAGTTGCCGAGCCAAGAACCGTGACAGCACCATAGTATTCTGCCAAAAACTTTGCAGCGTCTTGCGCGTGATATCTTGGGTTTGATTCAGATTGATAACTCGCATCGTGCTCTTCGTCTAGAATGATTACGCCAATGTTTTTGATTGGACTAAATATAGCAGAGCGTGCTCCAACAACAACTGTTGCTTCACCTGATAAGATTCTATTCCATTCGTCGAACCTTTCACCTTCAGAAAGTCCGCTGTGAATGATTGCAACCTTAGAACCAAATCGGCTTTTAAATCTTGAAAAGATTTGCGGAGTTAGAGAAATTTCTGGAACCAACACGATTGCCGTTTTTCCTCTTTCCAAAACTTCTTCAATCACACCTAGATATACTTCTGTCTTTCCGCTGCCAGTCACACCAAAAAGAAGAAAATTCTTTTCGTCTTGCGTTTTTGCATCTAAGCCGTGAAGAATTTTGTTTATTGCAGAGCATTGTTCTGGTGTGAGCGTTGGGCGTTTATCCTCCACCACTTCAAACTCCGGGGCTCTCTCCACCTGTTTTTCAACAATTTCAATATAGCCTAAATCTTTAAGTTGCCTAACGTTGTCAGCCAAAAAGTTTTTATTTAAAAACGCTTCTCTGTGCAGCTCGCTTTCGTTGTTTGCAAGATATGTCAAAAGTGCGATTTTTTTTGTTGCGTTCTTCTGCGTTTTTTCCAAATGCTCAATCAATGCGTCTTTTTGGCTAACCTTTGCATATCTCTCGATTTTAGCCTTTATGAAATTTGAACGAATAGATGATGGAACAAAAAGACGAAGGCTGTCGATTGCCCTTATGTTTAAATGAGTCTTTAACTTATTCATTAAATATAACTGACTGCCAAGAACAATTGGTTTAGAGTCTATTATTCCAATTATGTTTTTAACTTTTTCGGGTTCGAGGTCTGTTGTTTTTTTTATGCCAACAACATAGCCCTCGAGAACCTTTGGACCAAATGGCACAGAAACACGAATGCCTATTTCGACATGCTCTAGAAGTTTTTCTGGAATTTTATAATCAAAAGTTTTATCTGTATTATTGTTTAATAAATCAACAACTATTTCAGCAAACATCTATACCCCTCTCTTTTTTCAGGGCTACGCTTTCACCGCAGGAACAACAATTTCAATTTTGCCAAGAAAAAGTTCTCTCGCTGCAATAACGATTGGTTTTTCTTGCGCAGTTACTTTAACAAGTGGTTTTCTGTTTTTAAGATGTTTAGCTTCTTCAATAAGACCTAAAGCCAAAATATATCTGTTTTTGTCTGTTTTCTCAAGTAGTGAATCAACTGATGGGTCAATCATGCTCATAATAATAGTTCTCCTAAATCTTTTTTATATATTTAATATTACAGTATACCATAATATATTTCAAAATCAATACATGCTGATTTCATCTTTATCGTTTCTTATGTGCTTAAATGTTGGGAAACGAAGTGAATAGTCGTCGTTCTTTTGGTTGGTTGTTATTTCGAAATATCCAATCTCAATAATCTTACCTAAGATTTCGTTTTTGTTTTGCCAATAGTATTCTCTTTCTTCGTCTTTGAAGCCGGAACCAACTTTACATGTGTGAAGTTTTTTGTCTGGTCCTTCAAACTCAACATGCACCGCCCCAAGTTTTCCTTTGTTTCTGCCCGTGCCTTCTTCTAGGCTTATAACCCTGACATCGGCTGTTAGAAACTTTTTAACCTTCAACAAGTTCTTAGACCTCTTGCATTCATATGCGCCATCTGCAATGTTTACCATAATACCTTCTTGGTCGTCTTTTGTGTAGATATCTAGGAGCTCGTGAATCTTTTTCATGTCTGTTCCAACATACAGAAGTGGCAGAGGTTTTAGCCATTTTAGGTTTAGACTATTCCAATATTTCTCTACTGTCTTTTTTCTTTCAATAGAAGGAATTTCACTCTTTCCTGCTTTGAAATCTTTAAGTGGCATATAGTCAAAAATATTGAATATAATATTCTTTTTAATATTGTCTGAACTTGTGATTTTAACCGTCATACGATATAAGTCTTTGCTTGCAATCTTTTTGTCTGTTTTTAGAAGAAGTTCGCCGTCGTATACGAAATTTTTATCGAGT
>WQZR01000033.1 GCA_009780625.1 Bacillota bacterium | reverse complement strand
TCTGGACAGGGAATTAGAATGCTTAAACAAAACTTTTTGGAGATGACAATCAGTTTTATAATCTCAGCAAACAACAACATTCCAAGAATTAGAAAAACGCTTAAAAAGATTACATATAACCACGGCGAAAAACTTGATGGCTACTATGCTTTTCCAACTCTGGACAGACTTTTGAAAATAAAAGAAGAAGAGTTTAAGGCATACGGTGCGGGGTATAGAGCAAGATATTTGGTTGCAACAATCAGGGAGATTGCAGCACAGGAAGAAAATCCAACAGGCTATAGCACAGCATACGAAGAAAGGCTGAAAAAACTTTCAACACAAGTTGCAAGAAAAGAACTTATGAAACTTCAGGGTGTTGGGCGAAAAGTTGCCGATTGCATTCTTTTGTTTGGGCTTCATAGAGGTGATGTTTTCCCAACTGACATTTGGATAGAAAAGGTTTATAACGACCATTTTAAAATGACTGAAGAGTTGGACGCAACTCAGATTAGTGCTTATTTTGAAAAACTGTTTGGAGAGCATTCTGGATATGTGCAGCAATGCTTCTATCACTATAAAAGAAATCTTATGATATAATCTTAACTAAGACTAAACGAAAGGAGGTGTGAAAATGACTAATATGAAATATAAGTATTTTATTCGCGGAAATGAAGTGTCTAAAGAAGAATATTTGAAGCACCCATCTGTTGCGGTTTGTTGTGGCGAAGAAATGGATGAACTAGAATCAAAAACAGACAAGAAACAAGAACACTCAGTTATTTCTGGAACAGCATTCACAGCTGTAAGAGCAATAAAATGCAAATGCAATAAATGTGGAAAAGTTAAAGAAGTTACACGTAAGTAAAAGGTAAAAACAAAATGAAAACATTAGGCGAAATGCAAAAGGTTGTATGGAAGAATAAAGTTGATAAGGGTTTTAACACCACAGATGTTCATAAGGAGTTTTGCTATACCGCTGGCGAACTTGGCGAGGCAATCACGGCATATATGAAAAAGAAAGATGATTTGGGCGAAGAACTTGCTGATGTGTGCATATATCTTATGGGTCTAGCAGAAATGACTGGATATAGCCTCGAAGAAGAAGTGATTAAAAAAATTGAAAAGAATGGTAAGAGGAAATATATCGTGGACTCTGAGGGCAGGGCTACAAAGATTGAAGGCTAAAAAGAAAGTGTTGCAAAACACTTTTTTTCATGTATAATGGAATCATGGAAAAAATTATTAAAGACAGCGGTGCAAGAAGAGAATTCAACACCGGCGCAGTTAGAGATATTCAAATGGGCAAAGGCAGATGCGACCTTATGCCACTAAAGGAAGTAGGTATGGCACTAGGAAAAATTGATGCCAATGGAGTTTTGGCTCAAGTTGATAAATTTATGAAAAGCGGAAACCCAGAATTTTTGGCAGAAGCAATCAGAGTGTTTGTGAAAAATCACACAAAGTTCACTCTTTGCGAATCGATGATTGATGTTTCAAGACACTACGAGCAAGGGGCACTTAAATATGGCGAAAGAAACTGGGAGAAGGGAATTCCACTTCACAGTTATATCGACAGCGGAACAAGACATTTGCTTCAACACCTAGACGGAAAAGTGGACGAGCCGCACGACAGAGCGTTTATCTGGAACATGCTTGGCGCAATGTGGACAATGGAAAACAGAAAAGAAATGGTTAATATCCCTTTCGAAAGACTTGCAGGAGATAAGAAAAAATAACAAAAAGGCGAAAGCCTTTTTTTGGTATTGACTTGGCTGGAACTCTAGGCTATAATGTGCGTTATATTAAGGAGTTTGAATATGAGTCAAGAAATCAATAAAATAAGACTAGAACGTGCAGAGAGAGCAATTGCAGACCAAGTTGAGATGTGCGCAACAGGTTGTGGAATGTGTGTTGCAAGAATTCAAACAGCACTTTGCAGTGGGTTGTTTAATTATGTTGCAGGAAAGCAGTTAGGCGAAAAATCAATCAAGCCACCATGCACAGTGGAAGAGCAATACGACGAAGCGGTTAAAGATTTAGACAAAAAACCTGAAGTGGTTGATGCAATTATAAGCAGACTTAACGACAGAGGCGAAAGAAAGTATTACCCAATGGCTCCATAGGAGCCTTTTTTCTGAATGTGTGCTAGTATTGACTACCATTCATATACGCGGTATAATTAAGCATAGAAAAGAAAAGGAGGCTGTTATGGAACAAATTCATGTATCACTTTCGGACATACACAGAAAGATTGCAGAAGAACTTGAAAAAAGAGCAAATGGTTGTGGTCAGTGTGTATATCGAACAAACCTGAAACTTTGTGATGGCCTGTTTAAATATGTTGCCGAGAAGCAACGAGGAAACCAACCAAAAGAACTAGAGTGCTGCACAAAGTCTATGTATAAAGACAAACTTTTGGAGTTAGAAGAAAACCCAGAACTAGCACACGGATATGCAAAAAAGATTCAAACTGAAGGTGTGAGAACCTTGTAGGGAGGTGCGCTATGGATGAAAGAGAAGAACAAATAAAATTGGTTCAAAGAAAAATTGCAGACGATTTAGAAAAGACCGCAATGGGTTGCAGCAGATGTCTGTTTCAAACACACAAAAAAATGTGCACTGGGTTGTTTGAATATATTGCAAAACAACAAATAACAGGATATGTCAAAACAAAGCCGCTTTGTGCACTTGAACGTCAATATAGAGTGAAGGTGGAAGGGCTTGCAACAAATGACAAACTGCTCGAAGAAACAATGAATGCAATTCATTTCGAAAATTGGAACAGGGGATATTTTCCAGCGGACTAGTCGAAAAATATATATTTTTGTGGTATAATGTTTTTATGAAAAATTTAACAAAAGGCAGATGCGAATCGTGCCGCGGAGAAATTGAATTTGTTCAGGGAACAAAAAAAGTTAAATGCACCCATTGTGGAACAAGATTTTTTACTGAAGCTCAAATAGAGAACTTCACAACAAAGGATAGCTATAAGGATGTGTTGCCTAAACCAGTGCCAATGGTTGCCGCTGTTAAGGTTAGAAACACGAAGTGGGTTAAGCCGACCTTGTTCACCAGTGGAGCTGTGTTGCTGGTTACTACTTTTCTTCTTCTTTGGTTCTTGATGCTGCCAGCAGTTTTGGTGCCAAAGGACTTAAAGATGGAAAATAGACTTTTGACATGGAGTGAAGCATCGGCTGCAAGAAGCTATAGCATTTATGCCGGAACCACAAAAATTCATGAAACAACAGGCACACATTTTATTGTTCCAAAAAGATTTGCCGATAGAGAAATTTCAATAATTGCCCAAAATTTTTCTGGAACAAGCAGAAAGGTTGTGGTTACAAACAAAACAACACGCGCGCTTGTTGTGCAAAATCTTAATATAACCTCAGATTCAATTGTTGGTGTGGCAGACACAACAGACATGCTTATAATCACAGGTGAACTGGGTACTACATATACGAACGTTCAAATTAGGGTTGATGAAAGAATAACTCCGCTTATTGTTGAGCTTATCGATGTTGCGGCAGTTGGACAAAGAGGTGCGAATGGAACAACTGGTGTCGCTGGAGGAGATGGGGCTTCTGTTATTCAATATCTAGGCTCTGGAAGAATACCTGAACTTACGATAATCAGTTCTGGAAGTGGCCAAAACTCTCTAACAGGTGGTGCGGGTGGAACAGGCGGAACAGGAAACTCTCAGTCTACTGGAAGACCTGCAGGGCACGGCGGAACTGCAATAAGTGCAGAAAACCTATATTTTGAAGGAGAAGGAACCTTGGTTCTTAGAGGTGGAAATGGTGGAGTTGGTGGGCGAGGTGGTGCTGTTGGAGGTGGGTTGAACATTTCTGCAACAAACGGTGGCAGAGGAGGAAATGGTGGCAACGGAATTGATGCGGCAAACATTAACATGAATATTGAAGGCAAAGTTGTTGGATTGCTTGGAACAGGAGGAAGTGGCGGTGCTCTTTGGAGAGGCTCTTCAGGCCTAGGAATCGGCGGCTCAAACGGAACTGCAGGTTCACATGGAATAGCCATACCAAGCAATGTGACACCGCATACGCTTAACGGAACACTTACAAATGCATTATAAAATTAAAAAAAGGCTTTCGCCTTTTTTTGTTTTATGCTGGAGCGGGAAATGGGGTTCGAACCCACGACCTTCTCGTTGGCAACGAGACGCACTACCGCTGTGCTATTCCCGCAAGATAAGAATAATTTTATCATGACAGATGCCTTTTGGCAACTGTTTTTCGTTAAACTACCGCACATTCGCAATGCTTGCAATATCTTGCTCCAGGAACAAGAGGCGCACCGCAGAACTCGCATCTTCCACGTTGAGATGCTGGTTGCGGGTCGCTCTTAGGCACGACCCCTACGGCTTTCTTTGGTTTAACAAGTTTTGTTCTGTCTGCATTAAATCTATAGCCAACGATATATCTTTTGCTTAAAACCGTTGCAATTTCTTTTCGCATTGCTTTTTCTCTTCTTCTGAAGATATGAGCAAGTTCTTTTATGTCCAGAATTTCATCATCTCTGATTGCCCAAACAATTTTTCTATGCCCAATTCTTAGCCCAGTAAACGTCCAACCGATTGGAAGCCCATAAACCCCAAACAAAACAACTGCGATGGCAATTGCCATAAGCCACCAGATGGCATTGACTGCAGCAATAGGTATAACTGGAATAAAAACAACTGTGGCAACAGAAACGATTGTCCACATAATAAGTCCGTTTTTTATTTTCTTATCTAAATCAACTTCTCTCATATCATAAGTATAGCAAATAATTTGTTAAAAATTGTTTAAACGCTTAGAATAGTAGTATAAGAGAGAGGTTGAGTCTATGGAACATTCAACAATACCAACGCAAACATCAGGACGCATTATGGAAATTATGCTAGATGCAGTTCTTAGTGGCAAAGGTAAAACAAAGGAAAGAAAACTTTTTAACGATATAAAGAAACAAGTTCAAGAGCAATATGGAAAACCTTTTCATAAGTTTGCTGATGACTATATCAGAGACTATATGGAAGCAGTTGATTATCTAAAATCTAAAAACGGAGACTTTGAAAAGAAATATAACGAACTTAAACCAGATAAGAAACTTATGCTCAACATGGAAAGGCTTAGAAAAGCTGAAATGGGTTCTGTTGGAAAGACAATGGAAAAAGACGCAGCAAAGCAAGCAGCAGAAGATAAAGCCGAAATGGAGAGAAAAAGAAAAGAGTTAGAAGAAGAGCAAAAAAAGAAAAGCGTTACGTCCAGGGGTTCATCTTCGATGAGTTCTTCTCCAAGCCAATCATCTGGCGGACCTGCTCCAAAAAAAGAAACTCCAAACGATGACGAAGAGCAAAGAAAGAAAACTGAAGAAGCAAGAAGAAAACAATCCGAAGCAGAAAGAAAAGCAAAAGAAGCACAAGACAAGGCAAAGCAAAGTTCAGAAAACGAAAGAAGAGCCCAAGAAGCAAACGACATGATGATGGAGCAAATGCAGCAACTTAGGGATGAGCATGCAAAGCAAGAGCTTGAAAGAATTCAGAGAGAAGCAGCCGAGAAGGCACAAGCAGAGGCAATGCAAAAAGCAGGTATGGATGGAATGCAGCCAGGCGGACCAATGGGACCAGGAACTGGTGGACCTACAATTGGCGGACCAACTTTTGGCAGTGGAAGCTAGAACTCGTGTTAGAATAGAAATATGAAACCAACACAAAGAGCACATGAAGAAATTTTGAAAGTTAGAGATGAGTTTTTGAATAAAGGCGAACAGGTTTTTAATTCGCTAGATTTAACTGCAGGGAATGGGCATGACACGCTTTTTCTTGCAACAACTGTAAGCAATTCTTCAAGTTTTTTTCCAAGTGTGATTGCTTTTGATATTCAAAGAGATGCAATTTTGGCAACGGAAGAAAGGCTTTTAAATAATGGTTTTAATAGCGAAAACTCTTATTGGAAAGAGATTACATATATTGTTGTTGGAGAAAATAAACCTTGTTGCTGTGTGTATTTAATTAATGACAGTCACAAGAATGTAAGGAAACCCACAACTGTAAAAATCACACCTAAAACATTTCATTTTGCAATGTTTAATTTAGGGTATTTGCCGAATGCAGATAAGACTGTAATCACACAGCCAAAGACGACAATAAAGGCACTAAGGGGCGTTTTAAAGCTTTTGGTGAGTGGTGGCATTGTTACGATGGTTCTTTACTCTGGGCACGAAGGTGGCGACACAGAGCGAGAAGCAGTGATTAAATACCTAAATAAACTGAATAAAAAGAAATTTAAAGTTACACAGTTTAAAGAAGAAATTGAAAGAAACAGCGAGCTTTGGACCATAATAAAAATTTAGAATAAAACTCATTTCTTTTTGACATATTTTGCATAGATGTAATAATAAGACATGGGAAGAGAAGTGATATATTTTGACACTTCGATGCTGTGTGCCTTAGTTGATAATTCTGACCCTCAACTACAAGCTGCAGCGTTGGACGTATTTAGGTATCTTGTGCAAAACAGTGCCAAGTATGAAATTTGTATTTCAAAAGTCGTTGACGATGAGTTGGATGATTTGTCGGTCTCAAGCGACCCGCGAAAAAAGCAAATGGCGATTGATGCAGAGAAAATTGTGGGAGAACTTAACCTTAGAAGACTGCCTTTGATTGTTGATGGAATTGAAGCCGAAAAACTTGCAGAAGAATATGAAGACAAAGGGGTTCCTAGACCGCGAAATGTGAATGGAAGCCCTAAAAACCATGATAATGATAGACTGCATGTTGCTGTCGCAACTTTGAACGGCTGTAAAAAAATCTTATCATTTGACTTTGAAGACATTATCAATGAAGATAGTATTAAGAAATTTAAAGAGGCTTATGTAGATTTTCAGCAGAAGAACCCTGCTCTAAAAGATAAAGATGAAAATCTGGAGTATCAAAGTGCATATGAAGCACTTGCAGAATTTGTTGAGACAGATGCTGCTTTGATTGATGAAGAGAGAGCAAAGATTTCGAATTTTAAACAGATTTGGAAAGAGGAAGCAGAAGGCTGGACTAAAGATGAACTAGAAAAAGAATATCTTGCAGAAAGAGCGAAGTATCATGCAATGTATGACGAAAAAGCTGATATGACAAAAAAATATGAAATGCTTGTGTCTAATCATAAACTTCGCATATATGCGACAGAACTTGCTAGAAAAACAAAGAGCGAGATGAAGACTTTTGAAACGAAGAAAGAAAGAAAAGAGGGACACCTCAACGAGGCAGATGAGCATTATAAAACAGAAGTCAAAGATGGAAAGGTGATTGAAATAACCAAACACAGCGTAGCAAAAGCGGCAATCGAAAAACTAGATAAGGAGATAGCTGCTAAACAAGTTGAAAGGCAAGAGTATATAGATGCGGAAGATGCCTTGGCTCAGGGAAGAGAAAAGTTAGTTGCTCCACTGCCTAAAATTTTGGCTTCAGGTATAGTATAGTAAATTTTGTGGTACAATGAACAAGGAGATGATTTAGATTATGCAAGAAAAAGATAAGATAGCAGAAATAATTGCAAGAAACCGAGAACGGTTTTTAAACCTCTCAGAAGAAGAAGTTAGGGAAATAATAGTTACTGAGTTTCTTAGAGAGGGCATGAGCGAACTGAAAGCAGAGACTACTGCTGCCGAAATATTTAGAAAAATTGGACTTGAGGCTCAGGCAAAACGCGAATTGGAAGAGGCGAACGATGTTGGTTATCAAGAAGCTATTAGAAAGAGAAAAGAATACAAAGAAAAAAGAATAGCAGAAATTGGAAAAGAAGCGTTTGATAAAGAAGAGGAAATTGCGTATCAAGCACGTCTGCAAGCAAAGGCTGACAGAAGTGGCTACCCTCAAACTCAAACAATCGACAAAAAACAGGTGAGAGTTTTTCACCCAGGAAAAAAAGAACCGACAATTGAAACAATATGAAAGGACCAAAAGAACGACGAATAGTCGTTTTTTTAATTGATGTTTGGCTTCACTAAATATGGTGGGTGTGATATAATACAAAGTATTAAAACATAAAGGACAAAACATGGAAAACAACAACGAACAAATTTGCGCAAAAGAACAAGAAAGGGTAAGGCTGGAAAAGTTTAAAGCGCTGCAAAAGAAAGGGCAAGACCCATTTTTGAATACTAAATACAACGTGACCAAAAGAAGCGTTGAAGTTGTTAAAGAGTATGACGCACTTGTGAAGGCAGCTCAGGAAATTTCTGTTGCTGGGCGTATTATGCTCAAACGTGTTATGGGTAAAGCCAGCTTTTTTCATATTCAAGATGAAGATGGAAGAATTCAAATTTATATCTCTCAAAATGATATTGGCGAAAAAGCATATGAAGAGTTTAAAGATTTAGATTTAGGCGACATTGTTGGAGTTAGGGGCAAAGCTTTCACAACAAAAACTGGTGAGATTTCTATTCACGCAAACAGTTATGTTCTTTTGGCAAAATCTCTAAAACCACTTCCAGACAAACACGCAGGGCTAACTGATGTTGAGCAGAAGTATAGAGAAAGATATGTTGACCTTATTATGAACGAAGAAACAAGAGAGACATTCAAAACAAGAACAGCAGTAATCAAAGCAATCAGAGAGTTCTATGATGCTCAGGGCTTTATGGAAGTAGACACACCGGCTTTGGCAACGCTTATGTCTGGGGCAGATGCTTCACCGTTTAAAACAAGGCACAATGCGTTGGGTATGGATATGTATCTTCGTGTTGCAACAGAACTTCCTCTAAAAAGACTTATTGTTGGCGGCTTTGAACGTGTTTATGAAATTGGAAAGATTTTCAGAAATGAGGGTGTAAGCACTCGCCACAACCCAGAGTTTACATCAATTGAGTTATACGCAGCATATATGGACTATCACGACATTGCAAAACAAACAGAGGAGATGTTTAGGTTTGTTATTGAAAAACTAGGTAAAGGCAAAAAGATTGACTATCAAGGAACGATTATAGACTTTGGCAAACCATGGCAAAAAGTGACTATGGTTGATTCTGTAAAAAAAGAAACGGGCATAGACTTTAAAAAATTGACTGAGAAACAAGCTCAAACTGAAGTTTTGAAACTTCTTAAAAAGAACAAAATGAAGCCAGAGCTTCCAAATGAAAAAACATGGGGAGCACTGTTGAACTTCTGTTTTGAAGAGTTTGTTGAAAAAACACTTATTCAACCAACACTGGTTTTTGACTATCCAGTTGAAATTTCGCCTCTAGCGAAGAAAAGACAAGACGACCCAAGACTTACAGAGAGGTTTGAAGGTTGGATTTATGGCAGAGAGTTCTGCAACGCATTTTCTGAACTTAACGACCCAATTGACCAAAGAGAACGTTTCCTTATGCAAGAAGCAAGAAGAGAAGCAGGAAACGACGAAGCACAACAAATGGACGAAGACTTTGTTAATGCTCTAAAATACGGAATGCCTCCAACAGGTGGAATTGGAATTGGAATCGACAGAGTTGTTATGTTCCTTACAAACAGCCCGTCAATTAGAGACGTAATATTATTCCCAACAATGAAACCGTTAAACTAAGAGGTGAGATGTATGGAGAAAAGAGGCGCAACAATCACAAATATCGAAAAGAAAAGCACATCGGAGCGTGTGGATTATTATGCTAATAAATCGCCAGAGGAGATTAAGCGAATTCTTTTAAGCACACAGAGGGCAAGGGCAGAATTAAAAAGAGAAATAGCTGACAAGAAGGCTAAAAAATAGAGTTTTATATGCTAATATAAGGCAGATGGGAAAGAAGAAAGATTCTAAAAATTTGCATATTGTTTCTTCAATCACAGCGGGAAACCTCGCTGTGTTTTCTGTTGATTCTAAACAAGAGATTAGAATTAAAAAAGCAAAGGGCACGCTTAAGCAACACGAAACACTTGTGCTTGGAGATTATGTTGAAATTGAGAAGGCAAGCGGCGAGTTTGTGATTTCAAAAATTCTTCCAAGAAAGAATCAAATTCTTAGACCAAAGATTGCAAACATAGATAAATTGATTATCATGATTGCAACAGAACCAGCACCAGATTTCAAGCTGGTTGATTTGCTTCTAATCAGTTGCTT
>WQZR01000032.1 GCA_009780625.1 Bacillota bacterium | reverse complement strand
ATGTCTGTCTATTGGTTTTCCCTGCCAGAAAACAATTCCCGTTTCTCTCCAGTCATAGTCTGAATTAAACTTTGAATAATAGCAGTCCATTCCGCTCATTTTCAAGATAAGGTTCTGTTCTTTTCTATTTGGGAATTTTATTCCTTGAAACACCGCCTCGATGCTTGCACAGTTTTTGCCTTTAAATCTAAACTCATATGGGTATAAATTCGAAAGCGTTCGGCTAAGCCCTTTTGCTTTATAGCCAACGTTTATAAAACCCTTGCCGCTCGAAACCAACTCACCTTCTTTTGTTTGCACCATCTCAGCACCAAAAAAGTGTGCACCGTTCTTTTCGGTGGTTTTGATTTCGTTGAATTTAAAAGTCTTTCTAAATTCTCTAAACTGTTTCAATTCTTTTTTAAACATACTACAGATACTCTATATTTTTTGTTTTAATCTCAAACTTGTTCCAAGGTGTTGCTTCAATATCTGGGTAACTCACAAACATCATTTCTTCTTTAGACACTGGGTGAATGAAACTCAGTTTATATGCCCAAAGTGCCATTTCTTCTTTTTCTCTCTTCCCGTATTTCACATCGCCCCAAATTGGCGTGCCTGCTTCTTTAAGCTGAACACGAATTTGATGACTTCTGCCAGTAATCAATTTAACCAAAACCAAATTCTCTTTCCCTGCGGATTGCAAAACATTATAATTCAAAGTCGCAACCTTGCTTCCAAAAATATTATAGTTATAAACCTTAACCTCATTCTTTGCTTCATCTTTCACAAGATAGTGCGTAAGCGTTGCGTTTGGCTCTTTAAGTTCCCCCACCGTCACAGTCAAATATTTCTTTTCAATAACATCATTTTGCATTTGTTCAGTCAATCTCTCAGTCGCCTTTGAAGTTTTTCCAAGCACCATAAGCCCGCCAGTTTGCCTATCTAGCCTATGAACCATGCCAAGATACACATTTCCTGGTTTTTCGTATTTAGCTTTTAGATAGTCTTTAGCTATGTCAACAACAGAAGCGTCGCCCGTTTGGTCGCCTTGACTTAAAACACCTTGCGGTTTTATGATGACCATAATATGATTGTCTTCGTATACAACTTGCAATTCTTGCTTTTCCATATTCTTTATTCTAGCATATTCTTTTAATTTACGCTACGCTAGATTTCTCCGCTTCGGTCGAAATGACACATAAATCATTGCATTAAACAAATATGCGTGTTAAAATACAATACTGCACTATGCGGGGAGTTGGCCGTTCCCTATATCCCAAACCGGCCCTATGGGGAGCAGAAGGCTAGGCGCGAGGGCAATTAGAAATGCAAGTGGCGCTTGGCGGTGTTGATTATAAGGTCTTATGCAATTTGGATTTGTGAATCGTGTCAGGATGGGAACATAGCAGCACTAAGCGAAATACCGGATGTGCCATAAGGTGGCTTTATATGAGCCGTCAGGTGCATTACTACATTTTGAGTTGCCACCCAACCTAGATGTGCAGTACCACACAAAAAAAACCTCCCGATGGGAGGTTTTTCTTTTAACCAAATATTCCTAAAGTGCTCAGCCAATAACTTACCCCACCAATTGCTCCAATTGTTGCAAAAACAACTCCTGTAGTGATTAGTTTCTTTCTTGTGTTGAACTTCTTTTCCAGACCAACAACTTCTGCATTGAATCTGTTTTGAAGAGAAATCAACACACCCATTGCTTGCGACTTTTCTTCTTTGCTTTGAGCCAAATCCATCGCGTGCGTTGCATAGCCTGTGTTTACACGCATATATAGTTTCTTGTCTTTAATAAGTCTAAACACAACATATCTTTGAACTGGTGTAAGCCTTATGCTTCTTAGATATTTTTTAATTTTTCCGTCTGAAACATCACCATTAATCAGCATCAAGTTTACATCTGCGTTATATATGCTTACAACGTTTTGTTGCATAATGCTAATCTGTGCTTTCCCAAGCCATGCCGCTGCATTGTTCTTGTTCTTTTCAATCATCTCGTTGAAACACACGAGTGCAGATTTCTGGTCGCCTTTGTCTAAAAACAAATATGCTTCTCTTAAAAGTGCAGTGGCTGCCATATCGTTTCCACCTGTATAGTTTTCCCAACCATGTGGAATTTGAGGTTTGCTTGCTTCTGCTTCCTTTCTTCTTGCCGCCCCACGTGCTGCATCTCTTGCTTCAAGAAGACTGAATGTGTTGTTGCATTCAGGGCATAAAAAACGACCGTCTGCCCCACGTGCACTGCTGCTTGTTATGTTATGCCCACACAGCGGACAATTTACGCTAATCGCTAAGCCCATTTTTTTTCCTTTAATATAAACTTAGAATTTGGTTTCTAGTTCGTTTCTCTTTTCTTTGTTTAATTCTATCATAACTTTTTTAAACTTAGCAATTGAAACAGCCTCAATTTGAGCCCCACCTCTAATCTTCAAATTGACAGTTTTAGACTCCATTTCCTTCTCGCCAACAATCACAGTGTATGGAATTCTTTCCTGACGATAGAATTGAATCTTTCCACCAAGTCTTTCACTTGTTGAATCAATGTCCACCCTTATTCCAACTTCTCTTAAATCTGTTGCAAGTTTTTCTGCAAATTTAATAACTTTCTTGTTTGAAGTTTCGTCTGTTGAAACCGCCACCGCAATTCCAACTTGCTTGTGCATCATCCAGAATGGCAAATCTCCAGCATATTTTTCAATAAGACTAGCAAGAGTTCTTTCATAGCACCCTAAACTTGTTCTGTGAATAATCACAGGAACTTCTTTCTTCCCTTCTTTGTTTGTAAACTCCATGCCAAACTTTGCACCAGATACTGTGTCTAGTTGAACTGTGATGATTGTGTCTTCTTTTCCAAACACGTTCTTTGTCTGAATATCAAGTTTTGGACCATAGAATGCCGCTTCGCCTTCTGCTTCATAGTGTGGAAGTCCAATTTCGTTTAGAATTCTTCTAAGACGTGCTTGGTTCTTTTTCCACTCTTCATCTGTTCCAATATATTTTTTCATGTTTTCTGGGTCGCGTTTAGACAACCTGAAATACACATCGTCTTCAAGACCAAGTGTCTTAAACATAAACTGAGTCAGTTTCACCGCTTCTTTAAACTCGTGGTCTGCTTGGTCGTCTGCACAAATGATGTGCCCTTCGCTTAAAGTAAACTGCCACATTCTTGTCAGACCATGAAGTTCACCTGCTGCTTCTTTTCTAAAAAGGATTGCAGACTCGTTCATTCTCAGTGGCAAATCTCTATAACTATGCGCTTTTGCCAAAAACACTGGATATTGGAATGGGCAAGTCATTGGTCTTAGAGCGTATTTCTTTTCATTCCCACAGTCGACAATAAACATGTCTTCTTTATATTTTTGCCAGTGTCCAGAAATTTCGTATATATCAGACTTTCCAAAAAGCGGAGACTGAGTTAGAACATAACCTCTTCTTTCTTCTTCATCTTCCACAAAACGTTTTAGAATTTGAACAACCTTTGCACCCTTTGGCATAAGAACAGGCAAACCTCTGCCGATATGTTCATTTGTTGTAAAATATCCTTGCTCTCTTCCAATTTTGTTGTGGTCGCGTTTTTTTGCTTCTTCAACTTTTTCTATATGAGCTTTCAACTCTTCTTTTGTGTTGAATGCATAGCCATAAATTCTTGTCAGCATTGGGCGTTTTTCATCGCCCTTCCAATAAGCACCGTTTATTGCATGAAGTTTAAAGCCCATGCCCTTAAGTTCTTTTGTGCTTCCAACATGTGGTCCTACGCAAACATCATCAAACAACGATTCATCACCTTTCAAGTCAGCCAAAGCATATGCCGTAACTTTTTCCTTTCTAGCGATAATATCATTGATAACTTCAAGTTTATAAGTCTCGCCTTTAAACTCTTTTTTCATAATTTCGTTAGTTCCACCATCAACACGTAGACTCAAAAACGATGCATCTTTGTTTATAATCACGCGCATCTCGTTTTCAATTTTTTCCAAATCTTTCATTTCAACAACTTCTTTTCCAAAATCGAAGTCGTAGTAGAACCCACCATCAATTGCAGGTCCGAACCCAAACTTAACACCTGGGTATAATTTCTTTACAGCCGCTGCCATCACGTGTGCAAGGCTGTGCCTTTTGATTTCTATATCTTTATATTCCATTATATTTTTCCTTTACTCTTATTTTTTATTATATCACAGAAAGGGTGAACAACTATCATGTAGCAAATTGCGAGAAAATTTTTTGTGCAGTTTTTTAATTATCCCGAGCGAAACATTCTTATTCTGTTCAAACTCCTAGCGGGAGTGAAAAGAAAATTATTCAGAAAAAATACAATCGCGTGGGAAATTTAAAAAACCAGCAAAAGAATTTTTGCTAGCAATTTGGGGTGAACAGTCATTCACCCTATCTCGTTGTTGTTGTTTTTTTATAAAACTTATCAGTCGCCGATGCTTCGTATCTCACATGCGGACTATATTGTCTTCTTCTTGTATTTAAATCTTTTGCATTCAGTTTAGAATTCAATCTTGCACTGTCCATGTTTATTTCAATCACGTCGTCGTCAGCAAGGAACGCAAGGTCTTGCTGCTCATATGCTTCTGGTCCAATTTCTGAAACCACAAGTCCACCAAAAAGACTGCTGCTCTTTCCGTCAGTTATAACCGCAACATCTGTCTCAAGCCCTGCTGCCCTGATTGCCGCTTGAACATATGTTATTGCAACTTTTCCTGGTCCACCTTTTTGTCCAAGGTTTCGAACGACAACCACAGTTCCCTTCTTAACACGCCCTGCATAAATTGCGTGACACGCTGTCTCTTCGCCTTCAAAAACCATAGCGTATCCGCTAAATCCATTTAACCCTTTAAACAAAGTTGTACGTCTCAAAAACGCGCCTTTCTCTGCAATTGTTCCACCCATAACAAGAAGTGGATTGTCTGAAAGAAGCATTTCTTTTTCTCCATCAAGAATGATGTGTTTTTCAAAAACTTTTGTTCTCTTAATTTCAAGACTCATGCTTTCGCCGTCATAGTCTAGAGCTTTGTCATTTAGCTTGCCAATCTTCAAAAGCCTGCTTAGAACGCCATAAACGCCCCCTGCTGCGTGAAAATCGTGCATGAAGATGTTTTCACTGATTGGATAAATCGACGCTAGGAACGGCGTTTTATCGCTTATTTCTTCAATCTGTTTGAGACTGATTTCAACGTTTAAAGCTGCACCAAATTCTCGAATAAAACTGATTGTGTTTGTGTCTGCTCCAATAGCCAAAACAAGGCTTATTGCGTTTTGGAAATTTGCTCTTGTCAGAATTTTTTTAGGGCTGATTTGCTCCTTTGCCATTCTCACAATTGCTCTTCCTGTTTCTGTTGCAATTTTCTTTCTTTCTGCACTTCCGCATTCTGCAGTTCCTGCGTTCTTAACCGAAAGCCCAAGAACTTCAATCATGCAATTAAGTGCGTTTGAAGTATAAATCCCTTCCCCTTCTCCGAAGTTTGGAAGATAGTTTTCTGCAAAGTCTTTCAAAGTTGCTTCATCAATTTGCCCCAAAAACTTTTGTGCAGATATTGTATACACTGAACTTTGAGTCAGTTTTTCGCCTTTATAGTCAACTGGTCTGTTTGGACCAACTCCAATAAATAAGCAAGGAACATTAAGTTTTGCCGCTGCAAGACACATTCCTTTGATTCCTGACTCTCCAAAAGGCACAAAAACACATGCATCAAACTGTGCAGTTGTCAAAATTGTGTCGATATAGTTTGTTGTGTTTTCTTTAATTGGTTCAATAACGTTTGAATAGTTCTCAGCTTTTGCCAAAACATTTGATATTCCCGCAACTGGAACATGAATTCCAATTCCGCCAGCAGAGTTAATTCCAAGCCTAACTGCTTCAACAATGTCTAAAACTGGTTGCCCTGCTCCTGAAAGTTCACAAAAAGAACTGATAATCAGAACCTTTGGTTTAACAGCTTTTTGGTCTTGTTGTCCGCTTAGAGTTTCAAGGAAATTCCTATTTGCTCGCACAACATATTTATTAAATTCCTGCATTTTCTGTCCCCTTTTGTGTGTTTTGCTACATTTTTTATTTTAGCACTTTAAACTAACATACGCAACTCTTCAACACAACAAATCTTTGGAATAGGGGTGTTTTTGCTAGTTTTTCGACTTTTCTCCACTTCTACGCATGGCATCTTCAAATGTAACAATTAAATCTTCAAAATTATAACTATCTTTTGCTTCAATCGTAAGAACCGGAATTCCGCTTGCTTTAACATATCTTTTCATAATTTTGTTCATTTCTCCAAGCCCATCTGTTCCCATTCTTTTGTCGTATAAATCAATAATCAAAATTGGTGCAAGGTCGCTTTGTGTGAACAAAACAAATCTAATCGGCGTGAAGAATATGTTTGAATATCTTCCCCTTCTTGTTTTGTTTTCAACAATCTCATCAAGTTCAACATTTGGGAAAATATATGCATTCATGCGTTTTGCTGCTTTGAAGCCCGCCGCATAAAATGCTTTTTCCGAGTCGTTTAGATAACCTTTTTTTATAACAAGTGTGTCCAACTCTTCTTTTCCGCCGCGTTGAATTGCTTCGCCTTCTCTTCTTTTCACTGCAACCACAATAAGTGCACATAGCAAAATCGTCGCCAGTGGAACGGCTATCAGCATTATTATATCCATTGTCGACATTGCTATAAGATTCATTGATAATTTCATGTGTATATTTTATCATTTGTTCATCTAAAAAGTCAATGGCTATTGTTTAACATAGCCTTCTTTGTTGATTTGCCTCTCCCTGGCAATTGCAAGGCTAAATGCAGGCACATCTTTGTCTATTGTGCTCCCAGCCCCAATCACAGCCTTTTCGCCAATGGTTAGAGGTGCAACAAGGTTCACGTTGCTCCCAACAAAAACACCGTTTCCTATATGCGTTTCGTGTTTCTTTTTTCCGTCATAATTACAAAAAATCACACCCGCTCCAATGTTTACATTTTCACCAATTGTTGCATCTCCAACATAGGCATGATGATTGATTTTCGTGCCTTTTCCAATCTTGGAATTCTTTATTTCAACAAAGTTTCCAATCTTGCAATTCTCAGATATTCTAGTGCCTTTTCTAAGTCTTGCAAACGGTCCAATCACGCATCCAGACTTTATTTCAACATCTTCTTCAATAACACAAAAAGGAAGTATTTTCACCCCTTCTTCAAGCACTGCACTTTTATGAATAAAAACACCACCCTTAAGTTTTTTTATTTCTTTTATGTTCATATGTTGTTATATGAAAAAAGGAGAACTATGTTCTCCAGTCGATTTCTGTTTTGCCCTGTTTTTTTAGTATTTCATTAATCTTACTAAAGTGCTTGCATCCAAAGAAGCCTGCATGTGCTCCAAGCGGACTTGGATGACTTGATTCCAAAACAAAGTGCTTCGTTGTGTCAATAAGTGGTTTAACCTTTTTTGCGTTGTTTCCCCACAACACAAAGATAATACCCTCTGTCTTTTCGTTGATGGCTTTGATTGTCGCTTCAAAAAACTTTTCCCAACCACGGCCTGCATGGCTAAGCGGTCTACCCGCTTCTACAGTCAAAAGACTATTCAACAACAACACCCCTTGCTTTGCCCATGGAGTTAAATCTCCCTTGGTGTTTTTCACTCCACAATCGTTTTCAATCTCTTTAAATATATTAACCAAACTTGGCGGGTTCTTCTCGCCACATGGAACAGAAAAACAAAGCCCCATAGCCTGATTTGGATTTATATATGGGTCTTGCCCAACAATCACAACTTTAAGGTTTTTCACAGGAACCAAATTCTTTGCATTAAAAATATCTTTGCCTCTTGGATAGATTGTTTTCCCCGCTGCTTTTTCCTTTTGCAAAAAAGATTTCAATTCAGAAAAGTACTCTTTCTTAAGTTCTGCTCCAATCAACCCTTTCCAACACTCAATCAACTGTCCTTTGTTTTCGCTCATACATACATTTTAGCATAACCTTAGTTTTAATTTTCTTTTAGCCAGTCTTTTTGGTAAAATAACAACAATGGATAGTTTGAAAACAATAATAGAGAAAGAGAATGAATATGTGCTGAACAATGAATTTGATATTGCAAAAGACAGAGCATATTGTTTTTCTGAAATTAAAACAATTAGTGATAAATCTATCAGACAAGTCAGTAATGTATTTCTTGCAGGTGTTCCAAAAAAACTGAATACTATTATACTTATAGTGATGAACGCACTTTCAATTGCTGGAATTATATATGGAGCAATAAACTGGAACACCGATATGTTTTTCATTTTTTACTTCGGATTATTCTTCCCAGTTCTTACACCTGGCTTTATACTGTTAATGTTATTTGAAGAAAAAAGAAAAGCACGTATTCTTAAAGAAGGAAGAATATTTCCAGGTGAAGTTTTAGATGTACGAATGGAAGAAATATGGACAGAGGGTGCCGAAGGTGGCGGCTCTTGGGTCTACTTTTACGAAATAGACTATTTAATGTTCGCTGAAAACGAAGATATAAAAGGAAGAATTAAGTTCAATTCAAACACTGGCTTTAACGCAAAAGAAAAACACGAAACATATCTTTACTACAAAGGAAAGAAATATTTATTTTTACTAAAGGGTAAAAAGGTTTATCCAGTTCGGCTTTTAAAAGAGAACACTATAGACTCTCAAGAACAGATACCGCTTCTTTAAGCACTGCATCACAAAGCTTCTCGTCTTCTCCTTCAACAAGAACCCGCACCACTGGCTCTGTTCCCGATGGTCTGATTAGAACCCTTCCAGTTCTCGTCAAATAACTCTCTGCCATTTCCATAAATTCCCAGAACCTTAGACTTTCCATATACTTATCTTTTGCACCTTCTTTAACCCTAACACTCGCTGTCTTATAGTGAAACATTTTTATGTCCGCCACCAACTCACCAAGTGACTTTTGAAAATGATTAATTGCATTGATTAGCACAACCCCAGCCAAAAGCCCGTCTTCTGCACCCAGTTTGTCATGCATCATAATATGCCCCGATTTCTCTCCACCTAGAATGATTCCCTCTTCTTTCATCTTTGCCGTCACATGATGGTCGCCAACATCGGTTGAAACAAAATCTATTCCAATGTCCCTAAACGCATGTTTAATTCCAGTGTTTGCAACAATCGTTCCAACAACCTTGTCATCAAGCTTTCCAATTTCTTTAAAATATTTTGCGATAACATACAAAATCTTATCGCCGCAAACTTCCTTGCCGTTTTCATCAACTGCAATAACCCTGTCTGCATCACCATCAAATGCAAGACCCAAGTCCAGTTTGTTTTCAACAACTCTTTCACCAAGTTTTTTTATATTCACCGAAGCATATTCACTGTTGATTTTGCTTCCGTCTTCACTTGCTCCATATAGGCTTATATCAATACCGCTGGAGTTAAACGCCTCCCACGCAACAGATGTTGCCGCACCGTGCGCTAGACCTAGAGCACAACTCTTTACAAATCCTGCTTTTTCTTTGTCAAAAGCTTGTTTAAGAAAGTTTATATATTCTTTTTTTATTTTGTTATCTTGCAAAAACTTGCCCGGTTTGGAGTTTAACAAAATCGGCTGTCCAACATCAACCTTTGTTTTAAAGCCGTCTGGTGCAAAAAGTTTAATTCCGTTATATTCTGGCGTATTGTGCGACGCCGTCAGCATCACCCCATAGTCGAATTTATTCTTCTTTGCCAAATACCCAACGCCACCAGATGTCAAAGCACCAGCGTAGACAACATCAACCCCTCCAGCCAAAAGCCCCGAAGCAACGCTTGTTGCAAGTGTGTCGCCGCTTATTCTTGTATCCCTTGCAACCAACACCTTTTTTACGTTTTGTTTTGCAATTGCATTCCCAACCATAAAAGCAACTTCAGGCGTCACTGCTTCGCCATAAACTCCCCTTATTCCATCAGTCCCAAATTTAATCATATAAAAAAACTCCTTCTGGAGTCAGTTTATGAAATAGTAAGATAAATTGATTTTGTTTATTTTACTATTCTACCAATCACTTCGCAGGCTATAGTAGTTCCTAAAAGCGTTGGTGCAAAACTTATGCTTGGCGTTGCCGAACCCTCTGGTTTGTCTAGAGGCGACTTATTGCTTGAAACAACCAACAACTTTTCTACACCCTCATCTCTAAGTTTCTTTCTTAAAACCTTTGCAAGTGGGTCGCCTGTGGTTTT
>WQZR01000031.1 GCA_009780625.1 Bacillota bacterium | reverse complement strand
TCTTTTCTTTTCTTGCTTCTTTTCTAAGTTGCTCAACAATTTCCAAACTTGCTTCAACTCCAATATCGGCACCAATGAAAATTTCTTCAAGCTCGTCGAAGAACTCGTCTGTAAGTTCATTCTTCTGCCCAGTGAAAGCTTCAACGATTTTGTCGCTGATTGCTTCTTGTGTTTTCTTTAGTCCGCTGAAGATTTTTTTGAAAAAACCCATCTAACACTCCCTATTTTTGTTCGCTCATTTTTTCGGCTTCTGAAAGTTTTACCGAAACGATTTTCGAAACGCCTTTCTCTGGCATGGTTACGCCATATAAGTTGTCAACAATTTGCATTGTTGGTTTTCTGTGCGTGATTACGATAAACTGCGTGTCTTTTGCAAAACGCTTTAGATAGTTTGCAAAACGCGTTACGTTTGCTTCATCTAGCGCCGCTTCAATCTCGTCTAGAATACAGAACGGCATCGGGCGAAGTTTTAGAATTGCAAACAGAATGCTAATCGCCGTAAGTGCCTTCTCTCCACCCGAAAGAAGTGTTATGCTTTGAAGTTTCTTTCCAGGAGGTTGAGCGATAATTTCAATGCCGGCATCAAGTGGGTCGCCAGATTCTGCTTTAACAAGTTCCAGCCTTGCAGTTCCGCCGCCAAACAACTCACTGAATGACTTTTTGAAGTTCTCTTGAATCTCTCTAAAGTCTGCATCAAATCTTTCCGCCATTTCTTGACCTAACTCTTTGATTGCTTTAAGAATGTCTGCCTCTGCTGCTTCTAGGTCGGCTTTTTGAGTTGTATATTCTTCGTATCTGTTTTTTAAATCAACAATGTCTTCAATTGCATTCACGTTTATGCTGCCAAGTTTTGAAATTTCTTTTTTGATTTCAGCAATTTCTGGTTCTGCTGCTGTTGCGTTGAAGCCTTCTTCTTTAAATTTCTTGCAACCTTCGAATGTGAGGGCATATTCTTCAAATATTCTTTCTTGCAAGAATTCGATATCGCTATCTACTCTGCCAAGAGCCTACTCTTCGTTAAATTTCTTTTCTGCAATTGACGTAACTTCTTGTGAAAGCCTTTGTCTTCTTTCTTCGGTTAGAACTAGGCTGTCGCTCTTCTCTTTTTTGTATGTATCCATTGTGCGAAGTTTTGTTCGAACAGTTTCAAGTTGTTCTGCGGTTTTGTTTCCGCCTTTTTCTTTTGATTTTTCCAAAAGAAGTTTTTCTTGACTCTCAATTGTTTTTTCTGTTTTTTGTTTTGCATCGATTGCTGCAATAAGTTTCTTTTCAATTTCTTCTCTTTGGTTGTCTAGTCTGAAGTTTGTGTCGTTGATTGCTGCAATTTCTTTTTCAACGTGTGCAATCTTAACTTTTGTGTCTGTGATGATTTCGTTGAACTTATCTCTTTCAATCTTCAAGTTCTCAAATTGCTTCTGACGAATTAGCATGCTTTCGTCTGCATGAGCTTTTCCGCTCATGATGCTGTTTTGTCTAATTCTAATTCCGTCGATTTTTGTTTGTGCGTCTTTGATTGTTTTTGCTTCAGTCGCTTTTTCTTTTGTCAGGCTGTTGATGTTTTCCATTGCAAGATTTGCACTTGAGTTTTTAACTTCTGCTGCGTTCTTGAAATTGTTTTCTTCAATTTCAATTTTCTTAATTTGTTCAACAATAACTTCAAGTTCTCTTTCTTTTGCAATGCGTTCTAGACGTTTGTCTGTAAGAAGACTTGATTTTTTTGCATACGCTTCTTGCGTTTCTTTAACTGTCTTTTCTAGCTCTTCAATTTCTCTATCTCTGCTGATTACGCTTGTGCCTTCGTTCTTGCGGCTTCCACCAGAAATTGCACCTGCTGTGCTTAGAACTTCGCCATCTAGTGTTACGATTTTAAAATCATAGCCTGTTCTTTGTGCAAGGCGCACTGCACGGTCTAGGTTTTCGCAAACAACAGTTCCGCCAAGAAGTGACTCAAAAACGCTTCTATGAGCTTTGTCAAATGAAATCACATCAACTGCGTTTGCAACTGCAAGTTCTCTAACTGCACTTTCGTATTCTCTTTTGATGTTTCTTGGTTTAACACTTAGCGTTGGAAGGAACGTAAGTCTGCCCATGTTGTTCTTTTTCATTAGACCAATAAGTTTTTTTGCGTCTTCTTCGCTGTGAACGATTATATTTGAAATCGCACTGCCTAGAGCAGTTTCAATTGCAACCTCATATCTTTCTGTTGTTTTAAATAGACTTCCAACTGTGCCGTCGTATAGTCTCTTAACTTCTGGGTGCATTCTGCCTGCGTCCATAAGTCTTTTCACAGAATGCCCATAGCCTTCGCCAGATTCTTTGATGTCTTTTAGAAGTTTAAGTCTGTTTGAAGAAACAGATTCTCTTGTTTTTAAGATTCCAACTTCTTCTTCAAGTTCTGCAACCTCTGTTCTTAGAGTGTTTAGAGCTTTCAAAGTTTCTGAGCGTTTATTCAGCATTGCGCGAATGCCTTCTTCCACTGCAGCAAGTTTAATTTTTGCTTGTCTTAAATCTTCGGTTGCTCTTTCTTTTTTGCCTTCTTCAAGTTGAATTTGAGTTTCTAAATCTTTTGTTCTTTGTGTTGAGATTTCAATTCTTGCTTCTTCTTCGCTGATTGCTGCTTTCACGTCTGCAAGGGTTTCTAGGCTTAGATATAAAGCGTTTTGATTTTTAGAAAGTTCGTCTTCGCCTGCAGTCAAAGCATCTATGATTTCTAGATACGTTTTTGTTGCTTCTTCTTTGTCTCGGCTTAGACCTTTCAAATCCATATTCTTTTGACGAATTTCAAACGAGCCTTGGTCGATTTCTTCTTTGATTTGTCTTTGTGTTTTTTCAAGTTCCAAAACTTCTGCTGTCAAGCTTTCATATTGCGTTCTGAAAAACTCTAAGCGTTCTCTGCTTAGTTTTGTGTCGCCTTCGCTTCTTTCTAGGCTTAAGCTTAGATTTAGAATCTCTTCGTGAATTTTTGCAAGCGAGGAATCGATTGCATTTATTTCTGCTGCCGTTTCAACATATTGAACATTCAGTTTTTCAAGTTCTTTTGTTTTGTCTTCAAGTTCTTTTGAAACAGTTTTAATTTTCACACTAAGGTTTTTCTTTGTTTCAGATGTTGTTTCAAATCTATAGATAAAGTTGTTGATTTCGAGGTGCTTCAACCTATCTCTAAGTTTTAAATACACCTGAGCATTTGCAGCCTGCTTTTCAAGAGGCTTTAGAGTTCTTTCTTGTTCTTTGATGATGTCTAGAAGCCTTTCTCTGTTCTCTCTGCTTCTTTCAAGTTTTCTTTCGCTTTCTTGTTTCTTTCTTTTTGTTCCGGCAATTCCGCTTGCTTCTTCAAATATCACTCTTCTGTCTTCAGGCTTTGCTGAAATGATTTGTTCCACCCTTCCTTGCCCAATGATTGAATAGCCTTCTTTTCCAATTCCAATTCCAGAAAGAAGAGCCTGAATGTCTTTCATTCTTGCTTGCTTTTTGTTGATTAGATATTCACTTTCACCGTCGCCATAAATCTTTCTTGTGAAATAAATCTCGTTGTATGGCAAATCAAACAACGCTGTCTTGTTGTCAAAAATTAGACTAACTTCTGCAAAGCCATGTCTCTTTCTTTTTTCTGTTCCAGAAAAGATGACATCCGTCATGCTTTTTCCACGTAAAGTCTTTGTGCTCTGTTCACCCAAAACCCAACGAACGCCGTCTGCAATGTTAGATTTTCCACAACCGTTTGGCCCAACAATTCCGGTTACACCTGTGAGGAAATCAATCTCTGTTTTATCTGCAAAACTCTTAAAGCCTTGCATTTCTATTCTTTTAAAAACCACTTCTACCGCCTAAAAATATATACTGCTAAGTATACCACAAAACAAAGTTTGTGTAAAGAATAAGCAAAAAAAAGATGCCGAAGCATCTTGTTTTTATTATTTTGTTTCTTTTGTTTCTGCTGCCTGTCTTGCCATAATCTTTGCGTTTTCTCTCTTATAGTGGAAAATTGTTTTGATATCTTGGCTTGAACCTTTAAGCATGATGTGGATTAGAAGTTCTTCTGTGATTACAAGCACAAGGTAAGCAAGAACACCAACTAGATACCACTCAACCCATGCTGCACCGTTTGTGAAGAAATAGAAGATTGGAATGATGAATAGCACAAAGCCTAGAAGTTTCATTGCGTATGAGTGAATAAGAATTGATTTGCTTCCGTGTCTGAAGTGACCAAATACACCAACCGCAACTTTATAGCAAAGTGCAGCAATCCAAACTGGGTATACCCATTCTCCATAGTGCATGATTGGTGTGAAGAATATAACCGTTGCACCAACCATTGTCATGTCTGAAATTCCGTCGATGGTTGCACCCATGTTGCTTTGTCCACCTTTGATGTTTCTTGCAATTGTTCCGTCGATGATATCAGTGAAACCTGCAACCATGAAAATTGTTATTGTGAAAATTGAAAACCAATAGTTGTCTGATAGAAGGAATGTCATGTCGTTAATCCAGAAGAATAGAAAACATGGAATTAGAGCAATTGAAAGTGTGATTCTCATTCCCCCTAGAATGTTTGGAATATATCTTAGTTTCATATTATTTAGTCCCCTTTTCTGCTTCAGCTTCTGCCGCCGCTTTTTTTGCTAGAATTCTTTCGTTTTCTCTCTTATAGTGAAAAACTGTTTTGATGTCTTGGCTTGAGCCTTTAAGTAGGATGTGAATCAACAATTCTTCTGTGATTGTAAACACTAGGTATACAAGCATTCCGACTATATACCACTCAACCCAAGCAGCACCGTCGCTGAAGAAATAGAATATTGGTGCGAGGAATAAAATCAAACCTAGAAACTTCATTGCCCATGTGTGAATGAGAATTGATTTGCTCCCATGTCTTAGGTGTCCAAACACTCCAACTCCAACTTTATAAATCAGTGCAACCGAAAGCGTTGGGAATAGCCAAGCGCCGTAGTCCATAAGTGGTGTGAAGAACACGAACGTCACAAAGACCATAATCATGTCTGAGATGCCATCAAGTGATGCACCAAAGCCACCTGTCTTTCCTTTGTTCACTTTTCTTGCAATCGTTCCGTCAATCATGTCGGTGAAACCTGCAAGCATAAACATTGTGATTGCCACAATCGCAAGCGTGCTTCCTGCAATTGTAAATTTTTCACTATTAACTTGAAACCAAAGGAAACATGGAATCAAACTAACTGTCAGCATTATTCTCGTGAAACAGAGAATATTTGGAATTTGTCGTACGAATTTCATTTGTACTTTTTAGCTCCTTTTTTATATATGCGCGATTTTATGTCGCAATTTATACTTTAGATTATAGCACAGAAAATTATTTTGCAAGCGTTTTCAAAGCACTCCTTGCTGCATTTTGCTCTGCATCCTTCTTGCTTCTGCCTGTGCCCTCGCCCAAAACCTTTTTTCCAATCAAAACAATGCTGAAATATGTTTTCTCGGCAATGTTGATTCTGATTGATTCTTCGGTTTCATATGTCTCGTATGAAATCTTAACCGTTCCGTTTTGTTGAAGCTTTTCTTGAAGCACTGTTTTATAGTCCACAATGCGGCTTGCAACTGTTTCAAATTTCTTGATAAGATTTTTCACAACAAAAGATTCGGCTGCATCTAAGCCTTCTTCGAAATATACAGTTGCTAGTTCCATTTCAAAAATGTCGGCAAGTTGTTTTTCGCTTTTTTCTTTTAGCCCCGTCACAACATAATCTAGTTGTCTTGTTGCCTGAGCAAGAATTCTTGTTGAAACAAGATTTTTTCTTTTGCTTGTAAGTTCGCCTTCTGTCAGAGTTGGATATTTTTCATATAAAATTCTAGAGACAAAAAAGGTAAGCAGACTGTCTCCAAACCATTCTAAACGTTCGTTTTCGTTTTTTCTGTTCTTACTCATTTGCTCCTTCTGCCGCAAATTCCGCAGCAACTGCTTTGATATCTTCAAGCACGCCTGATTCTAGAACATCGTATGTTTCCAAAATTGCAATGCGAATAGATTTTGCTTTACTCGAGCCATGGCACTTCACAACAAGTTTTTGACAACCTAGGAAGTTTGCTCCGCCAAAGTTTGTATAATCCATCATTTTTCTGATTGGTTTTAGTCCGCTCTTAATAAGAAGTGCACCAATTTTTGTTTTTATGTTTTTCATAAGTGCACCTTTAAGCAATTTTCCAACTGCCATTCCAGTGCCTTCTGTTGATTTCATCAAAACGTTTCCAGCAAAACCGTCCGCAACAATTATGTCAAAAGCACCAGTGATAAATTCTCTCGATTCCATATTGCCTGTAAAATTTATATCCGTTCTTGCTTTTAATAAACCAAAAACTTCTTTTGCTCTAAGGTCGCCTTTGTTTTCTTCAACACCAACGTTCAAAAGCCCAATTCTTGGGTTTTCAACTCGCATATATCTTTTTGCATATGCATTTGCAAGAAGTGCCCATTGAACCTGCATATCAGATGTGCTGTCCACGTTTGCACCACAGTCAGTCAAAAGAACTTTTCCGCCTGTCACGGTTGGAAAAGAAACCATAAGTGTTGGGCGTTTTATTCCCTTCTGTCTTCCAAGTTTAATAACAGCAGCCGTCAAAACTGTTCCAGTGCTTCCTGCAGAAACAACTGCCCCAACGTCTTCTCTTGTTTTTGCTGTTGAAAACGAAACAACAACCGAAGAATTTGGATATTGTCTAAAAACAGCCGTTGGGTTGTCTTCTGTGTCGTTTATTTTTTCGCCGTCAATAATTTCATATCGTCCGCCGGTGTATTGGCTTTCTTTAATCAATGTTTCAATTTCTTCTCTAACTCCAACCAGAACAAGTTCTAGTTTTGGGTTTTCCTTAAGTGCTTCAACTGCACCCTTTATGGCTTCAACTGTGCCATGGTCTCCACCGTTACAATCTAAAACAATTTTTAAACTCATATCTATCCTTTTATTCTTACATATTTTCAAGCATCAATGGAATCACAAAGATTACCATAAGCAGCCAAACTGTGATTGCTGCAACAAGACCAATAATCAGAACAACCAGAGATTTTTGCTTTTTCTCAAGCACTTGTTCTCTTGTCATTTGACCTCTTCTTCTGTCTACTTCTGTTTGAATTCTGTTCATCTGTTGTGGTGTGAGTTGTTCTATGGTTTTTCCTCTAAGTTGAATCACGCGCACAAGTTCGATGATAAGCATAACAATTCCTATTTCTAACATCTTCTCTCCTTAAATGTTTTTACTTCATTGTTTATTCTAACACGCAAAAAAAATATATCATAGAGTTTTGTTGTAAAAGCTTTTTAAAAGTGGTAAAATTGCCGATAACAAAATTTATTAAGGAGAACATATGAAACAATACACATACGCAATGATTAAACCACACATCATGAAAAAAGAAAACAGAGAAGAAATCATCGAGCAAATTATTGAGATGATTGAAGAAGCAGGACTTGCAGTCTATATTGAAGAAGACATCACATTCACTCCAAAACTTGTTCAATCTCACTATGGACACACAAACACAGAAGCATATAACAAAAGAGCCGGCTACAACGTTTTTGAAGAACTTACAAGAATTTGGACAGGACAAACAGTCAGAGGCTTCATCATTGAAGGCGACGACGCTGAAGCAAGACTTAAGGCGCTTGTTGGTCCAACAATGCAAGAAGACTGGAATGAAGGAACTATTCGCTTTCTTCTAGGCGAAAGCACAACAAACAACGTTATTCACTGCACAGACCCAAAAGATGTTGGCATGCTGAATGGCGAAACAGTTTCGGCTGGTGCACTTGAAATTCATCGCTTCTTCCCACAATATTTCGAAGAATTGTTCTACTTTGATAAATGAAAGAAAAAAACGTCACCTGGTGCTGACGTATTGTAATTAAAAAACTGGTTATACCAGTTTTTTTAATTTAAGCATCATTTCTGGTTTTCCCATTCCAGATTCTGGTGCGGTTTTAAACCCTAAGCTATCAATAAATTTTTGAATTTCTCTTCTTGTTTTAACAATGTCCACCTTCTCATCATCTGTTGAAAACTCAACTTCTAGAAATAACCCAAGTTCGTCCACCCTTTCAAACACAATTTCATAGTTTCCAAAAACATAAACCCGTTTTAGATTTCTTACTTTCACAAGTTCTTTAAACCCAATGCTATAGAATATATCTAGAGTTTCTTTTGCGTTTGTCACTTGCGTTTCAAATTCGTCTGCATATTGCCAGTTTCCTGCTTCATCAAATCTGTTGATTTTATGTGTAATCAAAACTTTGTTGTTGGCTTCTCTTACCCTAATACATTCTTCAAGTTCAACATTGCCGTTTTTCTTGTTCACTGTTGGTTTGGTGGCTGGTCTTAATGGGTCGCAGATATATGTGTCCACTGTAAGTTTGTCGCCCTTAAACTCAAACTTCTCAAGTGCTTTTAAAACCTTTTCTTCGCTTTCCAAAACTTCAACCAAAATTTCAATCTCTTTCATGTTATACCTCTGTTTTAAGTTTAACATAATTGGTTGACAATCTTAAGCGTATCATATATAATATGTTGTTATAAAATATACACAAGAGAGGTTTAGACATGGCAGTTCCAAAGCAGAAAGTATCAAAAGCAAAAACAAGAAGTAGACGCAGTGCAAACCGCGTTACTGAGATGCCAGAATTTGGCCCATGCAGCCAATGTAAAGAGCCAAAAAGGCCACACTTTGCTTGCACAAAATGCGGATTCTACAAAAAAACAAAAGCTGGCGAAGTTATTACTGTTGACGTGAAACAAGAAAAAACAAAAAAATAACTTAAATCAAAAAAGCGCTTAGGCGCTTTTTTTAGTCTCTTGTTGTCTTCTATACATACGTAGCCAATTATATAACCCTATTGCATTTGTGATTGTGAAAACTCCAAATAGAAAGAGCATGCTCATGTTGTTGATGTTTTGAAAACTTAACATAATAAACATTGCAATATTAAAAGCGTTTGCTAGCAAAAAGAAATGAAACATTTCAAGATATTGATTACTCAAAAGAACAAGTGCCGTTGCAGTTGTGACGAACACCAATGCATCTAGATACCAAACATTGCCTCCAACATAATAAAGAAGCAACATAAGTGCAACAATTGCACCGAGCATTGCTGGCAGGAGATACATAAGTTGCTTTGCCGAAAGCCTTTTCACTGTTGGCTCGGCAGCCTCTCCCTCGCCTATTTGATTCTTTTTATAATTAAACATTGCTAGCGTCGTCATCGGAAGGGCAATTAAAAGTGTGAGAACACCGTTTAGCCACACGGCTTGCATCACGCTGATGACCCCTAAAATTATTGTTGAAATAATGTTTAGAGGAAAAGCAATAAATCGACCCTTTGCCAAAAAGATTGCATACGCCACACCAAACAACGTGCTTATGTCTGCAATCCAAAGAATATTTCCAAAGCCGTTTCTAAGCCTCATTGCAACAACGAAAGCAACTGTTGCCATAAATATTGCAAGATATACCCAGTCCATTGTGCTCATCTTCATTGGTTTGTGTTTTTTTATTTCTATCGCTGTTGTGTTTTCCATAAAGGTATATTGCGTAATTGTGTTAGAATTATTCTATGAGAATAATCGCAGGAAAATTTAAAGGCAGACAACTTCAGTTCCCAGCGGATAAGAATGTCATTCGCCCGACAATGGATAGAGTTAAAGAAAGCATTTTCAACATTCTTTTTGGACAGATTGAAGATGCAAAAGTTCTGGATTTATTTTCCGGCACTGGTGCACTAGGTCTTGAAGCCTTAAGCCGCGGGGCAAAACACATCACGTTTGTGGACCATCATAAAGACGGCATAAACTTTACATTTGAAAATATTAAGTCTCTTATTCCTCAGATGCCCGTACACAGCAACCCAACAAAAATGGTTGGGCAAAACATTGGTGGCTTTATCAGAACAGATTTAAACGAACACCTTGCCCTCATTTGGAGCGACTGGCAAAAAGCTGTGTATAATCTGGGGCTGAGCCATGCGAATTTCAATATAATCTTTCTAGACCCGCCACACACCCTAGAAAACCCAGAGCAAATTGCAATTGAAGTTTTGCCACTTCTATCAAATAGCGGCATGGTTGTTTTTAAAACAGAAAGCGAAAAATATGTGGAGCTTTTTGAAAAACATTTTTCTAGTGTAGACCTAAGAGACTATAACAACAATATTGTTTATTTCTTATCTAAATAGCCCAATTAAGCCCGTTATAAACTCTGGGAAGAAACTAAACCCCAAAACAATAAAAACCACAGCGACTCCCATGGAGAACATGAGGAGTCCTTTTTTTAGCGAAAATTCGATTGCAAGAAGTGATAAAGTTCCTATAATCATATAGTTTTTTATATCAGAAATCAAAGCCAAATTTGCTTCAATTATTGATATTGTTCCGCCGTGCATTTCGTATATAAACATGGCTGCCATAAAGCAAACTGTTGCCATGCCAACGCTTAAACTTAAAAACCTTAG
>WQZR01000030.1 GCA_009780625.1 Bacillota bacterium | reverse complement strand
CAAAGTCTTTGCCCCTGCTTCAGCCCAATTCTCAAGTGTTCTGTTTAGATACAACAGTGGGTTTCCCGCCGCAACACTTTGACCCAGTGCATACAAAATCACATCATCTGGCATTGCCAGCGTATAACTCCAGTTTCTATATAGACTTCTAATCTGATTGGAAATCACTTCGCCTCGTCCAATCTTGTCGTGAATTTGTCTGATGATTTCTTCAGACTTTTCAATGTCAGAAGCCATTCCCTTGCCTTTTTCAGCATGCTCTAGAACAGTCTTCACAAATTTAGAAAAACTAGAACCAGTCTTTTTTGTTCTGTTTGCAATTTCAAAAAATTCTGGAAGAGTCAACGCAACTTGATTTTTAAGATTTAGATATTCTGTCTTATCATCAACTGTTGGTTCTTTCTTTATATTAAGAACATCAAACAACAATTTCAATTCTCCAGTTAGAACTTCATATTGCTTCAACCTCTTTTCAACTGCCTCAACCGTTAGACAACCTTCTCTTGCCCAATTTTTTGCAAGTGTTGTGATGTAGGCATGCCCCACCTTTTCGCCCTTGATGCCCGTTGCATATTTTGCAATCATAACAAGAGCATCTGGCTCCATGTTGAATGCTTCAATCACAAGGTAGTATTCTTTATATTCCGTTGGCGTAATCATACGCTCTCTGATGATGTTTTGAATTTGAATATTAAAGTTATAATATTTTTCTCTGCTATACAGTTTTGTTTCTTTAACCTTGTTTGTGACAGGGTTATATCTAACTTCTTTTGGATAGCCTTCGATTATTGTAACCAAACCTTCTTTGGCAAGCTTTTCAAATGCTTCCCAAATTTTCTTTTCACTTATTCCAAGAACGCGTGAAAATGTTTCAATGCCTGCGCCCGAACCGCTTGTGCATTCATACAACCCATACAAATAAACCTTAACCGTATCGCCGTCAAGGTTTGGAAGATGGCTTGTGACAAAAATGTTATCTACAATCGTTTGACCAGAATATAGATAT
Organism: Bacillota bacterium; assembly: GCA_009780625.1. GTDB lineage: Bacteria > Bacillota > Clostridia > Christensenellales > UBA1242 > WQZR01. Next base: position 9,572 of record WQZR01000030.1, on the reverse strand, counting down.
TGTGATGATATCTTACAAAAACTCATAAGCAATTATAACACTAAAAATTAATTATAGCGAAGTTAAATTGATTTTGCAAAACAATTTTACAAGCAAGCGAGAAACTCAGCACCATTAACTAAAACGCTGTCTATATATGAACTAACAATTTTATAAAATATTGTTTTGCCTTCGCGCCTGCTCTCCACCACTCCACAGTTTTTTAGAAACTTCAGTTGATGACTTGTTGTTGTTTGATTCAATCTCAAAATCTGACTTATGTCCGAAACACAGAGTTCCGAAACTAAAAGTGCAGATAAAATCTTAAGCCTTGTTGAATCACTAAAAGCCGAAAAAAACCCGCTGAGTTCCAACAACTCTTTCTCTGTTGGCATATAGTCCAAAATGATATCTCGCTTATCGCTTTCGAGTGCCATACATAAAATTCCCATTCACACTACTCCTATATATGTCATATATAAATCGTATCAAAAATAACATGGCATATTTTTGCAGTATGCTGAAAAAAAGAAGGAATTATGACGACAAATCAAAATTTTCTAGCAATACTTTTGCTTAGCGGAATGAATGGCAATAGTGGCGGATTTTTGGGAAGAAGTGGCGATGGTTGCTGCGAGCAAAATAAATGCAACGATTTGATTATGGTGCTTTGGTTGTTGATGCAAGAAAAAGAAATCGAACGCATAATGAAAGACCACGAGTGCTGTCACCACCCTAGAGAACATAAACGCGAAGAGAATCATCATCGAGTTGAACATCATCACCACCACAACGATAACAAAAACAATTGCAAAACTTGTTGCCTATGTGAACAAAAAGACAACGATTGCTGCGTCTGCCCATACGAAAGAGTTATTGACAGAATAGGAAGACTAGACAGAGAGCGTTGTTGCTGTCCTCCTCAAGAAAGAGTTATAGAAAGAATTGTGGACCAAAAAGAAAGATGCCCTTGCCCTTGTGAGATTGAAGTCCGAAGAGAAAACCACGGCTGTCGACCGTTTCCATTTAGACACTAATTAATCAAGAAACTATAGATTTCTTCCAATTTACGCAGTCTATGACGAAGCCCCGATTTAGTCAACCCCAACTCCGCCCCAAGTTCCTCAAGACTAAGTTCTGGATTTAGAAGACGCTTTCTTGCAACTTCTGCCACCGGCTTTGGGAGGTTGTCTAGACCAATAAGCTTTTCAATCTCTTCAACCATAAGAACCTGCTTTTGTGCAGTTTCTTCTTGTTTCTTTAAATTAAACTGCGCAGAGTTAAATTCGCGGTTTGCCTGTTTTCTTATTGCGCGCATTGCGTTTTCGTTTTCCAACGTCAACACAGCCTTAGAAAACTCCATTTCTTTTAGAAACAAAATAACTTGTTCAAACCCAGAAATATAAACAACAAAGTTTTTCCCTCTCGCAACCATTCCGCACAAAATATCTAACTCTGCAATCAACTCCAACAAAAACCTTGCCGCTTCGGCAGAAGGCAAAACAAACTGCAAGTGATAGCCATGGCTTGTTTGTTTTGTTAAGGAATCGCCAACAATAATATTGCTTGCCCCGCTTGAAAAGAATGCAGCTTTTATAATTGTTTTTATAATAATATATTCTAGGTTTTCCTTGCCTTTTTCAACCTTGGCAAAGTTATCTTCCAAAAGTTCAACAAGACCTGTTTGAATTTCTTCAATAGAATCAGCATCAATAATATTCGTTCCTAAACTCCAAGCCTCTTTTTCAAAATCAGTTTTAGGCTGAAAGTTTAATATTTCGTTTTTGATTTCATTTGTAAAGTTCACACTTCCCTCCTAAATAAACAAGCCCCAGACTAATGTCGCGATGGTCATCGCCCCGCTTAGAAAAATTGCACCGAACAAAAACACCTGTGCAAGTCTTTCTTTTTTCCAAGTCTCTTTTTTAAGTTGACTGTCTTCTCTATAAGATTCCAGAAGATAGTCCAAAACTCTTCCAGACTCTCTAAGTTTTGCAGGGTTAAACTCTGCAATAACTTCGTCTTTCATCTTAACATAAATTTCGCCTTCATAGGCTTCTTCGTGATTTGCCGCCATGGTTTTAAGTTTCTTTTTTACTTGCTCATCTTTTGAAATAAGAAAAATCTTCCCCGTCACAAATGCAATAATCACAATTGCAGTTGCCAAAATTATGGCTCCATTCACAAATGCAAGAAATGGGTTTCCTAGAAGTGCCCACTCAAAGAATTCAAAAAGTTGTTTTCCAAAATATTCGTTATAGTGAAGATAGCCAAAAAGAGTTGCAAAAAAGTTTGAAATGAAATGCATAATGATTGCTGGCCAAATGCTTTTTGAAATATGTGTTATTGTTGCCAAAAACAAACCAACAAGAAGTGCATAGAAAACTTGATTTATATTAAAGTGCATAAGAGCAAAAACAACTGCAGAAATGATTATAACTTTTTTAATGCCATATGCTCTTTGGCTGTTCATCAAAACCCCACGCGTCAGAACTTCTTCGCATAACGCTGGCATGATTGCTGTCACCAAAACAGTCAGAAGAAGCACCCACCAAAGTTCAATTGGCTCTCCTCTCCTAAATGGGTCTGAATAGCCAATTGCAGCCAATGTATATTGAAAAAATATGGAGAGAACCATCACGCCAAAAAACATTGCAACCCCGCCAAGAATGCTGTAGAGAATAACTTTTTTGTGTGTCTTTTTAAAACCCAATGTTCCAAGCATTTCTTTTGGCTTTCTTTTTGAAAGAAACATATAAATCAAAACAGGTGCAAGAAAGATGCTGACAAATTGAACAAGCACCCCATTCACAATCCAAGAAGATGCCTCGCCCATCCAGTCAAACAATTCCAACGCTCCAGCAAGCCTTATTCCAAAAAACAAAACCACTGCAATAAATATTGCAATGCTTCCCGCAAGTGGGTTTGAAATTTTTCTTTGTTTAATTTTTTCCATCAACTAATATATGCCTCTTCACTAAGCGAAATATGAAACCATCACGTTTATAACCCAGAAAGCCGATGCACCAATCATAACCATAATAAGCGCAATGCCGTTGTCTGTGTTTGGTTTTTCGCACTCCAAATTTGGAAAACTGTATGTGTGTGGTTTTGTTAGAACAGATTTTTCTGTTTTTGTGATTCTGCTTATAAAGAAATAATATGCCGCAATCAACCCTAGCCCAAGAACAGCCATGCCAACTGCCGTTAGAATAAACGGTGTTGTAAGCTCTTCAGATGGAGGGTTTGCCCCATAAATTGAATTTATTATATATAAGTTAATAATAACCGCAACGTTGTTTGCAAGGTGCATAAGAATTGGAACTTTGATATCTCTTGTTTTTAAATATGCAATCGCACAAATCACGCCCAGAAGGAATTGATATATGCTTTGGAAAATGTTTCCATGCAGAGTCATAAACAAGAAACTCGACATAAGCACAATCGCCCAGAAACCAAAGCCTTTAAGTTTTTCAATCAAAAGTCCTCTGAAGACAACTTCCTCCGCAACTGCTGGAAGCACACCCATAACAAAAACCATAATAATAAAGTGATACCACAACATTGTGTCCACCCCAATGCTCCAAGCAAAGATTGAAACGTCGTCTGGTTTAGCCTCGCCAAAGCCAATTGCCGTCATTGCATCGCTAAACATTGAAATGACAGGGTTTAAAGCAAACAACATCGCAACCACAACCACAGTTGAAACAACATATATCAAAGCAATTTTAAGTTTACTTTTTGAATCTTTTCCAATAACCGTTCCATAATCTGATTTCAGAATGTCCCATGGTTTATAGAACAATTTAAACGAGATAAACACAAAAGCCAAAAGCAATGCTATTTGAATTACAAATGTTCCGCTTTGACTTACCCAAAAATTTCTTATATCTAAATCGAAACCGAAGACTATTCCAATCATAACAAGACTGCCAACCAAATAAAACGCAGTATATATAACAACAAATAAAGCAGCCGTGTTTGGAGTTATTTTTGTTTTAATTCTTTCCATGAATTTATTCTATCATAAATCATAACAGATTTGAAATATTACTAGCAACAATCGCCGCAAAAATGTTTCCAAGAAGTGCAATTGGAACAACCAGCCAAAATCTTTTCACCTTTGTTTTTGCAAAATACACCGTGAGAATAAAAAACAATGTATCGCTCGAAGCCATAATCACACTCGCCGTTCTGCCTATATGACCGTCTGCCCCGTGAGTCTTTAACAACTCTTCTAATATAACAAGACTTGCACTTCCAGAAAACGGCTTTGTTAGAATAAGCAAACTTAACTCACTCGGCACACCCACCAGACCAAACGCCGGTGAAATGAAAGTTGCAATATGCGAAGACAACCCACTCGCCACAACAACCTCAATCACCAAAAACATCGCCGCAAGATGTGGCAACAACCCAACAACAACCTCCACCGCATTCTTTGAACCATCAACAAAAGACTGAAAAGGGTTCACCTTCTTTATTTGTGCAAATATTAAAATTGCAAGCAACAACACTGGAATAACGTATATGGAGAACACTATACTAATTAGATGAGAATATACGAGCTGTCTAGCACAGATAAATTGATTTTGCTAGACAGATTAAAATCGAGGACTGTTTGAGCGTCGCAACTAAAAAATATATAAAACGCGAGTTCCGCAGATTTTAAGATTCTAGCAAAACAATTTAGCGTGCGGCATTGCATATACTTATCATGTCTAGAATATGGTTCTATCTAATGGTTGCTGGAACTTTGCTTCTGCTCGCCACAAACCCAAGCGGCTTCATTTTATCCCTCACAAATGCAGGCAACAAAGCAATCACATTCTCCCTAACCCTCGCGGGAATCTTTTGCATATGGATGGGCTTCTTTAAAATTATGGAAAACGCTGGCATTCTGGAAATCATCAAAAAACCACTTAAACCCATAATCAAATTCATATTCGGCAAAGTCGACAACAAAAGCGAGGAATATCTTGCAACAATGCTTTCAGCAGATGTGATGGGCGTTTCTGGAGTCGGCACTGCAAGCGGAATTCTTGCAACACACAACCTTGTCGGTGATAAAGAAGTCATCACATATGCCGCCGCCATGCTTGTTGTTCTAAATGCCTCAAGCATTCAAATCTTTCCTTCAACAATAATCTCCATGCGAGCAGCCGCAGGAAGCACAAACCCAACCAGCATATTCCTCCCCGCTTTGATTACAAGCTTTGCAACAACAATTTTTTCAGTGCTTCTAATGAAGCTTTTTTGGAGGCTGTTTCCACCAAAAAATGTTAAACTCTAACTATGGATATAAATAATTATAATTTCAACTACCCACAAAAAGATTGCTTTAAAGAGTTAAGAGCGCAAGAAGCATCTGGAGGAGTTAAGAAAAGACAAATTGGCTTTCTGATTGCAGGCATTGCAATAATCTTCTGTTCTTTATTTTGGTTGCTTGGAGTAATTCTCCCACTAGTCATATCAGGTGGACACACAGAACAAAACACAACAGAACTTACTGCAACTGTAACTTCAGTTTCTAGAACCGGAAACCTTACATTCGAAACAGAAGAGTTTGCTGCCAAATTTCAGGTTATTCAATCTGCATCAATTATCAATAACACTGAAGCACTTAAAATTACAACCGGCGACATAATAACAATAAGAGTTACAAACTCATCAGTCCAACACGTTGGAGATAAAGACAGAACAATTTCAATATATTCTCTAACCGCAAGAGGAGCAGCAATCATCACACTTGATAGTTATAACGAAGCAGATGAAGCAGCAGGACGCATTGTTGCAATCATTTTTGGTATCATCTTTGGTGTATCCACCCTGCCAGGCATTGCACTACTAATTTTATTTGCAGTAATCAAAACAACACCAAAACCTAAAAATCTGACCAAAACATCACTTTCAATGGTTCCAAAAAACAATGTTCCTAAGATACATTAAAAAAAACGCCAATCGGCGTTTTTTTGTTTCTTATAAAGTTGGGTTTTCTGTAAATGTGTTTTCAATAGCTGGTGCTGTTTCTTTTGGTTCATTCTTAGGAAAGAATTGTCGAAGTCCATATATAAGCGGAACAATTCCAAACAATGCAACCATCATATAGAATCTTACAGCAGAAAGAATCAAGTTATTTATCCATCTTATATAGTTAAGGTTTTCTGGGAACCTGTTAGACAATGCTTCGTAGAACTCGAAAGTGTTTGTGTAGTATGGCAGAGCAAGAAACGCAGCAATAACTGCAATAATAAATGCTAAACCGCCCACACCTAAAACAGCATACTTAGCAATCTTGTTCACTTTTTCGCCAAGCTCTCTAAACCTAACAATATTATATGTAAGTGTCAAAAACCCAAGTATAGCGGCTATCGTCACAAGAATCCACGCCGCGTTTATAACCCCTAAATATTTTGAAGTTGCAGGTGCAATAAATTCTGGCATATTTACCAAGAAAATTATTCCAACCACAACACCTGCCACAGCCAAAGCCGTAAGTGCAATGCTTGAAACTTCTTCATTCATAATCTTTCTTTCTCTAAGTCCATACGTAAGTGGAATTAAACCTATTGCAATCATAAACAAGATTGTCATATAAAGATAAATTCCTTCTGGTGTTGGGTTAATCATAATCAAACCAGTAATCATCACAGCACATGCAATTGCCGAATAGGTGATTAAAATCCAGCCTGAAAGTCTCATTCTTTTTGCGTTTCTCATCTTTGTTGTGGCATAGTCCACAAGACAAGAGAAACCTGCCATCCAACCAACATAAATAGTGGAATTTATAATTATCGAGCCCCAGTTTATGCTTGTTGTTGCAGTTCCATATCCAACCAGTGCGTTTGCAATAACCATATATGCAGCAGCACCAGAAAGAATCAATCCAATCGTTCCCGCAACACTAAGCACAAAATGAAACCAATTCTCTTTTATTTTAAATAAATAATCAATCATTTTTTTCTCCTTTGTATATACCTATTATATCAAAAAAAAGAGCTTTCGCCCTTTTCTTTATATCACTTATTTAGCACGTCCTTCAATAATTTTTGTTGCAACATATGAAGGAACTTCTTCATATTTCACAACTTCCATTGTAAACGAACCTTTTCCTTTTGTTCTGCTTCTAAGGTCAGTAACATATCCAAACATTTCTGAAAGTGGAACTTCTGCGTTTACAACCGCTGTTGTTCCGCTTTGTTCTGTTCCTTGAATGCTTCCACGTCTTGTTGTAAGGTTGCCCATAATGTCACCCATATATTCTGCAGGAACTGTCACCTGAACTCTTGTGATTGGTTCAAGAAGAATTGGTGTTGCTGCTCTCATACCGTCTTTAAACGCCATACTTGCTGCAATTTTGAACGCCATTTCCGAAGAGTCAACATCGTGATAGCTTCCGTCGTAAACAGTCACTTGGAAGTCAACAACTTCGTATCCAGCAAGAACTCCGCTTGCTTTTGTTTCAATAAGACCTTTTTCAACCGCAGGAATATATTCTTTTGGAATACTTCCACCAACAGTTTTGTCTACAAACTTAAAGCCTTCGCCTGCAGGAAGTGGCTCAAGTCTAAGCCAGCAGTGACCATATTGCCCCTTACCACCAGATTGCTTAACGTGCTTACCTTCAGACTCAACTGTTTTCTTGAATGTTTCTCTGTATGAAACTTGTGGAGTCCCTGGAGTTACTTCAACGTTAAATTCTCTTTTCATACGGTCAATCATAATTTCAAGGTGAAGTTCACCCATTCCAGCAATGATTGTTTGACCTGTTTCTTTGTCTGTTTGAACTTTGAATGTTGGGTCTTCTGAAGCAAGTTTAATTAGAGCCATTGTCATTTTTTCTTGGTCGCCTTTTGTTTTTGGCTCAACTGCAAGTTTAATAACTGGCTCAGCAAAACTCATAGACTCAAGAACAATTGGTTTCTTTTCGTCGCAAAGTGTGTCTGCTGTTGTTGTGTTTGAAAGACCAATGAATGAAACGATGTCTCCTGCGTGAGCAGATTCAACCTCTTCTCTAGAGTTTGCATACATAACAACAATTCTAGAAACTCTTTCTTTTTTGTCTTTTGTTGCGTTATATACATAACTTCCCTTAGTCACAATTCCGCTATACACTCTGAAGAACACAAGCTCGCCATATCTGTCTGCCATAACTTTGAATGCTAGTCCGCTGAATGGCTCTTTGTCGTCTGCTTTTCTTTCTTCTTCTTTTTCTGTTTCTGGGTTTGTTCCTTTAACCGCTGGAATATCCAGTGGGCTTGGAAGGAAGTCAACAACCCCGTCTAGAAGTTTTTGAACACCTTTGTTCTTATAGCTCGAACCACAGAACGCTGGTTGCATTTTCATTGCAAGTGTTCCTGTTCTGATTGCTTTTCTGATTTCTTCAATTGTTGGCTCTTCGCCACCAAGAACTTTTTCAAAAAGCGCGTCGTCGTAGTCAACAACAACATCTAGAAGTTTTGTTCTGTATTCTGCTGCTTTGTCTTTCATATCAGCTGGAATATCTAGAACATGAATGTCTTTACCTTTCTCGTCGTTATAGAAATAATATTTCATTTCAACAAGGTCGATAATTCCTTTAAATGTTTCTGCATCTCCCACAGGAATTTGAACAGCAACTGGGTTTGCACCAAGGTTTGTTCTTAAGCTTTCAATAGCTCTATAGAAGTTTGCATCGTTTGTGTCCATCTTGTTTACATAAACAAGTCTTGGAACTTTATATTTGTCTGCTTGTCTCCAAACAGTTTCAGATTGTGGTTGAACTCCACCACGTGCACAAAGAACCGTAATCGCTCCATCTAGAACTTTTAAACTTCTTTCAACTTCAACCGTAAAGTCAACGTGACCCGGTGTGTCAATAACGTTGATTTTGTGCTCTCTCCACTCTGTTGTGATACAAGCAGAAGTGATTGTGATTCCTCTTTCTTTTTCTTGGTCCATCCAGTCAGTAACCGCACCGCCGTCGTGTGTTTCACCAATCTTGTGAACTTTTCCTGAATAGTAAAGAATACGCTCACTTGTTGTTGTCTTACCAGCATCAATGTGTGCCATGATACCGATGTTTCTTGTTTTTTCTAAACTATGTGTCCTAGGCATAAATTATTTCTCCTTATAAAAATATTACCATCTAAAATGCGCAAAAGCCTTGTTTGCTTCCGCCATTCTGTGTGTATCTTCTTTTTTCTTAACTGCTGCGCCTGTGTTGTTGTATGCATCTACAATCTCACCTGCAAGACGAGCGTCCATTGTTCTTTCGCTTCTTTTTCTAGCGTAACCAACCAACCATCTGATTCCTAGTGTTTGTCTTCTTACTGGTTTAATTTCCATTGGAACTTGATAGTTAGAACCACCAACACGTCTAGATTTTGTTTCTAGGTGTGGCATGATATTTTCAAGTGCTTTAAAAAACACATCGTTGCCATCTAGGCCAACTTTATTTTTAACAATATCGAATGCAGCATAAACAATGTTTTCTGCTGTTTCTTTTTTGCCGTCTATCATAACTTGGTTTACAAGTTTTGTAATCACTTTACTGCCGAATTTGCTATCTGGTAGCACATCTCTTTTCGGCACTCCACTTCTTCTTGGCATGT
>WQZR01000029.1 GCA_009780625.1 Bacillota bacterium | reverse complement strand
TAAACTCCAGTGCTGCAACGTCAACGCAAGCCTTTTCAATTGTTCTGATGATTTCCGTTTCAGAGACACCCAGAGTTGTGTCGTTAGAAAATTGATATATGCTTCCTTCTGGTTTAGAACCTTCGCCTTTTTCACCTCTGATTGTTAGCCCCGATTTTTTTGCAATCTCTGAAATCTCCCCCATTCTGTCCAGCCTTGTGAGAGATGGAAGAAACATCATAACACTTGCCCTCATTCCCGTTCCAACGTTTGTGATGCATGTTGTCAAAAACCCATATGCCGCGTCGTATGCAATTTCGAAGTCTTCCAAAATTTTGTCGTCTATAATATTGATTTTTCTATAAGCCATTCCAAGGCTTAGCCCCGGAGTTATGCACTGAAGCCTTAAGTGGTCTTCTTCGTTCACCATAACCGAAATCGTCTCATCGTCGTTGATGATTGCTGCTGCGCATTTAGAGTCCAAAAGAGCCTTCGAAATCAAGTGTTTTTCCACCATCAAACTTTTATCTAAATCTTTAAGTTCATCAAGTTTGTAAAGTGCAAAGGTTTTGCTTTCATTAATTGAATAATAAACATCCCTAATATTGTCTTCTGCCTCTTTGTCTTTTAGATTAGTGAAAAAACCTTTACCCCTAAAGTTTCTAGCAAGACGCACCCTGCTTGATATTATTAAGTTTTCCGGTCTTACTCTTTTTATATTCTTTTCCCCTTGTGTATGACGCCCTTTCCCTGATAAACGTCAATAATTTCGTTTAGACTAATGAACTGCTTATAGCACTCCTCACAACCTAAAAACCCAGACTCTTTAAAGTCTTTTTCACTAAACCCACAAAAAGAACAAATATGGTCTTCTTCCTCTTTTTTCTCTTCTTGTTTGGCTGGCTCTGTTTTGTTTCTTGCTGGTCTGTTTGTCAGTTCTCTGAAAGCTTCTTTCTTGTTTCGTATGTTTAAGCAGTCCACACACAACGTGATAAATTTAGGCTCTCCGTCCTCAATAATCTCAATCTTCTTAAATGCTTCTTTAACAAAACATTGTGTGCAAATCATGTTTATATTTTAGCATATGTTTATGTCTGGAAGATATATTTTTGCACTTTTAAAGATTTCCTTAAATGTATCAAGAACAAACTCATAGTGCGTGCAGGCAAGAACCACAGCGTCGAAATTCTGTGCACTATGATAGTAGCCAAACTCTTTTCTAACTTCTTCCAAAATGTCACCCTTTGCAACATTCAAAAAAGAATAATAACCAAATGTTTTCTCCGCTTCATAAGACAATGCGTTTGAAAGTTCACTTGCTTTCAAAAAACCACCCCCTAGTTTCAAAACTCTAGAATAATAATCCTCAACAATGCTTGCCAGGTTTGGAAGGGCTAGATATTTGATGTTGCCTAGATGTTCAAACTTCTTCTCTATTGCAGGCTTAGACAGCTTTGTTGAAACAACCAGAATGTTTTTCTTCTTTTCCTTCACTGCTGTCATGATTGGAAGTTCTGTTGGAACAAACTCGATGTCTCTATACCTTTGCCGATACATCTCAACAAAGTTTACGCTTTGTGTAGAACATGCAATCACAATGGTTGTTGCCCCCTTTCTTACACAGTTTTCAACAACAGCCAAAGTTTTTTTGAAAAGTTCTTCTTTTGTTTTGTTTCCATATGGCATGTTTTTGATATCTCTATAATAAAAGATTCTAGAGTCATCAAATTTCGCCCTTGCCTTTTTGACAATAGTCAACCCACCAACTCCACTATCAACAAAACAAACAACCTTCTTTTTCCTAAGCATAAGTTCTCCTTACTATAACTTATGTTTAAAATAAAAAAATGCTTGCTAAGTAGAAGTTTTCATGATAGACTGTACGATAGTATTTTTTAGAATAAAACAAAGGAGCACTCATGGCAAACACAACATCTGCACAGAAAAAAGTCAGAGTTATTGCAAAGAAAACAGCGGTGAACAAAAAAACAAAGTCTAACCTTAAAACTAGCGTTAAGAAAACAAAAGACGTGACAGCAACTGCAAAGAAACCAGAAACTGTTACAGCAAGCCTAGAAGCAACACAATCAAGACTTGATAAAGCTGCAACAAAAGGCGTGATTCACAAAAACAAAGCTGCAAGAACTCAAAGCCGTCTTGCAAAAGCTGCAAACAAAAGCACAGCAACAAAAAAGAAAGCATAATCGCTTTCTTTTTTTTAATATTTAATTTCCCGCACAATGTTTGTCAACCTAATCAGTCTCCTCTCCAATTTCAGAACCTTGCCAAAAAACGTTCCCCAAAAGAGCCTGCTTCTTTTGCGTATTTTATGAAGTTCCTGAATCTTGTGTTTGGTTCCAATAATCTTTAGCATATAGAATAAATAAGAATCAACATTTCTTTTTGTCAACATTTCCACTTCCCCCTTTAAGAGTCTTTCCAACTCGTTTCTACATATACCGCAAATATTTTTAAAAAGGAACTATAATAAGTGTCAAATCGGCAAATTATGCCACATTTTTGGCACGCAAAAAAACCTTTCGACAAAGCTCTACAAGGTTCAACATTTCTCGATTTCCCTCGACAATATTTATGCAACATTCTGCATATTCTTGCATTATCTATTATTATTCATTTTTATGTATAATTATTTATAAGACCCAATCTTGCCATCTTTAAGCAAGAAGCGACTACCTTTTGGTTGTTTTAAAATAAACACCGAAGTGATAGCATATGTCACCAAATTTGGAACTAAGAACAAAAGCGACAAGTATAGAGCAACTCCCCAAAAGAAGAACGACAAAATGGCAAGAATCACTGGAATGATTAGATAAACAATTTCCCCCATTATGTAAGCACACTTTGAAACTGGAAACTCAGCCTTAACTTCTATAAATTTTCCAAAATGGATTTTACACTTGCCACCACCGAATTTTTTAAGAGTTAGATATTTTGTAAGAAGACCGCCAAAAATAGTCACTACAGCAATACCAATCCCTAACAATGCAAATAGCATATAAATCAAGAACTCCGAAATATCACCATTTAATATAGCTTCAACAGGAAACGGAAATATGAAAAACATAGCAACAAGACCACCAACAAGAATAATACCAATGATTATGTTTGCCCAAGTTCCAAACTTTCCTTCAAGCGAAAAACTTTTTATTGGTGTCGCTTCTTTTGCTTCTTCCATATTTTCTCCTTAACTATAATTCTGTCTTATATTCGTAAACCGCTTCCAAGAATTCTGCAGCCTTAACCTTAACCGACGGTTTGCCCTTACTCACTCTAGACTCCACACTCACTTTCTTATAAGCAAATGAAGCTAACTCCAGCATAACCTTTTGTGCAACAAATGTTGTTGTTGCTTTTGCATCATATAAGCCAGCAAATATGATTCTCTCTTTTGGCTCTGGGCTTAGAATCTTCACACCTTTTCTGTGTCTTGCAGAAAGTTCCCATTCATTCAGTTTCACACGCTTTGCATTACCCTTGTTAGTCACAAGCAAAATTTCCATTTCTTTTTGAACATAGCCAACATGCATTCCTGTATAGGCACACAAATCTCCATCGTTTAAGCCAATTCCCTTAACCCCAATTGAAATTCTGCCTTGCAATGGAACATCTGTCACCTCTGCATATAAACTCATTCCATCTTTTGTGACAAAGAACATAGACGTCTCTTCGCCTGGAATAACATTCTCTATGTTGATAATCTCGTCGCCTTCTCTAAGTTTCATTGCTTCAAAGGCAACTTTCAACAAACCATATTCAGATGCATATGTACGTTTAACCATTCCCTCTTTTGTGAAGAACCAAAGTTCGTTTGTCGCGTCTTTTCCTGTGATGTCGTTATCGACAACAAACTTAACAACATATTCGTTCTCACTTGCGTCTGCAACCATCTTTTTAAGCGCAACGCCCTTATCTTTAAACTTAACTTCTGGAATGTTTGCAACTTGAAGTTTATAACACATTCCAAGGTTTGTGAATGCATACACCGTTTTTGTTGTGTCGGTTTTAAGCATTGTCGTGTGAACTTCGTTAAGTGAGCCAGATGCTCCAAATTCTTTTGTTGTCATGTTGAAATTCTTTAAAAGAATTTTCTTAATCATTCCACTCGCGCTTGATGCAATAACAACATCAACAATAGGCTTCTCATCAAGGTCGCTTGGAATTTTATATTTTTCTTCAGTTGCCAAAATCACAGTTTTTCTGTCTGTTTTATATTGTTTTTTGATTGCAAGCATTTCAGCCTTAACAACATCATATTGTCTGCGTTTAGAGTTTATGATTTCAGTAAGTTCCTGAAGTCTCTTTTTGATTTCTTCAAGTTCTTTTTCAAGTTTATAAACTTCCAAACTTGTAAGCCTTGCTAGACGCATGTCCAAAATCGCTTGTGCTTGTTTTTCTGAAAGCTTGAAACGCTCTCTAAGTTTTTGTCTTGCTTCTGTTGTGTTTGCAGAACGCTTGATTATGCGAATAACCTCGTCTATGTTCTTAATCGCAACAATCAACCCTTCAAGAATATGCTCTCTTTCCTTAAGTTCGTTATATTCAAACTTACTTCTTGCAAGAACAACTTCGCGTTGATAGTCTGTATAGTATGCCAATATGTCAAGCAGTCCCATCTGTTGAGGTCTTCCATCAGCAATTGCAACCATATTGATTCCAAAGCTCTTTTGAAGGTCTGTCTTTTTAAACAGTTCAGCCACAATCTTTTGCGGTTGCGCGTCTTTTTTCAATCTAATAACTGCACGCGTTCCACGTCTGTCACTCTCGTCCACAATATCGGCAATAAACCCAAGTGGAGTTCCTTTTGCTTCTTCGCTTAAATCTGCAATGTCCACAAGAAGTTTTGCTTTGTTCACTTGATATGGAAGTTCTGTTATAACAATGCTTTGTTTTTCTGGAGTTGTTGCTTCAATGTGAAGCCTTGCTCTCATCAAAATTTTGCCCTTCCCTGTTTCATATGCTCGTTCAATCTCACCGTTGTCAATAATATAACCACCTGTTGGAAACTCTGGCCCACGAATGATTTTCATCAACTCTTTAACAGTGATTGATTTTTGGTTGATATACGCAATACAAGCATCAATTGCTTCAGCAAGGTTATGAGGTGGAATATTTGTTGCAAGACCAACAGCAATCCCCGAAGCGCCGTTTACAAGAAGGTTTGGAAAATAGCCAGGTAGTGTTTCTGGTTCTTTAAGTGTGTCATCAAAGTTAAATGAAAATTTAACCGTTTCTTTTTCAATATCTCTAAGCAGTTCTTCAGCCAGTGGTGCAAGCCTTGCTTCTGTATATCTCATTGCAGCCGCAGAGTCTCCATCCACGCTTCCAAAGTTTCCATGCCCCGAAACAAGAATCTCTTTCATGTTGAAGTTTTGTGCCATTCTAACCATTGCAGAATACACACTGCTATCGCCGTGTGGGTGATATTTACCCAAGCAGTCTCCAACAATTCTTGCTGATTTTTTAAATGGCTTATCACTTGAAAGCCCAAGCTCGTGCATTGTGTATAGAATTCTTCTTTGAACCGGCTTAAGTCCGTCTTCAACTCTTGGAAGTGCACGGTCTAGAATAACGTGTTCTGTATATGGCATCATGCTGTCGTGCATAATTTCTTCAATCGTCTTAACAATAACGCCTTCTTCACCTTCGCCATCTTCGTCGTCACTAGCAGCAGTTTTCGCTTTTGGAATTTCTTCACTCTCGTCGTAGTCTCTAACGATTTGAATGTTTCCTTCTTCGTCTTCTGAGACTTGTTCTTGAACTTCTTCAAATAAAGTCTTTTCTTTTGCCGCTTTCTTTACTTCTTCTGCTTTTGCTTCTGCTGCCATCAAAGTTTCAACTGTTTCTTCAACTTCAACCTGTTCTTCTTCAACTGGAGCCGCAGGTGCAGTGAAAATGTCAATCTGCTCGGCAACTTTTGGTGGTTCTGCTTTTGGCTTAATTCCAATATCAACCTTTTCAAACGTAGGTTGAGTTTTGTAGATATAATCTGACTTAAATTGTTTTTCTCTATATTCTCTGTCTTTCTTTTCTAACTCTTCTCTTGTGAGGTTTGCTTCTCTAAACTCTTTCTCTTCTTCAGTTTCTAAAACCTCTTCCTGAGCAACTTCTTCTGTTGTTTCTTCTTCAACTTGTTCTGTTTCTTCAACAGTTGCAGCAACTTCCTCTTGTTCTTCTATTTCTTCAGGGGTTGTTTCCTCAACAGCAACTTCTTCAGTCTCCTCAACGGCTTCCTCTTCAACTATTTCTTCTTCTGCAGCAACTTCTTCATCAACCTCTCCTGTTGGCTCTTCTTGTGCTTCTTCTGCTTGAAGTTCGGCTAGTTTCTTTCTCTTATATTCTTCCAAAAGATTTGCATTAACCGCAATCTTTTCGCCTTCTTCTTCCTCTTCTTCAGTTTCCTCTTCAGCGACTGTTTCTTCTTCTGTCTCTTGTTCTTCTTCAGCAACAACTTCTTCAGTCTCTCCAGTTTCCTCAATCTCTTCAACAGACTCCTCTTCGAGAGTTTCTTCTGTTGTTTCTTGGGCTTCTAATTCTGCAAGTTTTCTCTTTTTATATTCTTCCAAAAGATTTGCATTAACCGCAATTTTCTCGCCTTCTTCTTCCTCTTCTTCTAGGGCTTCGTCAACAACTTCCTCTGTCTCTTCTACAGAAGTTTCTTCTTCTTTTTCTTCACCCAAAGAAACCTCTTCTTCAAGAGTTTCTTCCTCAGTTGTTTCTTCTTCGTTCTGTTCGATGTTTTCTTCTAAATCATCTTTGTCTTTAATCTCATCCATCGTTATGCCCCTTTACTTTTGAAATGTGTCAAATGTGTCCGTTTTGTTGAAATTTGCGTTTTCGAAAATATATGCCTTTCTAACTTCAATGTCGTCACCCATAAGCGTTGTGATGATTTTTTCGCTTTCTGCAGCATCATCAATTGAAACCTGCACAAGTTTTCTTGCTTCTGGGTTCATTGTTGTTTCCCAAAGCTGCTCTGGGTTCATTTCCCCTAAGCCCTTATATCTTTGAATGTTATATCCCTTTCCAATCTGCTCTGTCACTTCTTTAAGTTCTTCTTCGTTATATGCATAAACAATCTGGTCTTTCTTTGAAACCTTATAAAGCGGAGGCATGCCAATATACACGTGCCCTTCCGTAATCAAAATTTTCATATATCTAAACAAGAACGTCAAAAGAATTGCTCTTATGTGCGCACCGTCTTGGTCGGCATCGGCCAAGATTATAACCTTGTGATATTTAAGTCTTTCTAAATCAAAGTCTTCTCCAATCCCTGCGCCGAGGGCCGTGATTATGCTTCGAATTTCTTCATTTGCTAGAACTTGTGAAATACGTTTCTTTTCAGCGTTAAGTGGTTTTCCTCTAAGTGGCAAAATTGCCTGGAATCGTCTATCTCTTCCTTGTTTTGCCGAACCACCTGCACTGTCTCCCTCAACAATAAAAAGTTCGTTTTCTGTCGCGTCTTTTCCCGTGCAGCTTGAAAGTTTTCCAACCAAACTGTCTGCAGAAATGCTTCGCTTTTGCCTTGCAAGTTCCTTAGACTTCATTGCTGCTTCTCTTGCTTCTCTTGCGTTTTTAGATTTTTTGATAATCGTGTCAAACACTGCTTGGCCTGGTTTTGTTGCAAAAAACTCTTCAAAAGCAGCACCAACCAAAGATTCAACCTCTGGCTTAATTTCTGGGTTGCCTAGTTTTGTTTTTGTTTGCCCTTCAAACTGAGTGTTATTCATTCTAACAAGAAGCACTGCAGTCAAACCTTCTCTGAAGTCGTCTCCAACAAAGTTTTCATCTTTATCTTTAAGATAGTTATATTTTCTTGCAAGGTCATTAAAACTTTTTGTAATCACGGTTTTTAAACCCGTTTCATGCGTTCCACCTTCTGTTGTTGGAATGCTGTTCACATAACTGAAAATACTTTCTGTAAAACTGTCTGTCCACTGCATTGCAAGAACAAGTTCGCACAAGTCTGATTTTGTTTCAATATATATTGGGTCTTTAAATAAAGGAATTTTTCCAATGTTTAAATATTCACAGAAATCTGAAAGCCCGCCTTCAAAGTGAAAAACTTCTGGCTCCTTAATTTCTTCTGCTCTCAAATCTTGAAGAGTGATTTTTATTCCTTTGTTTAAAAACGCCAAAGTTTTAAGTCTTTCCCCAATTGTGTCTGTGCTGAATGTTGCAGTTTTAAAAACTCTTTCATCTGGAAGGAACCTAACAAATGTTCCTTTTTTGAAGTTTTTCATATTAGGGTTAAATTCCGATTCTGCTATTTGAACCAGTTCTGTCTTTTTAAGCCCAGATTTAATTTTCTTATCAACTTCAGGTGAATGAAATTGCATTTGAACAACTTGTCCACCCTTTGCAACTTCCACAACAAGCCATTTGCTTAAAGCGTTTGCAACCGAAGCACCAACCCCGTGAAGCCCACCTGAGTGCGTGTAGTTATCTGTCGAAAACTTTCCACCTGCGTGAAGTTTTGTGAAAACCAACTCCACACCCGAAACTTTATATTGTGAGTGAATGCTTGTAGGAATTCCTCTTCCGTCGTCTCTAACTGAAGCACTGCCGTCTTGATATAAAACAACATCAATCTGCGTTCCATGACCGTTTGCAAGTTCATCTATACTGTTATCAACAATCTCCCATAACAAGTGGTGAAGACCCCTGCTGCCGGTGCTGCCGATATACATTCCCGGTCTCATTCTAACCGCGTCTAAACCTTCAAGAACAATCAGGTCTTTTGCTTCATAGGATTTTGCCATAAACACGCTCTCCTTAGTTTTGTGCTGTATTTTACCATAAAAAAACATTCTCGTCAAATGGTTTAAATGCATAAAAATACAGTTTTTTAGGCAAAAACTGGCTCCAGAGTGCTCTGAATAAGATTTTTATGCATATATATACACTATTTCGTATATTTAAGCCTATTTTTTGGGTCGTTTTCACGACTTTTTGATGGGTTTTTAGGGGTTTAGGCAACAAAAAAAACGCTTTCGCGCTCTTTTTAAATTCATTTAATCTACTCAACCGATATTAAGTAATAATACACCGGCTGCCCACCATAAAGAATGTTTATATCATAATCGCCATATTTTTTAGAAAGTTCTTTTTGAAGTTTTTCTGCCTCTTCTTCCTTCACATCTTCACCATAGAACAGCGTTACACTAACAGTCGTTCCATTTGTAAGTTTCCCAACAAGACTTGCAACAGCTTCGTTTACGGTTTTTGTGTTTGTCAGAATGTTGCTGTCATCAAGCCCAATGATATCGCCTTCTTTAATCTCTAGACCATTGATGCTTGTATCCCTAACCGCATGAGTAATCGAACCAGATTTCACACCTTTGATTGCTTCTTTCATGTTTTTTACGTTTGTATCGATTGTGTCGTCTGGATTTAGGGTTAGAACTGACGTAATTCCTTGTGGAATGTTTACCGTTGGAATAACAAACAGGTTTTTAGTCGTTAGAGCTTTTGCTTGTTCTGCTGCCAAAATGATGTTTTTGTTGTTTGGAAGAACATACACGTTGTTTGATGGCACTCTTTCGCACGCTTTTGCAATATCACTTGCACTTGGGTTCATTGTTTGGCCACCAGAAATGATTCTGTCTACTGTAATGTCTTTAAAAATTGCACTAAGTCCTTCACCCGCACAAACAGCAACAATCGCATATGGCTTTTGTTCTCTGTTCTTTTCCATCTGCTCTCTCATCGCTCTGCTTTGTGCAAGCATGTTTTCGATTTTAATATTATCAAGTTCACCAAGTTCCAAAGCATAACCCATTGCCATGTGTGGTGTATTTGTATGCACGTGAACCTTAACCATTGTAAGGTCACCAATACAAAGCACACTGTCACCAAGAGTCATAAGGTTATCCCTAAGTTTATCAATGTCAGACATTGTTGTTTTTTTGTTTAAATTCACAACCATAAACTCTGTGCAATATGCAAATTCGATATCTTCAAGTGCATCGAAGTCAATATGAACATCAGGAGATTCGTTTGTTTCAACAAGTTCTTCTGCAACTGCCTTAATTTCTTCACCAAGAAGTGCCTTGTTCATACCTTCAAAGATTACAATAATTCCGCGTCCACCAGCGTCCACAACTCCTGCCTTCTTTAAAACCTCAAGCATATCTGGAGTTTGTTGCAGAATGTCTTCACCCGCAACAATCAATTCTTTCATAAATGTTTCAAAGTCTGAATATTTTCTTGCAAGTTTTGTTGCCTCTTCTGCCATAACACGAATAACTGTAAGCATTGTGCCTTCTTTTGGCTTTGTTACGGCTTTATATGCAACCATTTGTGCTTCCACAAGTGCCTTTGCAAATTGTTTTGTGTCCAGTTTATCTGGGCTTGCTGCAACAACTGTGCTAAACCCTTTTAGAATTTGACTTAGAATAACCCCAGAGTTTCCTCTTGCGCCTTTTAGAGCACCTTTGTTCAGAGCTTCTGCAATTGCATCAATGTTGTTGTTTGGAACTGCTTCAATTTCTTTGATTGAAGATTTAAAAGTTAGACACATGTTGATACCTGTGTCTCCATCTGGAACTGGGAAAACGTTTAAGCTGTCCACATATTTTCTTTGTTGTTCAAGTAAAGAAGCACCGCCAAGAAGCATCTTTCTAAACGTTGCACCATTTAAAACTTTTGTCACCTTAGCCTTTTCAGCTTTTGGTGCTTCCTTCTTCACCTCTGGCTTCTTTGCTGGAGTTTTGTTGCCTGTTTTGATTACTGTATCTTTGTTAATAACTGCGCTACTCATGTTCCCTCTTTATCCCTCGTTTGTATATATTAAACTCTAACACCCATAACATTTATGTTTACGGTGTCTACAATCATTCCTGTAAATTTTTCAACTTTAAACTTGATGCTTTCCTTCATTGTCTCGCATGTTGCAGACAGGTTTATGCCATATTTAAGAATAACAAAAAGCTCAAGGCTGATTCGGTTGTCTACAGTCGAAACTTTAACTGCCGAACTATG
>WQZR01000028.1 GCA_009780625.1 Bacillota bacterium | reverse complement strand
TTTATCTTAGAACTTAAAACTATAGCAGACGTTGGTCTTATTGGTTTTCCAAACGTTGGAAAAAGCACACTCTTGTCAGTAATATCAAATGCACGTCCAAAAATTGCAAACTATCATTTCACAACCCTAACTCCAAACCTAGGTGTGGTTAAACATCTAGACACAAGTTTTGTTGTTGCCGACATACCTGGGCTTATTGAAGGTGCAGCCGAAGGCGTTGGGCTAGGGCACGATTTTCTTAGGCACATCGAAAGAACAAGAATGTTCCTGCACGTTGTTGATGCATCTGGATACGAAGGCAGAGACCCAGTTATGGACTATAAAATAATCAACGGCGAACTTGCAAAATATAGCGATGCTTGCGCAGAGGTTCCGCAGATTGTTGTTCTAAACAAATGCGACATGGTGCAAGACATTGATGAAGTCATCAAAAGATTTGAGGAAATCACAAGCAATCCAATTGTGACGATATCTGGAATCACACATATGGGTGTTTCAGACCTTCTGACACAGACAGTTAAAGTGCTTGAAAAAATTCCACACAAAAAACCAGAAACAACAGAACTGAACGTAATCGACGAACGCGACACAACAAGTATAAATATCTATAGAGACCACACGGGAACAATGGTTCTTGAAGGTGGTTATATTGATGAAGCAATAAGAAAAGTAAACCTAGAAGAAGGCGACAGCTTTGCATATTTCTATGCAAAACTTCACGCTGATGGAATTATCGACATGATGAGAGCAAAAGGTCTAAAACAAGGAACAACAGTTCGCATTGCAGAAAAGGAATTTGAGTGGAATGAATAAACCAACACCAGGTCTATATAAACATTTTAAATCTAAAACAAATCTATATGAAGTTCTAGGAACCGGGTTCTATGAACCAGACATGGAAGAAAGCGTAATCTATCGCGAATGTTATGGCGACCACAAAACATGCGTAAGGAAGATTGCAGTTTGGAACCAAACAGTGGAGCATAACGGTGAGACTCTTCCAAGGTTTAGAAAAATGACAGACAAAGAAATTAACGATGAAATGCTCATCGATAAAGTTGGTTTGTTTATAATAAAAGACGGCAAAGTTTTATTTGCAAGAAGCAAGGGTAAAAAGTCTTTTTATATTCCAGGTGGAAAACGCGAAATGGGTGAAACAGACGAAGAATGCTTAAAGCGTGAAATTATGGAAGAGTTAGGCTCAGGTATTGTGGAAAACAGCTTGCAACTCTATAGAGTTTTTTATTGCACACATCCAAAGGGCGATGGGACAGATGGAATTTTGAAACTTACACTATATTTCGGAACACTTACAGACAAACCAAAAGCCTCAAGAGAAATTGAAGAACTTAAATGGTTCACTTCAAAGGACGAAGAAGGAATGACCTTGATGGGGCATCTCTTTATGGAGAGTTTATTTTTTGCTGGTCGAATTCTATAGCACAATTTCCTAAAATCTGTTAAAATAGAAGTATGAAAAATACTGTTGCAATTATAGATTTTGGAAGTCAAAAGCTTGTTGGGCTTGTTGGAAGACGCGGGGTGAATGGTCAGCTCGATATTTTGGCTAGAATTCAAAAAGACTACGGCGGATATAGAAAAGGCAGATTTAGAGATTCAATCACAGACATCAAAGTTTTGGTGTCTGAAATTGTTTCAGAACTAGAATCTAGTGCCCTAACAAAAATAAACAAGGTTTATGTTGGTGTTCCAAGCGATTTCATCACTGTTCAAGTAGGACAAGCAAAACAAGGCTATGCAAAAAGAAAAGCGATTTCAAGAAGAAAGATTGCAAACATTGCAGACCTTGCATATAGCGGAATTAAAGAAGATAAATTCGAGCTTATAAACAAATCTGGAATAGACTATTTGATTGACGAAAAAACAAGAACATTCAAACCAGAAAAAACAAAAGCATCAAAGTTTGCAGCAAACGTAAGCTTCGTTTTCTGCGAGAACTATTTTATTGAAAACATATATCAAATTCTAGAAGATTTGGACATTCGTTCATCAGAACTTGTTTGTGCAACACTTGCACAAAGCCTATATGCATTTACTGCAGAAGAAAGAGAAAAAGATGTTGTGATTTTAGACGTTGGCTATAGTGCTGCAAGCCTAAGCATAATCTGCGGCGAAGGGCTTAGAAACCTTGTTTCACTAGACTTTGGCGGGCAAGACGTGACAGAAATTTTTGCAGATGCATTTAAGTTGACAATTGAAGAAGCAGAACAGGTGAAAAAGGAAGTTATTCTAAACTGCACACCGCTTCCAAGTGATTCATACGAAAGCGTTGGACAAGAAAAAATGATTAGAATAAACGCACAAATTGCAAACAAACTAATAAAAGAATGGTTGGAGTGTTTTGCAAAGAGTGTTTCAAGAGCCCTAAAAAACATGAGGCTTGAAGAAAAGAACATTAGAGAAATATATCTAACAGGTGGGGGGCTTTCATATCTACGAGGCGGCGCAGACTATCTTTCGAAGTTGATTGCATACCCACTTGAAGTCAGAAACGCACCTCAACTAGAAACACCAACACCAACGCTTGTCAGTGAACTTGGAGTTTTAAACCTAGCACTAATCATCAATGGTCAAGTAGATTAGATTTTATATTTCATTGACTAAAACCACAATATTTAGTATAATGGATTAGAAAAATATCTATTAGTTTGAAAAAGGGAATGTATGCAAAATACTTTTAACACAAATTCATCAAGCAATCCAATAGTTAGCATCAAAGTTATCGGTGTTGGCGGCGGTGGTTGCAACGCAGTAAACAGAATGATTGATTCAAGACTGAAAGGTGTTCAGTTTATTTCTATAAACACAGACAAGCAAGTTCTTCTTGTAAACAAAGCACCAATGAGACTTCAGATTGGAGAAAAACTTACACGTGGACAAGGTGCAGGTGCAGACCCAGCAATTGGAGAAAAAGCAGCAGAAGAATCAAGAACAATACTTGCAGATGTGCTTAGAGGAACAGACCTTGTTTTCATCACAGCAGGAATGGGCGGCGGAACAGGAACAGGTGCAGCGCCTGTTATTGCTTCAGTTGCAAAAGAACTTGGAATTGTGACTGTTGCGGTTGTAACAAAACCATTTGACTTTGAAGGAAAACCAAGAAGAGAAAAGGCAGACAAAGGTATTGCAGAACTTAGAAAATTTGTAGACACAATTGTTGTCATTCCAAACCAAAAACTTCTAAACGTTCTTCCAAAAGGCGTGCCAATGGCAGAAGCATATAGATATGCAGACGATGTTCTTAGACAAGGTATTGCTGGAATGAGCGACATCATCACAAAACCAAGCATCATGAACCTAGACTTTGCAGACATTAAGCGTGTAATCAAAAACCGCGGAAAAGCTCATATGGGAATCGGAAGAGCAGGCGGCGAGAATAAAGTGATTGAATCGGTTAAGCAAGCAGTTTCAAGTCCACTTCTTGAAACAAGCATCGAAGGTGCAACAGGTCTTGTAATCCATGTTAAGGGTGGAATTGGCGTAAGTCTAGACGACGTTGCAACAGCAGTTCAACTTGTTGGTGGCGTTGTTTCGGAAGACTGCGAAATCATTTTCGGAAACGGAATTGATGAAGCACTTGGCGACGATATGGAAATCACAATTGTTGCGACTGGCTTAGCTGAAACAGAAGAAGAAATCAGAAGAAACCTAGAATATCAAAGACTTGCAACAATAAGAAATCAAGAAATCAAAGAGCAAGTAAAAAAAGAATCTAAAGAAAAAGAAGAAGATTCAAATTTCAGTTTCGAAACAAAAGGCGTTGGACAAAAAAGCCTGTTTGATGGATTTGAAGAAAACTTTGTAAAACAACAGCCAGAACAAAAAGAAATCACAAGAGAAGAAGAACTTCACCAAGCACTAAACAGACCAACAAAAGAAGCAACTTTTGAAGAAGCAAAAAAAGAAGTTGCTGCTTCAAAGGAAGAAGGTGTTGGAAAGAATCTTAAAACTTCAAGAGTTGAAATTGAAGAAGATGATATCCCAGAGTTCCTGAAAAGAATCAAAAACAGAAGATAATCAAAAAAACGCTTAGGCGTTTTTTTTAATATATTCATACATCAACTCCGCAGCAGAATGTGGCATAAATTTCGAAGGCAAGGCAGGGCAGAGAATATATTTAAAATGCTCCGCCTTTTCTTGACTTAAACAAGTTCCAGTTGCAGTCTCCAAAAAGACTGTATCTTTTTTTATTAGCGGGAGTTCTTCATCGGCAAACAATTTCGCTGGTGCAGTGTTTATAATCACGGAATAGTCTTTAAGATGTTTCTTAAATTCATCACCTAGATACACAATCTTTGAAAAGTGATAAGCCTGGAAATATCTTTCTTCGGTATAATTCACACAAGAAACTTCAAGCCCCAACTGTGTCAGCATCTTCGCTGTTGCAGTTCCCAGATTTCCCATACCTAGAATTAAAATCTTTTCTTCAAAGATACTTCGTTTTGTGTGCGTAATCACAAGCGCCAAAATTGCTTCAGCAGTCAGGACATTATTTTTAATTGAATAGAGCATATCAGTCAATAGGTTTTTGTGAATAATCTTTTTTGCCTCAAACAGTTTTTTTGTTTCGTCTGTAATATTTCCAGAAATAACAACGCTGTTGTTTTTAAGCAAAAGAACATCTTTCTTTTCAAATTTTTTGGCAGGGGAAAAGATATATGTTGTTTCTTCTTTGCTTGAGAGTTCACAGGTTGGGCATTTCTTTTCTGTAAGCCTAAAAACTTCCTTTTTAGATTTTTTCAAAAGCATATATAAATGCTCTGTTCTTTCGCATGCTGTTTCTATGTAATATTTCATATTTCACAATATGAGGAGAGCAACCTTTTTGTGAAGTGGTCATATATAGAAATATGAAGATAGGTTTTGGAATCACAGGTTCATTTTGCACAATACCAAGCATATATAAAATCATCGAAAAAATTGTGGAAGATGGACACGAAGTTCTTCCAATTCTTTCAACAACTGTTGCAACAATGGACACACGCGCAACAAAAAGTAAAGAGGTGATTGAAACACTAAAGAGAATCACAGGCAAGCCTCCAGTGGTGAATTTAAATCAAGCAGAGGTTGTTGGCCCAAGTAATATTATAGATGTTATTGTAATCGCTCCAGCAACCGGAACAACAATATCTAAACTTGCAAATGCAATTTCAGATAGCCCAATAACTATGACTGCAAAAAGTCTTATGCGAAACAACAAACCCGTTGTGATTGGAGTTTCAACAAACGATGGCTTAGGGTTGAATATGACAAACATTGCAACCTTGATGAATTCCAAAAATGTCTATTTCGTTCCTTTTGGTCAAGACAATTTTGAGAAGAAACCAAAGAGCCTTGTTGCAGATTTCTCAAAGATTTTGGAAACTGTCGAACATGCTCTAGAAGGAAAACAAATTCAACCGCTGCTGATTTAAGGAGGAAAAATGAAACTAGCAATTGTTGGTGCAACCGGAATGGTTGGCAAAAAAATGCTTGAAATTTTGGAAGAAAAACGCATCACTCCAGATGAGTTATATCTCTTTGCAGACAAGAAATCTAAGGGTGTTTTTGTCCTCACAAAAGACATTGCAAAGAACCTAAAAGTGGACTTTGTTCTCCTCGCGGTGCCAGCAGAAATAAGCAAGATTTATGCACCCATTTTTGAGGCTAATAACGCCGTTATAATCGACAACTCCAGCGCATATAGAATGTGTGCTGATGTTCCACTTTGCGTGCCAGAAGTCAATTTAGAGGCTCTAGCGGCAAAAAAAAGAATCATCGCCAACCCAAACTGCACAACAATCATGGCGGTGTTGCCGCTTAATGCTCTAAAAAAATTCGGCATAAAACGAGTGATTTATTCCACATATCAAGCCGTAAGTGGAGCAGGAATTGGCGGAATTTCAGATTTAAAAAACACATCAAAAAATAAGCCAAATCAAACATTTAAACACAGAATTTTTGACAATCTAATTCCACAGATTGATGACTTTTTGGAGTCTGGTTATACCAAAGAAGAACAAAAACTTATGGACGAAACCAAGAAGATTTTAAACCTTCCAAACCTTCAAGTTTCTGCAACATGCGTCAGAGTTCCAATCGCAAATTGCCACAGTGCATCGGTGTTTGTAGAATTCGAAAAAGAGTTTGACATGAAAGACATCTATACAGCGTTCTATGCTCAAGAAGGTTTGATTGTCAGAGACTCGCCAAAGCAGTTTGACTATCCAATGCCAATCATCGCAGAAAACAAAGATGAAGTTTTTATTGGAAGAATAAGAAGAGATGAGTCAACCAAAAATGCATTGTCTTTCTTTATTTCAAGTGACAATGTGCGAAAAGGTGCAGCAGGAAATGCAGTGCAAATTCTAGAAAGAATTTGCAAAACCGAATGAAGTAGGGTATACTTAAAAAGCATATATAGTGCAAAGCAAAGGAGAAAGCTATGAAAGTTACAGAAAAATGCGTAGGATGTGGAGCGTGCGTGAGCGTTTGCCCATTTGGAGCAATTGACATTGTTGAAAAAGAAGATGGAACTGTTGAAGCAGTGATTGACCAAGACGTATGCGTTGGTTGTGGCGGATGTGCAAATGTGTGTCCAGCTGAAGCAATCGAAAACAAGTAAAATAGCTAAATAAAAAAAGAAGGCACTATGCCTTCTTTTTTGTTTTCTTTGGTTCGATTTTCTTTGCCACTTTTTCAAGTTTCTTTGTTGTGTCTTCCATGTCGTCACAAACGGTTTCAACACAATCTGCACAAACTTCTCGTGTTTTGTTGACAACCGTGTCCTTAATGTCTGCACATGCTTCCACACAACTGTCCGTAATTTCCATAATCACATCTTCTTGTGCTCGCATATATGCTCGGATTGTTTTAGACTTATAAACAACAAGCCCTCCAACAACAACTCCAATTGCAAGTGCACAAACACAATCTCTAAGTTCTCTCATGTATGGTTCTCCTTTTTGTCTAAGATTATTTTGTGGGAAAAGGCTTAAAATAAACTGTCAAAATATGGTATACTAAAAAACATTCAGCAAAGGAGAAAAACATGAGTAAAATTATTGAAATCACAGCAGAGAACTTTGATAAGGAAATTGCAAACGGCACAGTTCTTGTAAAGTTTAAATCAGTTTGGTGCGGACCATGCAAAATGCTTGGACCAATTCTAGAGCAAGTTGCAGCAGATGTAGACACAAAAATATTCAGCATTGATATAGACACTGCAACAGATATTGCAGCAAAATGCGATGTTATGTCTGTTCCAACAATGATTGTTTTCAAAGATGGCAAGGAAGCCGAGAGAGTGAACGGGCTTAGAGCCAAGGCTTTTATTGTTGAAATGATTAATAGAAATAAATAGCAACAAAAATTTTAGTGTCATGTTATAATAAAATATCATATAAAATTAAAGGAGAAAAAACATGGCAAAAAAAGCAAACTTTGGTCTTTCATTTATCGTGTTGCTAATACTGCAATTGATATTTGGATATATCTTCAGCTTCGTTTGGAGATTGGTTTATGGAAAAAACATAATCTGGACAATTCTAAGTTTACCATTCCTACTAGGCTTCGTTTTCTGGTGGGTAGACTTGCTGAGCCTTCTTGTTAACAAAAAATATAAGTGGCTTGTTTAATCCAAGACATAAAAAAAGCCCTCAAAAAACTGAGGGCTTTTTTGTTTTTTTTTGGTATACTCTAGATATATAGGAGAAAAACTATGGAATTCAAGCAAGGTGCGTTCAAATTCCTTAAAGAACGCGGCTTCATCAAGCAATTGACACACGAAAAAGAAACAAAGGAAATGCTAGACGCAAGACCAGTAACTTTCTATTTCGGAATCGACCCAACAGCAGACAACCTTCATATAGGACACTTTTTTGGTCTTAGGGTTTTTAAAATTCTTCAAGACTTTGGTCACAAAGGAATTTTGCTTATTGGAAACGCAACAGCAGCAATAGGCGACCCAAGTTTTAAAAATGAAATGCGCAAAATGATGACAGCAGAAGAGTTGAAAGAAAACTCTAAAGGCATAGAAAAAGTTGTAAAAAAGTTCATCAACATGGACACAGCAACAATTGTATACAACGCAGACTGGACAAACAACAGAACGTATCTAGATTTTATGAGAGAAGTTGGTTCTCATTTTAACGTAAACAGAATGCTTAGTTTTGAAAACTATAAAAACAGACTGACAGAAGGTGGTCTAACATTCTTTGAGATGGGTTATATGCTTATGCAAGCATACGACTTTATTCATCTAAACAACGAGTTTGGTTGCACACTTCAACTTTGCGGAAGCGACCAATGGGCAAACGTTGTGGCTGGTGTTGAACTTGGACGCAAAATGAGTTTAAAGAACGGAAAAGAAAGACCACAACTGGTTGGGCTAAGCACACCACTTCTGACAAACAAAGACGGCACAAAAATGGGCAAGACAGAAAAAGGGACTCTTTGGGTTCATGGTGAAAATGCAAAACCATTTGATTTCTACCAATACTTCATAAATGTGGATGACGCAGAAGTTGAACAACTTCTTAAGTTCTTTGGAGATATGACTGTTCAAGAAATTGCTCCATTGATTACAAAAGACATCAGAGAAGCAAAGAAAAAACTTGCATACGACGTAACAAAACTTGTGCACGGCAAAGAAGCTGCAGACGAGGTTGTTGAAACAACAAGAAAAATGTTCTATAAAAAAGAAGTGACAGACATTCTAAACGACCCAAGCGTTCCGATGGCTGCTTTCTTATATACAGACCTTGTTATAGCTTTTGATTTAAAAACAGTTAAAGAAGATAAGGTTCTAAAAGCTGAAATGAAAGTTGTGGACTTTTTAAGCGTGCTTCATGAAATCTTCTTCAGCAAACGTGAGATTAGAGATTTGATTGAAAATGGCGGAATTACAATTGACGCTAAGAAGATTGAATCAACAGACGAAACAATCGACCTTATATACAGAAAAGACTATCTGGTTAAGAAGGGCAAGAAGACGTTCCTAAAAGTTATTGTTAAATAAAAAAGAACTCGTCCTAGACGAGTTTTTTTTGTGAAGGCATAAAGTCTGAAATTTCTTTATCAACTTGTGTTGTTCCAGCAACAATTGCTTTTCTTCCATACTTAATTTGAACCTTATCTAGAACGCATTCAGTCTTGTTTTTTTCTTCCATTCCAAATATTGAAAGTTGTTCTTTGCTTTCTTCAACTAAACTAAACAGAGTTATTCCAAGACTGTGAACTTTCAAGGGTTTGTCATAGTGCTTTAAGAGCTCCATGCCAGCGTCAAGAATGGTTTTTGAGTTGTTTGTTGCAAACCCAAGCATGCCTTGTTTTTTCCACCATTTCAAATTTTCATCTCTAACCGAAAGAGCAACACCAACACCTTTCACACCTTTTCGCCTAGAACGCCTTGCAACAGATTCTGCAAGAACCGTGAGAGCACACTTGATTTCTTCAACAGTTGTCAAGTCGTGCGAAAAAGTTCTGCTGTTTCCAACAGATTTAGGGAGTTCAGTTTCTTGATATAAGGCAACAGTGCTGTCATCAATTCCGTTTGCAAGTTCCCAGAGTTTTCTTCCATTAATTCCAAAACGTTTTTCCAAATGAACAGGGGAGAAGTTTGCAAGGTCACCAATTGTTTCAATTGTCATTTTTCGAAAATGTGGAGCCATGCGTCGCCCAACATACATCATGTCGTTTACAGGAAGACGCCAAACAAGTTCTTTAAAGTTTTCTTTTGTAACCTCACTGGTTGCGTCTGGTTTCTTAAAGTCTGAGGCAAGTTTGGCAAATGTTTTGTTGAAACTCACGCCAATGCTTACTGTAAGCCCAAGTTCCCGCTTCACGGTTTCCCTAATTTCATCGGCAACTTCGCGAGGATTTCGTCTGTTTCCTTTCTCATCTAACAACCCAGTTATGTCGAGCCAGCATTCATCAATGCCAAAACTTTCAACTCTATCAGAATATCGACTATATATTTCATTAACCTTTTTTGAATACTCGCCATATACTCCGCTTCTTCCAGGAACAACAACAAGGTTTGGGCATTTCTTTCTTGCAGCAAAAAGCGTTTCGCCAGTAAATATTCCATATTTCTTTGCCAGCTGGTTTTTTGCCAGAACAATTCCGCTGCGTTTAGATGGGTCACCACCAACAACAAGTGGGTGGGCTCTAAGCGAAGGGTTTAAAATTTCTTCAACAGAAGCAAAAAAATTGTTTAAGTCCGAATGTAGAATATTTCGTTCTCTTGCTTCTCGTTTTTCCATCATTATATTATAACCCACAATATACATAAAACAAAACAAATGTTCTATAAATATTCTAGGAAGTATTTCCCATGCACTTTGTCGATTTTTGTTGTATAATAGAATATTATGGGTACAATCTACGACGTATATTTGATGGGTGGTGCATTTCTTGTTTTTGTTGGAATCTGTGTGGGGTTATATTTTCTTCTTAGAAATCAGCCAAGAAAAATTAAGTTGATTCCATTTGCAATTGTTGCAGTCATTCTTTTGACACTTGAACTAATCAAACAATTTAGAGGGCTCGTTGTGGACTATGAAGTCTCTTGGATTCCAGTTTTCATTTGCTCAATCTTTTCGTATCTATTTCCAATCGTTGTTATTGCTGAAATTCTTTTTGAGTTCTTTGGAATTGGAAAAGGTGCAAAGGCAACAAGGTTTAGAGAAATTATGTGGGGCGTGACACTTTCAATCACAACAGTGGTTTCTGTTGGAATATTGTTGCTTCCAGCAATCATCACAGGTTCTGTGACAGAAAGAATGCTCCTTGGCACAGCAACATATCTAAATTATCATTCATATTTCTATCATATTTTGGTTGTATTGTTTGCAATGCTTGCGTTTCCACTTAAAATGTATGAAGCAAAATGGAAAGATTTGAAATGGGGCTTCATTGTTTTTGTTCCATATCTAATTCTTGCAACAATCATAACTTTCGTGGCAGACCACGACTATATCAGAATTATTGATTTCCCATTTGGAAACTTCACAGAAAGCAATTTCCTTAAAGTTGCAATTCTGGTTCCTTTATATCAACTTATTGTTCTATGTGGGTTCCTTGGCATACACTACATACCAAAAGGCGTTGAAAAGTTGAAAGAAAAGCTGACCAAAAAACACTTGCCAAAAGAGTCA
>WQZR01000027.1 GCA_009780625.1 Bacillota bacterium | reverse complement strand
CAGCACAGTTTTAAGCATATTTGAAACTTTCACAGCCATTTCATACACCACGCCAAGTGGTGTTTTAAATATGGCATATTGATTTGTTGTAAGCTCATCAACAAACCCCAAAATACTATAGTCTCCAAACACGCCAAGATTTTTTCCAACAGCAAGTCCAGGAGTGAGCCCTTTTGATTGAATGGAAATCTTTCCAATATCTGCGGCCTTTCCAAGGCAACTGTCTATTGCAAGAATTTTTTTGTTTGGGTGCTTTGCTCTCACAACAGAATACCAGTGATGAATGTTTTTTGCAGTGATTGGATTTCTAAGCGTTCCATAAACATATGCATTTATATTTAAACTTTGGAGCATTGTTCCAACAAGTGGGGCAAAAGAATCGCCGGTTGCTTTATCTGTGCCAATACAGAATATTACAATGTCCATAACAAATGTATTGCCAATGTTATGCTTTTTATTATGGGAATTTGAATTTTTTGGGTAAAATAATACCAATGGGCGTAAAGTTAAACCCACAACTTAAGAAAAAACCAGAAGAACTTCAAAAGCGAAAAGACACGCCTTATTTTGATAAGCCAAAAACCTTCACCGAAGAACAACAACAGCGAAGCGACGACATGATTAAAGACTTAGACAGAAAGCTTGGAATCAACAGAAAAAAACAAAGGGCATATTCAAAAGTCGATGGAATTTTGATGTTGCCATCAATCAACCTAAAAGACTTGTTTAAAGGAATTGTTGTTGCTCTTCTTTTGATTATTA
Organism: Bacillota bacterium; assembly: GCA_009780625.1. GTDB lineage: Bacteria > Bacillota > Clostridia > Christensenellales > UBA1242 > WQZR01. The sequence continues at coordinate 10,722 of WQZR01000027.1, read as the reverse complement.
TAACAATTGTGATTATTCTAAGTTTTAGAGGAATGAGCCGCATGGCACCGACAGACTTTTTGACAAACAACGTTGCAGTTTGGGCAAACGGAACTGCTTCAACTTCGCAGATGTCTAACTTCACAAACAGAAATGCAAATAACTTCAGGGAATATGAAGAGATTGCATTCAGAGTTAAGGGCGACCCAATTAGACAGTTTTCAAGAAATAGATATGTATATAGAATGGACTTCAATGTCCGAAGCCAAGAAGCTGGCTATTTTGCAATGCGTGTTTTTGTGAGGAGCACTCCAAACGCAACAGGCGTCGCTGAAGAAAGATACGTAAACACAATTGCATTCTATGTGGCAGAGAATCAAACAAGAGAAATTCAACATAGAGTTGAAATCACATTTGGTGCTTTAAACACCGCAGCACACGAAATTGTTTTAAGACCAGCAGCAATGGATGACGGGCGACACCCAGCAGTTGTTATGGAACTTGGCACAGATGGAGCGGCATTCTCAATCTATCAGCTATCATTTAGAAGATAGTTGCATAAAGTTTAAAAATGATGTACAATAACTAATCAATGTAAATAGCTGGTTGGAACCAGCAAAAGAGGAGCATAAAAATGAAACCAGGAACACACCCAAAAGTTAAGAAAGTGACAGTTGCGTGCAGCTGTGGAAATAGTTTTTCTAACGAGAGTGCATGTGGCAAAGATGAAATCAAAACAGAAATCTGCAACAAGTGCCACCCATTCTATACAGGAACTCAAAAAGTTGTTGACAGTGGCGGAAGACTTGCAAGGTTCGAAAAAATCAGACAAGCAAAGAAATAAGAAATGTAGGGGTCGACCGTTGGGCGACCCTTTTTATTTGTGTTATAATAAATTTATGAAAATATCAGACTGTCTAAAAGCACAGAAAGAAAAATTGAAGAATGCCGGCAAAGAAGAACGCGACGCAGAAGTTGTGCTTTCTTGCTTGATGCAAAAATCAATCGGCGAAGTTCTTGCTAAGAAAGATGATGAACTAAACTCAAAATGCGAAAAACAATGCCAAAAGATTATAGATAGACGTATTTCAAAAAACGAACCAATCTGCAAAATTATGGGAATCAAGAATTTCTATGGCAGAGATTTTATGGTGAACAAACACGTCCTAAGCCCAAGGCAATGCACAGAGTCTTTGGTTGAAGCGGTTTTGATTAGAATTAAGGAACGCATAAAAAACGTAGGGGCTGCATCACCATGCAGCCCTGGGTCGCATAGTGATGCGACCCCTACAACCATCAAAATCCTCGACATCGGCACAGGTAGCGGAATTCTTGCAATCACTCTAGCAAAAGAACTAGAAACATTTAAAAACATCGAAGTAAAAATGGTTGCAACAGACATTTCAAAAAAGGCACTAAAAGTTGCAAAGAAGAATGCAAAACTTCATGGAGTGAATATTGATTTTAGAATCAGCGACATCTTTGAAAGCATAAACGAAAAGTTTGACGTGATTGTTTCCAACCCGCCATATATATCTGAATATGAGTTTGATAATGAGTTAGAGCCAGAAGTGAAAAACCACGACCCTAAGTTGGCACTCGTTGGAGAAGAAAGTGGCTACTATTTTTATGAAAGAATTATCAACAGAAGCATTCACTATCTAAAACCAGGCGGCTTGCTTGCATTTGAAGTAGGGCATAAGCAATCAGGTTTAGTCCACGCATGGATGAGCCAAAAAAACTTCAAAGATGTAACCATAAGAAAAGACTACAACGCCATCGAACGCGTTGTGCTCGGTTATCACAGAGATTAAAAAAACGCCGATTGGCGTTCTTTTGTTTAGTCTTCTTTTTTATCTATATGCAGGGCAGTATACCTTTTTTTTATTTTTCTTAATGTTAACCATCTGAATAACTCCATAAGTCCACCAAAAGCAACTGCACCTGTTATAGCTACTATTAGACCAGGATATAGGATGTTTTCTATGTTAGCACCATTGAAGAGCCATTGAATGAGTGCCATCATAAAACCCCAAAATATATAAAACAAAATACGTATAACTATCTTGTTACCGAGCTCGCCACCAAGAAGTCCGAACTTATTACCCATATGGTACTCAATAAACTCTTTTTCGGTAAGTTCTTCGACTGTTTTTACAACTCTTTCTTCTTTTTCTTCCATACTATCCTTTCGTATTTATTGTATTTATTAAACAAACCGTAAACAGTAATCTTGGGCTGAGTGTGTTTTTAAGCTCAACCTCAAGTTCAGCCAGTTTTTCAAGTGACGCATACACAAGCGCATCGGCTCTTGTTCCTTTTGCCGCATGCTCTAGAACAATGTTCTTAAAGTATTTCATAAGTTCTTTAATAAGCGCAGAAACAGCTTTTCCTTCAGATAACAACTTCTCTGCCTGTTGAACTGTTTTCTTTTCATCTTTTTTAACAATAGCGTTTGCCAAAGTCTCAACTTCTTTTTTAGAAATCGCTCCAAGCATATTCACAACAGCTTTTGATTCAAGCTTCATATTTCCTGCCGCTGCAACGCTGTCTGCAATAGATAGGGCATCCCTAAAACTTCCATCAGCCGCTTCAGCAATAGCTTCAATGCTTTCTTCGTCAAATGTTATCTTTGCATCAGTCAAAACTTTTCTAAGCAGTGTTGAAATCTCCGCAACTGTTGGCTGCTTGAAATCAAACCTCATACATCTACTTAACACAGTCGCCGGCAACTTATGCGCTTCGGTTGTAGCAAGAATAAACACAACGTGAGAAGGTGGCTCTTCAAGTGTTTTCAAAAATGCGTTAAACGCACCGTCGGAAAGCATGTGAACCTCGTCCACAATATATACCTTATATTTAGAATTCACTGGAAGAAACTTCACAGTCTCTCTAAGTTCTCTTATGCTGTCAACACCATTATTGGAAGCAGCGTCGATTTCAATAATATCTAGATTCTCAATATCTTTAAGTTTGCACTGCTCGCATTTATAACATGGCTTCACACCCGTGCCTAAACAGTTGATTGCCTTTGCAAAAATTCTTGCAACAGAAGTCTTTCCAATTCCGCGTCCGCCGTTAAATAGGTAAGCGTGTGAAATTTTTCCACTTGCAATCTGATTTTTTAAAATCTTAACAATATGTTCTTGCCCGGTTAGTTCCTCAAATGTCTTGCTTCTAAACTGTCTATATAACGCTTGATGCATAGCACCTCCAATTCTTTACCTTATAGTTTAACATAATTTTCTTTTTTAGGGTCGCTCTTAGGCGCGACCCCTACACACAGAAAATGTAGGGGTTGCACCTAAGGGCAACCCGCATGAAAAAAATAAAAACCGTGTTAAACTACATTCATGGAAAGAACATATAAAATTACAGCAAAAGAATTAAGAAGCATGTGGCTAAGATTTTTCGAATCTAAAAACCACGCAATAATCAAGAACTCGTCAGTCGTTCCTCAAGACGACCCAACGGTGCTTTTCACAACGGCCGGAATGCAGCCGCTTGTTCCATACCTTCTTGGAGAAAAACACCCACAAGGCACCCGCCTTGCAAACGTTCAAACGTGCATCCGAACAGGAGATATAGACGACATCGGCGACAAAACTCACTGCACAGGTTTCGAAATGCTTGGAAGCTGGAGCCTAGGAGACTATTTCAAAAAAGAAGCAATCGCTTTTTCTTTCGAATTTCTGACTAGTCCGCAGTGGCTAAACATTCCACTTGAAAACCTTGCGTTTACAGTTTTTGAAGGAAACGCTGATGCACCTAGAGATGAGGTGGCGGCAACTGCTTGGAGAAGCCATGGCGTGAAAGACGACCAATTGTTTTATCTTCCAAAAAAAGAAAACTGGTGGGGACTTGAAACTGGCGGACCGTGCGGACCGTGCTCGGAAATGTTTATAGTAAAAAAACCTCGTTGTTCTGCAAAATGCACACCGGCGTGTGATTGCGGTGCATATGTGGAAATCTGGAACGACGTGTTTATGGAATATAACAAAACACCAAACGGACTTGTTCCACTTGAAAAACCAAATATTGACACAGGAATGGGGCTAGAAAGAGCGTTGATTGCAATCAACGGACTAAACTCTGTTTATGAAATCGACACATTCCAAAACGCGTTGCATTCTCTAAGCGATGCAGTTGCAATCGCAAACGAAGAAATGTTTAGAACTTCACCAGAACAAACTCAACTTTTCCAAATGCGTTTTATTAAACAATCAAGAATCATTCTAGACCACATCAGAGCATCTTGTTTGATTATGGGCGATATGGTTAAAACTGTTCCGAGTAACAGTGGAAGGGGTTATGTTCTTAGACGTCTAATCAGACGTGCACTTGTTCAGGCAAGAGCACTCAAAATTTCTCCGGATGTGTTGCTGGTGCTTGCTGGAAAGTTTATTGAAGAATATCAAGACAGCCATCCACACATCAAAGAAAATAGAGGATTTATTCTTATTGAACTAGAAAAAGAGTTCTCGAAGTTCTCTAAAACCCTAGAGCAGGGCGTGAGAGAGTTTGAAAAACTTATTTCAAAAAAGAAACAAATTTCTGGTGTTGATGCATTCAGGCTGTTCGACACATTTGGTTTCCCAATTGAAATCACAAAAGAAATGGCAAGAGAGCGTGGAATTGAAGTTGACGAACAAGGTTTCAATGTGGCTTTTGAAGAGCATAGAAAGAAATCGCAAACTGCAAACGCAGGAGTTAATGCTGGGGGAATGGCAGGGAACGACCCAAAAATCACAAACCTTCACACAGCAACTCACTTGTTGCTTGCTGCATTGAATAAAGTTTTAGGCAAAGGTATTGAACAACGCGGCAGCAATATTACAGCGGAAAGACTTAGATTTGATTTTTCTTTCGACAGAAAACTAGAAAAAGAAGAGTTAGACAAAATTGAAAAACTTGTAAATGAACAAATCAAAAAAGGTTTAAAAATATCGTTTAAAGAAATGACGGTTAAAGAAGCAAAGGCAAAAGGCGCAATTGGAATCTTTGGAGACAAATATGGCGAGATTGTGAAGGTGTATAGCATGGGCGACTTCTCAATGGAGTTATGCGGCGGACCACACGCACAAAACACAAAAGACCTCGGCACATTCAAAATACAAAAAGAAGAAGCATCTTCAAGCGGAGTTAGAAGAATCAAAGCAACATTGGAATAACAAAAAGACGCTTACGCGTCTTTTTTGTTTATTACTGTTGTTTTCTAGGGACAATATCTGTGAAGAAAGGCGGCAAGTTTACTATTGGTAACATTGAAGCTGCTGTAACAGTTGAGATAAGATTTCTTAAATTATGATATACAGCTTGGAGACCTTGAGATTTTAGAAATTCTTGTACTACATTTTCATCTGAATTTTCTATCTCGAAATAGCCGATGGTCTTAACCTCTAAGTTAATAGGGAAGCGTCTTGTTGGTTCATCTAAAACTGAAAGGTTTACTTCAATGGCATAGTGATTTGGAATTTTATTCGATTTTCCTATTTTCGCCGAAGCTTTAGGTGCTAACTCATATTTTCCGTTTTCCAATTCTATAACTTCCAATTTAATATAGTTTGTAAATATATCCATTTTTTTAACGGTTACTTGCATGTGTTTAATCTCCTTTCTATTTTAATTGTTGTTGACATTAGCAATTCTATTTCTTCGATTGATACGAGATTCTGTGGGCTGCTGAATGTAGAGTAGCGCTCTGTTTCCATTTCGTTAAGAACACGATAACAGTATAATTCGTTTTCTAAGTCACTCCTATATTTTTTTTCATCAAAGTCGAGAGCTTCAATAGAAACATTCACACTTTCGGCGATTTTTATTAAGGTGCTTACTTTTGGAATTACCCTAAAAGATTCTATTCTTGCGATTGCCGATTGTTTTAGGCCAATTTTTCTGGCAACATCATTTTGAGATAATCGCAAATTAAGACGAGCCTTTATGACTTTATCTATTATACTTACGGTTTTTTCAATTGCCTCAGTACCATACCTAGCTGGCTCACTTGAAATCTTTATTTCTTCCCATATTTGATTTGATGTTTTTAATTTTCTCATCTAGCACCTCCTTGTAACCACTCTTTTCTTCTGCGCATTGCTGTATCGATTTCTCTTTGTGGAACTCTATCAACTTTCTTTTCGATTGCGTGTAGAAATACGACTTTGTTATCTTCAATAATAAAGAAAAACAAAACTCTTATGTTCGCTGGTCTCAGTTCCCAGATTCCATCTTGAAGAAGTTTAATTGATTCTCTCTTAAATTTTTTAGTAATATTTTGACCATGTTTCTCCAACTCCTCTTTATACTTTTTTAAAGCGACCGAGGCAGCGTCTTTATGCTTGCGAATCAACTCTTGTTCAAACTCTTTTACAGGAGAGTTTCCAGCTTCTGTTTCATAATAGAGTATTTCATACATATGCTTATGTTATTCTCCTCCTGTTTTATTAGTTTAAACATTAACTGGACGATTATAACATATTTGTTATTAAACTACAAGTATTGTAACATTCTATTTTTTTTACAGCAAAAAATTTCCCACTTTTTTTGATGTATTTTTGTGCTTTTTTTGGAGATTTAACTCATTAAATTAAGAAGATTATAGATTTCTTTCCGTCAACTTCGCCTTCCACCATAAAGCGAAGAACATGATTTAGATATTTTCTTTTTGTGCCTTTTAGTTTCTTGATTGTTTCATGAAGTTCTTCCGTAACGGCTTGCCAAAAAACATCTGCCGGAATTCTAAAACAACTCTTGCAGCACATAATATCAATTTCAATTTCGTCCCAACCCTTGTCACACGATGCAACATGTCTGTTCTTAACATCACAAGCTTTGCAATAAACCACACCGTCAATCTCCGCCGCAAAACCTTTTTCTTTACATAACGCCGCAAGCCCAACAATAACTTTATTTGCACGCTTCAAAAGTGCTTTTTCATCATTCGGGTCTATGTCCATAAAAGAGGCATAAAACTTTGTAAACTCACTGCTTCCTTCTGGTAAAACAATATTTTTCATACTTCAATTGTACCACTTAATACAATAACCCATGACAATCATTGAAGCACTGATTTTAGGCGCGGTGCAGGGCATAACCGAATTTTTGCCCGTGTCTTCAAGTGGACACCTTTTGATGTTCTCCGAACTTTTTGGAATAGAAACCGACTTTGTGTTTTTTAGCATAGTCGTTCATGTGGCAACTTTGCTCGCTGTGCTTATAGTCTTTCGAAAAAAAGTCCTGTGGCTTGTTAAAAACCCATTCTCTAAAGAAGCCATGTTTCTAGTCCTTGCAACAATTCCCGCTGCACTTGTTGGTGTGCTTTTTTCCGACATTCTCGAAACTGTGTTTTATGGAAGTTTTTATATTGTTGGGTTTGTGATTACGGCAGTGGTGTTGTTTATAGGTGAATGGTGTAGGGGTTGCACTCCGTTGCAACCCGCGGGTCGCTGGGGACAGCGACCCCTACAGTCAGTAATAGTGATGGGCATTGCCCAAGCATTTGCAGTATTGCCTGGCATAAGCCGAAGCGGCACAACAATAACTGCTGGAATTCTGTTTGGAAAAACTAAAGAAGAAGCCGCAGAGTTTTCATTCCTTATGGCAATTCCAATCATTCTCGGCGGGCTGTTTTTTGAACTTATTAAACTTGTAGGGGTTCATCCGCAGATGAACCCGAACGGGGCAATCTGCGGATTGCCCCCTACAATCGATTTCGCCCCGCTGCTTTTCGGCTTTATTTCTGCATTTTTATTTGGAATGTTGGCAATCAATCTTATGCTTAGGGTTGTCAAAACCAAAAGCTTTAAACCGTTTATTGTTTATTTAGTTTTATTAAGTATTGTTCTTAGTGTAAAATATATAATATAAGAGAAGAGATATTGACAAAATAGCCTTTTAAGAGTATTATTACACTATAAAAGAAGACCATATATATAAGGAGTGCGCGTGTTTAAATTTTTCAAAGATAGCTTCGATACAACAGCAGCGCAATTGTTCGTCATTGAAGACAACAGAAAGCGATATTTTGAGCGTATTACAGACATAAAGAACAATATGGTTCTTTTGCTAATCATTCTTCCATTCGCTTTATTGTTTAGTTTTATTTTCCCAAACATTTGGATTGCTCTTGCAATCAGCGTTTTGTTTTTGACAGCAACAATTTTTCTTGCAGTTCTTCCAGTTTTGGCGATATATAAAAACCTAAACAATCAAATTAAATTCAACATTGCAAACAAAAAAAGACTAGGTGCAATTTTTGCACTAAGCAGATTATACCGAGTTCTGATTAGACGTGTTAAATATAGCCTTATTCTTATTGATTTGGCGTTTGTTTCAATCATTGCAATTTTCATTCTTGCAGGTCTAGAACTTACAGCCGCAGCAGTTGTTGGTGCAGGCGTTGGAATTTTGATTTTTATTGCATTCTTGATTGTTCATAATTTCAATATCAACCAGTTTATGATTGCAACAGAAGAAGTGAGCGTGAGAGTTCTTGAACAAATTGCAGAAGACAAAATCTACTACGAAAACAAAGAAGAACTTCTTAAAGCAATTGAAACACAAGAAGCAATCATTGCAACAAGCCTTTCAAAATCTGGAAAGTCTTATGAAGGAAAGAGTTTCACATTTCTAGATAAGACAGAACTAAACGGTGCATCGGTAAAAAGAATTGAAGCACCAAAAGTTGAAGCGATTGCAGAAGAAGTTGAAACTATTGAAACATTTGAAACAATCGTTGAAGAAACAAAAGAAGAAGACTATATTAAGTATGTGCCAGAAGAAAAACCAGAACCAAAGGCTGGTGCAGCAAAAAAGCCAAGCGCTCCAAAAACAATAGAGGAGCAAATCGCAGCAACAGAAAAAACGTATAGCGAAAACAGTGCAGGGAAAAAACCTGTGGCGTCGGACATTGTTGGTGTGAAAAAGCTTGAAGGCGACTATAAAGAAAAGAAATCAAAAGAAATTGCAACAAGAGAAGCAGAGTTCCTTGGCGAAGAAGAAGTGGACATGGTTAGGGCTTCTGTTGAACATATTCCTGCAAAACCAGCAGCAAAAAAAGTTGAAGAGCCTAAAGAAAAAACAATAGATGTAGACGACTTACTTGGCGACCTTGGCGGATTTTCGGACGAGCCAGTTAAAGCAGAACCAAAGAAAGCCGCTGCTCCAAAAGTTGAAGAAGGAATTTCAGACAAAATTCTTCTTGGCGAAAAAGGTCTTGAAGACCTTGAAGGTGGGTTTAGCACAGACCTTCTTGGCGGCATGGACTTTGATTTGTTTGAAATAAAAGACGAAGAAGAAGTTGAAGTTGAAACAGAAGAGGTTAAAGTTGAAGAACCTAAAGCAGTTGTTGCTGCAGAAATGTTCGAAGGTGGCGGAGCAGATATTTCGGAACTTCTAGACCCAGAAGAACTTGAAGCGGAACTTGAAGAAGAAGAGAAGCTTGAAGAACTTGAGGAAGAGGAAGAAGAAAGAAAAAGAAAAGAACGCGAAGAAATGCTTCACGACATGGCAAGAACAGTTGCACAAGGCGGACAAGAAGCAAGAGCTCAAGAAGAAGAACTCAGAAAAACAATGGCTGACAAAAAAGCAAAACAAGCCGGCGACAAAATCTATGAAGACCTGATGAAAGAAGGCGACAAGAAGGCTGTTGAAAAAAAAAACAACAGAGAGAGTGTGACAGAGAGCAAGAGCGATAAGGAACTTCTAGACGCAATGAAGAAGGACTTAAGCGGAATCTTTGAAGACACAGGAATAGATTTAGACGACATTTTTAAAGAAGATAAGTTTAATCTAGGAAAAGAAAAGAAGCCAGTTTCAGACGATGACTTCAGCATAGACGCATTCGACTCAGACAAATTCGACGCAGAAATGAAGAAACTTCAAGCAAGACCACCACAACAAACACAAGATTAACAAAAAATGCCGAAAGGCATTTTTTCATGCTAAAATAGAAGATAAATACTAAGGAGCAAAAGATGACATTTAAAGAATATCAAGAAAAAGCAATAATCACACAAAAGCCGTTTCCAACACTTAAAGATAAGGTTGTAAACTGTTTGCTTGGAATTTCTGGTGAAACGGGCGAAGTTATGGAACTTTTCAAAAAACATTGGAGAGACGACAAAGAGCTAGACATGGAAAACCTAACAAAAGAAGTTGGCGACATTCTTTGGTATATGGCAGTTTTGACATACGAACTTGGAATCAACTTCGATGATGTTGCAGAAAGAAACATTGCAAAACTTAAAGCAAGACACGGCGACAAATTTTCAGGAGTGGGCGACCGTTCAGGAGCAGGAAAATAAAGATGGTTAAAATTCTGTTTGTTTGCACAGGAAACACTTGCCGAAGCAAAATGGCAGAGCAGATTGCAAAACACGTCATCAAAGAACGTGGTCTTTTGAACAGCGTTAAATGCGCTTCTGCTGGTGTGAATGTGGAAGAAGGCGACAAAACAGAAAACTTCGTTAAACTTGCCCTAACAACAGTTGGAATTAAAGCAACCCTAACAAAATCTAGAACTTTGGAAGAAGTGAAACCGCACAAATTTAATTATGTGATTGTGCCAACAGAGAGGCATAAGATTTTTTTGCAAGAACAATTTAACCTAAGAAGGGTTTACACAATAGCAGAACTAGCCGGTGGAGACGATATGCCAGACCCATATGGAATGGAATATGTCGTATATAGAAGATATGCTGAACTTTTAAAGCCAAAGATTGAAAAAATCATAGATAAACTGGT
>WQZR01000026.1 GCA_009780625.1 Bacillota bacterium | reverse complement strand
TCTTGATAGCCTTTTGCCAATATTCTTTTTTCGTCTGGTGTATAGTTTCTTGTGTTTCTTGCCATGTTGAAAACCTCTCTTTTTCTATCTTGCTTATTCTAGTCCACGTTTCTTGTTTTGTCAAGATTGTTATTTGTGGCATATTTTGTCGAAAACCAATTTCGACTACTCTCAATTTGGCTTAAAAGCCCGCTTTTGGGGGTTTACAAAGTTTAAAATATTGCTACAATAAATCATGAATTATTTGGTGCATTGCTTAAATGAAAGGGTTGCTTTGGAGACTGCAAAAACACTTGCAGATACTCTGGATTTTTTTCATCTAGATTTGAATGATTTATTGAATAAACTAGACCTTACTTTGATGCAAAACAACACCCTGGACGTTCTGGAGCACTATAACGACGCAAAAAGAATTATGCTAGAACAATTTGGCAACTTTAAGAACACAATCTTCACCATTTCTGGGTATGGTTTTTTGGACGAATCTAGCATGAAAAAGATTAAGGAAAAAGCACAAGTTATTTTTGTTTCTTCAACGTATAAAAGCTATTTGGAATTCTATTCTGGACACCCAAATAAAAAACTTCAAAAGCTAAGTTTTGAAGCTAATTCTGAGTTCTTTAAAAGCTTTGCTGATGTTGTTGTTAGAGTTAAAACAAGTGATGCAAATAAGATTGTGAAACTAATATCTAAGAATAAACTTATCGCCAATTAGTGCCTTCACGGCATCGGCAGTTTCCATGAAATATTCATATGTGTGAGGCTCGCTGTGCTCTGGCTTTTGTTGGTTATATTTTTGAAGTGCGAATTTTGGCGGGTCGCTCTCAGGTGCGACCCCTACAGTAATCAGTTTAACAATTTCCAATATATCTTCTTTCGAAAGTGTTCCACTATATGTTGTTCTAAACTCGTGGTCAACTCCGCTTTCTTTGATTTGCTTGATGCTGGTTATAACGTTCTGAATTAGCGGGTCGCTCTTAGGCGCGACCCCTACATTTCCCCCTATAATCATTCTATATTTGTCTAGTGGTGCTTTGATGTCCATTGCAATAAAATCAAGCAGGTTTTTGTCGAGCAAATCTTGAACTATTCTAGGGCTTGTTCCGTTTGTGTCTAGCTTAACCAAGAAGCCAAGTTTTTTTATTCTGACTATAAACTTTTCCAGTCCTTTTTGAAGTGTTGGCTCACCCCCAGAAATCACAACTGCATCGAGCATTCCAACACGGCTTTTAAGAAAGTCGAAAAACTCTTTGTGTGTCACAAGTTCGTCTTTGCAGTTAATCAACTCTGCGTTGTGGCAATAGTAGCATCTGAAATTGCAAAGCGGAGAAAAAACAATGCAAGAGATTTTGCCTGGATAATCATTGAAACTATTCTTTAGGTATGAATATATCTTCACTGTGTTACCTTCTTATTGTTTTTAAATAGTCTAGAGTTTTTTCGTTTGCTTCTTTGTTTACAGAAAACACGCTGACAATCAACAAAAAGCCTTCAGCCATAACGTTCACGTTCAATTGGTGAAGTGTGTTGCCATCTTCAACGATTGTGCCTTCATACACATCAAGAAGGAAGCCAGGAATTTCAACATCTTTTCTTACAGAAAAACCTTCCGGGCAGTTTACTCTAAGTTCGCCTGGTGCTGCAAGTGTTCCGTCTGGCCTTGTTGCATATATTGTTTGAATTCTCACAGTTGGCTCGAAATTGTCTTTTGGGAAGAACACTTCGTGGTCTCCAGCAAATTCGTATTGCCAAGTTGTTGGAAAAGAAACTTTCCACCCTTGCGCGATTATATATTCTCTTAACTCTTCTTCAAATCTTCTTAAAATGCTCATATGTCTCTCCTTTGTTAGAAATCAAATAAATCGTCTGTGTTTGGAACTCTTCTTCCGCCGATGCCTTTTGGTTTTATTGCTTCGGCTTTGTCTAGCCATTTTTGCCCTTCTTCCATATTCACTTCGCAACCTGTGCCACGTTGATACATGTTGCCAACTTCATACATTGCAAACCATTCGCCGGCTTCTGCTTTTGCAAGAGCCTCATCGAAACGCTTTTTCCAATGTTTGTCTGCTTCTTCTGCGTCTTTCTTTCTTCTAGCTTTTTCATAAGGTGTCAAAACTTCTTCGCCATCTACAAACCAGCCACCAAATGCACCTATGTGCCCATGCCAATGTTTCTCTGGAGTTTTTTTGATGATTTTGATAATCTGTTCGTCTGTTGTTCTTTCACCAACAACTTTTCCAAACAGGTGCCATGCACCATAGTGATTCATTTGAATCATATCTTCGAGTGGCAACTCTAATTGTTTAAAAATTTTATTTATTCTTTCATTTAGTTGTTGCCCACGCTTAAATGCATTCTCGAGACCTTCTCTTGATAAACTCATAAACTTACCCCTTTCATCTATTATACCAAAAAAAGCCCGAAGGCTTTTTTTATTTACATGATTTTAGAACTTCTTTTTCTCTTGCTTTAAATTTCAATCTGTCTCTATATTCTTCAGCTTTTGAGTCGTTGAAGTTTTGAACCTTTCTGATATAGCCTACAACTCTAGACCAAACTTCGCCTTCTTTGCCACAACCCTTCTCTGGGCAAATGAAGTGTTCGCCGCTCATATAGCCATGAGTTTCGCAAACTGTGAATGTTGGAGTGAAGCTGATGTATGGCATTTTTGAATTGCCAAACACTTTTTTGATGATTGCTTTAACCGCTTCGCTGTTGTGAATTCTTTCACCTAGGTATAGGTGAAGAACTGTTCCGCCTGTGTATAAGCTTTGAAGTTCGCTTTGAAGTTCAACTGCTTTAAAGATGTCGTCTGTGAAGCCAACTGGAAGCTGTGTGCTGTTTGTGTAGTAGTTTGCTTTTTTCCCTTGCATAATGATATTTGGGAATCTCTTTTTATCAAGTTTAGCAAGACGTGCTGTTGTTCCTTCTGCTGGAGTTGCTTCTAGGTTGTAGATGCTTCCTGTTTGCTCTTGATATTTAGACATCTTTTCTCTGATGTGTTGCATGATGCGGACTGCAAGCTCATTTCCTTCTTTTGTTGTGATGTCTTTTTGCATGAAGTTTAGAAGAAGTTCGTTCATCCCAACAATACCGATTGTCGAGAAGTGGTTTGCCCAATAGCCGCCTGTTCTTTTCTTAACAACATCTAGATACACTCTGCAATATGGGTATAGCCCTGTGTCTGTGTGTTTTTCAACAACTTTTCTTTTTAGCTCTAGACTGTCTTTTGCTAAATCGCAAAGATTGTCAATGCTTTCGAAAAGTTCTTTTTCTGTTTTTGCAAGGTAGCCAATTCTTGGAAGGTTAAGCGTCACAACGCCAATGCTTCCTGTTAGAGGGTTTGCTCCAAAAAGTCCGCCCCCTTTGCTCTTAAGTTGTTTCACGTCTAGTCTTAGTCTGCAGCACATTGAAACTGCATCTTCTGGGTCTAGGTCGCTATTGATGAAGTTTGCAAAGTATGGAATTCCATATTTTGCTGCAATGTCCATATATGCGTTGATGCTTGCGCTGTTCCAGTCGATGTCTGGAGTGATGTTGATTGTTGGAATTGGGAAAGTGAAAACTCTTCCGTCTGCGTCTCCTGCTTCCATAACTTCGCAGAACGCTCTGTTTATCATGTCCATTTCAACTTGATAGTCGCCATATGTTGTTTCTTGTGGCTCGCCGCCAATAATCACCAGTTCGTCTTTAAGAGTTTTTGGAACTGTGATATCCATTGTAAGGTTAGAGAACGGTGCTTGGAAACCAACACGTGTTGCAGCGTTCATGTTGAAGATAAATTCTTGCATTGCTTGTTTAACTTGCTCATATGTAAGACCTTCGCTTCTGATGAATGGTGCGCTGTATGTGTCGAAACTGCTCCATGCTTGTGCACCTGCTGTTTCGTTTGTTGTTGTGAATGTGAAGTTAATCACTTGCCCCCAAAATGCTCTAAGTCTTTTTGGTGGTTTTGATGCAGCTTTGCCTTTAACTCCGCCAAAGCCCATCATAAGAATTTGTTTTAAATCCCAACCCACGCAATATGCTCCAAAGAACCCAAGGTCGTGAATGTGAATTGCACCAGACTTGTGAGCCTCTGCAATTTTTGATGGGTATATTTCGTTTAGCCAATATTCTTGAACGAATTTTTCTTTTAGGTAGTTATTCAAACCTGCAATTGAATATTGTTGGTTTGCGTTTTCTTTAACTTCCCAGCTAGCTTCTGTTAAATAGCTATCGAACATGTCGATTGTCGCTTGTGTAAGCGCTGCTTGTTCTCTAGACTTCTTTCTGTTTTCTCTGTATATGATGTATGCTTTTGCAACTTCGTCGTGGCCTCTTTTTATAAGAATTTTTTCCACCACGTCTTGAATGTCCTCAACCAAAGGAGTTCTTGCACCGTATTCTATAAATAGATACGTTTCAACCTCTTCAGCAATTTTTTCTGTTCTCTCTCTATCATCTCCCCCAACACTCTTAACAGCTTTGAAAATCGCATCTGCAATTTTTGTTCTGTCATAGTTTGCTAGGTCTCCACTCCTCTTTATAACTTGAGTGAATCTTTCAGGTTTTGTAGAACCGACTTTTGTCATTTTTTCTTTCTCCTTTTGTGATTTGCATTGTTGCCTAGCCATCTTATCACAACACTATATGTAGTGTCAACCCTTTTTCACCACATACCACATATTGTGTTTATATGCCTTTTTGTGCATATTTAGTCATATTTTATTGTACAAAAAGCAAAGTCGTTCATAATTGAAAAAGCGACCAAAAAAGAAGCGACATTTACGTCGCTTTTTAGTCTTTAGATTTGATATATTTATACTTTTTGCCGAGTTTTATTATAAACAATGTCGATAGAACAATTGTCAAAGCTTCTGCAAGTGGGAATGCAACCCATACCCCTGTCAGCCCAAACGCCATAGGCATTAGAATCATCAAGGACAATGAAAAAACAAATGTCTGCATAAATGAAATAAACCCAGAACGTAAGCCATCGTTATATGCTGTAAACATCTGCGTTGCAAAAACGTTATAACCCATAAACAAGAAAGCAATTGATGCAATTCGCATACCCCTCACTGTCATGTTATATACATCTGTTCCGATTGGCACATATATTCGAACAAGCAAAGAGGCAAGAGACATGACAAGAACCATTGCCAAAACTGAAAGAATTCCAACAATGACTATGCTTCTTTTAAAAAGTGCCTGAGTTCTGTCACTCCTCTCTTTTCCATAGTTATAACTAAACAGTGGCGCAATGCCTGAACAATAGCCAATGAACAGTGTCATAAACAAACCATTTAGCGCCATAAGAATTCCAGCTGATGCAACACCCTCAATTCCAACAATTCGAATCAGAACGTTGTTCATCACAATAAACGTTATTGTTCCTGCAAGCATTGTCACCATCTCGCTTATTCCATTTGTTGCTGCTTTTCCAATTGCTCTAAAATCTAGCGTTGGTTTAACAAAATATAATGTGCCTTTTCTGTAGAACGTGAAATATAGAAGCCCCAAAACCATCGGCACACCATAACCTATTCCCGTTGCAAGTGCAAGACCAACAATACCCATATCTAAAACAACCAAGAATATGATGTTTAGAACTGTGCTGACAGTTGCACCAGAAACAGAAGCAAGCATGCTAAGCATCGGCCTGCCCTCTGCAATCAAGAATTGAACAAGAATTATTCCAAGCATCATAAATGGCACCATCAGAATTAGAGGTTCCATATATGTCAATGCCAAATCGAAAACAATATCATTTGCACCAAGAATGTTTTCTAGAATCTGTTTTCTAAGAAACCAACCAATGGTGCAAAAAATTGCACTCGTCAAAAAAGCAACAAGTGTGATAAGTGTGAAATTTTGCCTTGCTTCAAGTTTAAGTTTTGCACCTTTCTTTTTTGCAACAAGTGCACAACCACCCATCGAAAGCATTGCAGCAATTGCAATTGTGAAAGTGAAAAAAGGCATAACGATGTTTACAGAACCAAACGCTTCAACGCTTATAACACGTGCTGCAAAGATTCCATCAATCGTTCCAAAAATTCCCATAATCACCATAGAAAAAATTGTTGGCACTGCAAACTTCAACAGAAACTTAACTGTAATTTCTTTATTAAGCTGCGACTCCTCGGCAGCTTTCTTTTTGATTTCTTTTTGTTCTTCGATGTCTATAACTTCTTCCACCTTGCTGCCTCCTTTTGTCAAATAAAAAAGTCCATAAGGACTTTCTTTAAAAGTTTATCTCTAAAAAACTACTTAGCTTTTACGCTAGCAATTTTTCTTCCACCTTTCTCGCCAAATTCAACAATGCCGTCGATTTTTGCGTGAATAGAATAGTCCTTGCCCATATATGCGTTTTCACCTGGAAGTGTGCTTGAGCCACGCTGTCTTAGAATGATGCTTCCAGCTTTAATTTCTTCGCCGCCAAAAAGCTTAACACCAAGTCTCTTTGAAATGCTGTCTCTGCCGTTCTTTGAACTTCCGCCTGCTTTTTTTGTTGCATGTAATTGTATTAATATAAATGCCATCTTATTTCTCCTCTATAATTATTTCTATAAAATCTGAATATTGTTCGTATAAGTCTGATAGTCCTGCAAGCATTGTCAGTAAAATTATGTCTGAATATATTTGGTCTTCTGCGCTTAGTTCGCTTGGCAATGTCACTTTTTGAAAACCTTTTGCCTCGTCGCGTTCAAACTTTATGTTTATGCCCACAACTGTCAAAAGCCCAAGTGCTGCCGTTTGTGTGATTGAGCTTACACTTGCACATATGATGTCTTGACCATGTTCTGCACTGTTTGAGTGCCCAGACACCTCATACCCAACAATTTTGCTATCTTTGTTTTTTTGTATTTTTACGCTTATCATATTCTACCTACTTTTTGATTTCAGTAATTTTGATTTTTGTAAATGGTTGTCTGTGGCCTTGTTTTTTTCTGTAGCCTTTTTTTGCTTTGTATTTAAACACAACAATTTTCTTTTCTTTATCTTGCTCCAAAACTTCTGCAGTTGCAAAAGAGTTTTTTAGAGCTTCTTCTGTTATTATGCTTTTTTCGTCTGCGATAAGTAATAGTGGAAGTTTAATTTTTGCACCTGCTTCTGCTTCAAGTTTTTCAACTTTAATAACTGTGCCAACTTTAACTTTATATTGCTTTCCGCCAGTTAGAATAACACCAAACATTTCTGTTCTCCTTTTCATCTCGCTGCTTTTGGACAAGTCTCTTTGAAACTCCCATAAAGGTTCTAGAATTTAATCTAGTATTAAAAAAACCTTTTGCACGCGGCAATAGGTTTTATTATACAGGATTAGTGTCTATATGTCAACTCTTTGATTATGCAGTCATTTCGCCACTTGTTGGTTTTTTTGAAGCAACAACAGCATGATTCTCACGGATTAATTTTTCTATTTTTTTATCTAGGCTAATCATAGTTAGATATTTTTGGTCTTCCTTATCTTTCATAAACATTTTCAATGTATATAAGTTTGTGTGTTCGCTCTTATATGCTTTTTCGTATAGTTCTTTGTTAAGCCCGTGTTTTGAAAAAGTTACAGCTTCTTCAATCACGCTTTCTAGGTCTAGTTTATTTTCGCCTTCGAAATTTTCAAGAAGTGTTTGAATTCTTCCATTTGTAACTTTTAAACTGTTTTTGTTTTTTGCGTTTTTGATAAGCTGATATGGATATGTAACAACTCTATACGCATCACCAACAACACAAAGTCCAAGCATTGCTGTGTCCGCAATTGCACCACCAGCACCAAGCAATCCACCACCAAGACCAACACCACCAACTGTTGTTACAGCCTGAACTGGTGCAGCAACAAGTTTTACTCCAAGTTGAGATTCTTTTGTGTCGATGACATTAGCACCAATCTTTCCACCCCAATATAGACCACTAACAAGACCCATAGTTGTGAAAACACCTGGCACAAATCCTCTAGATACCAAATCAACAACATTTGAATAATAAAACGGTTTAACTTTATTTTGAGTCTTGATTGCACCCAATGCTTCCGCTATTAAGCCATCAACTAAATCTTTTCTAGCTCCTTCTGCTCTTGGTCTTTCTAGTTTCAACTTTGTTGAAACGCTATAGCTTGCTTTTTTCATTCCTTCTGAAATTGCTCTGCCAATTCTATCATCCATGTTTATTTCTTTCTCCCCTTTTTGTTATTCCCAACAATAGCATTGAAGAGGAGTTTTGTCAATAGCAAGTTGGCTAAAGACTAACCCAAACTATTTCTCAAAAAATGCAACTGCAACTGCGCCCGGTCCTGCATGAACAGCAACTGTTGCAGAAATCCACCAAGTTCCGCCGTCTATAAAATTATGTTCTTTTTTCGCTTGTGCCTTTAGAGCTTCACATTCGTCAGCAACATTTGTATGTGCAAAATAAACTGGTCTGCTAAAATCAACGTCTCTAGTTTTAAGTTGAGAAACTATATAACCCTGAGCTTTTCTTGCACCAATACATTTATGACAGGCAGCAACCTTTCCATCTATAAGAGTCATGATTGGTTTTAAACCAATCATCGTGCCAATAGTGGCAGATGTTCCACTTATTCTCCCTCCTGCTTTTAGATATTTTAAAGTATCAACATATGCAAACAATTTAGCTTTTGGAATAAGTCTTTCCAGTTCAGCAACAATTTCAGATACTTTCATCTTTTCGTTTCTCATTCTAACCGCTTCAAGAACAAGTGCAATAAGTGGAGTTGCGGCAGTCAATGTATTCAGAATATAAATTCTGTCATACCCAACTGCGTTCTTTGCAGCAATCGCTTGTGAATTGGTTAGGGAAAGTTCTTTGCTTATTGTAAGAACAATCATGTCGTCACCTTTATTTTTTGCATCAAGAAAAAATTCTTCAAATGCTGTTTGGTTAACCGCAGAAGTTTTTGGAAATTCTTTTGCTTGTTTTTGTTTAACATAGAACTCTTCATGCGAGATATCTATTCCATCTAGAAATTCTTCTCCATCAAAGTTTATTGGCAAAGATGCCATTTCAACACCGATTTTTTTAACGTCAGCTGGTGCAAATCCCGAACTTGTGTCTGTAAGTATTCTTATCATTCTCTTCTCCTTTCGTGTTTTCTACGCGAATAACTCATATTATATTGAATTTTAGGTGCAATGTCAATCGTTTTACTATACAAAATGCTATTTGTATAGTAAATATGCCTAAATTTCGATAAAATTGGCAAGAATATATTAAACACTCTACATTTTGTATAGTTTTTAGCATAAAATGTGGTCATTGTTTTGACAAAATTTCTTATTTTTGTTAAACTTTGATTATTAAAAGGATGTATTTGCTTTGAAAAAGAATGACATTTTAGACTGTGCTGAAAGAATGTTTAAAGTGCACGGCTACGACAACACAACATTTCAAATGATTGCAGACGAACTTAAAATAACCAAGGGTGCAATAAGCTATCATTTCAAATTTAAATGGGGAATCTTTGATGAGCTTTTCTCTAATTATCTAAAATCTCTGCATGAGTATATTGCTGAAAACCTAAAACAAAATTCAAATAGCTATCTGCATTATAGTGTTCTTTATATTCACTTCTTTAGACAAGTTATGAAGAACGAAGAAAACTGGAACTTCTTTTATAAAAACGAAATTAAAAACTTTTTAAAAAGAGAAAAGTTCAATCTGTTTAATATTATGTTTAAAAGAATCACAACCGATTTTCATAAGGATTTCACAGAAGAAGAATTGCGTATGGCATGCCACATGGGCATTGGTGCTGTTATGAAATTGTTAGACGAATATGAAAACGGCACAGAAGAGATGCCTATAGATAAATATTGTTATTATTATGTTTATATCATAGGCGTGTTTTCAAGGCTAGACGAAGCCACAATGAAAAAGAACACCGACCTGGCGTTCGATTTTTTAAGCACCCACACCCCACCAACATTTTCTTTATTTAGCTAATGGCTTTGCGTTTCTTAAAATTGCAAATCCTTCAAACTCGTCTTTAGCGAGCATAAATTTTTTCTTTGTTTCTTTGAGGTCTTCGATATTTCCAATCATTCCAAAGATTTGTTTTTTAGATTCGTTGAAGATATATGCGTCTTGTCTTTTAAGAATTGAAACATAGCGGTTTATTAGTTTAAATCTTTCTTCCCAACTGAAGTTAAACTTTTCTGGGTCTTTGCCTTTAACTGGGCAAAGTTCTGAGAAAATCCATGGTCTGCCAACCGTCGCCCTGCCGAGCATAAAGCCATCGGCATTTGTTATGCGTTTGATGTTTTGAAGACTCTTCATATCTGTGATATCGCCGTTTGCAATAACAGGAATTGAAACAGCCTTTTTCACTTCTGCAATTTTAGACCAGTCTGCTGTTCCTGTGTAGCCCTGGCTTACTGTCCTTGCATGAAGCGTGATTGCCGAAGCCCCAGCCTGTTGGCACATTCTTGCAAAAGGAACTGCAATATCGTCTTTCTCACCAAAGCCAATTCTAAACTTCACCGTCACGGGTCTTCCACCGCCGCGAGCAACGCATGTTCTGATGATTTGCTCTGCAAGGCTTTGTCTTCTTTTTCTTGTTAGGCTTGGCGGTTGTTTCTTTAAAACGCGCTTGCCTTTTTTATACTCATATTCGTCTTTTGTGTCTACGTTTTGTTCTTCTAGGTGTTTTTTAATTCGCTTCTCTTCAAACTCGAGCGTTTCTTTAAACTCTTTTAGAAGCCAGCCGCCCTCGTTGTTTGATGTAATCTTTCTTGCTGGGCAGCCACAGTTTATGTCAATGATGTCGAACTTATCGAATTCTTTTTGCTTAAGCACTTCCCTAAATCTGTCTGGGTTGTTTCCAAAAAGTTGAACTGAAACTGGTTTGTCGTTTGGCTCTGTTTTTATAAGTCTAAGCGTGCTCTTTTTTGATTGAGCAAAAAACATGGCATTTACTGAAACCATTTCTGTTACGGTAAGCCCTGCACCAAACTCTTTACATAAAGAACGAAAGCCCACGTCGGTATACCCCGCCATTGGTGCAAGAATTAGATTGCTCTTAAGCTGAACATTCCCAATTTTTAACATATGTATAGTTTAACACTAATTTGTCGAAACTCACACTAAGGAGAAACTGTATATGAATAAATCTGAACTGGCGAAAAGAATTGGTGAGAAATCGTCACTAACAAAAAAAGAAGCAACTGAGGTTATTGATATTTTAACAACCATAATTTCTGAATCTGTAAAACGCGGCGAGGCTGTGAACATTGTTGGCTTTGGGAAATTTGGACTTAAATATAGAAAAGAACGCGAAGCCTATAACCCATTCACAAAAAAGATTTCGGTGAAGGCTGCACACAAGGTTCCTGTGTTTAAGTCTTATAAGAAATTTAAAGAACAAGTAAACAGTGCGTAAGAAATTGTTTACAGAATTCCCAATCCTTTTAGTAACATCAAAACTCCAGAAACAAGCATCAGAACATAGAAGGCATATTTAAGTGTCTTGTTGTTTGCTTTTTTTAAAAACACTGCACCGAGGATTGTCCCCATAATCGCACCACCTATAACAAACAATAAAGACCTCCAATCGCTTTGGGTGTTTTTAAAATAGCCAAAACTTGCGGCGATGCTTGCAAGTGCAATCAGAGCAATTGCAGTTGCTTGTGCTTTTTTTTGTTCTTTCCCAAAGAGGTAGACAAGCATTGGAACAACCAACATTCCGCCGCCGCCACCCAAAAGACCAGTGACCGCTCCAGAACTTATAACAATAAGAACAATTGCTATAGATTT
>WQZR01000025.1 GCA_009780625.1 Bacillota bacterium | reverse complement strand
GTTTTTGCAAAGCTATTTTCGGAAACATCAGTCAAAAAGAATTTGCAGAATGCGTTTTTGAAAGCGGAATAACTTTTCTTATCAACTAGAACAAAAACATAGTCCGCCATGTTCTTTGAATATTCCAAACTAAAGATTGTTTCAGTTTTTTTTGTGGTTGTTTTTGTTTCTGAAACGAATTCTATATTTTTGTCATACAAAAAATTTTTCAGTCGGTTTGTGGCCGCTTGATTTACGCTTAAAGATGGTTTTGATACAACTAGAATCGCTGCTTTCAACTACACCTCCGTAGATTCTTTTTTCGCTTCCTTTAAAACGCCTCTGTTTTTTATAACATAATTAACACCACTTAGAAGTGTTAGGAACACTGCAATCGACAATAAGCCATAGCCAACTGCGTCCACTGCAATTTTTGAGTTTCCAACAACCCATTCATATGAAACATTTATAGACATCCAGAAGATGTATGGAATTGCAACCATTGTTGCCATTGTTTTTGCTTTTCCAAAAATGTCTGCTGCAATCACAACGCCTTTTGATGACGCAAGCATTCTTAAACAATCCACAACCAAATCTCTGCTTATAATTACGAACAACAGAAGAACTCCAACCCATGTATAGAAAATGCTTCCCGCAACAATAACAAGAAGAAGCCCGCAAAGAACCAAAATCTTGTCTGCAATCGGGTCTAGAAATTTTCCAATGTTTGTGATTTTGCTATATTTTCTTGCGATGTAGCCATCAAGCCAATCTGACGCTGCGGCAAACATAAATATAAACATTGCAATAATTTTTCCATACGGTATGAAACCATACATAAAAGAGTCATCTAGCAAGAAGAAGAAAAGCACCGTTGGCACAAGACTTATTCTTATAATCGATATAACATTTGGTAAATTCATTTTGTCTCCTAATTAACAATCTCGCCAACTAAGTCTATTCCAACCGAGCCTGTAATCTTAACTTTATAGAAATTTCCTCTATCTTCCATTCTATCACACATCACTAAAACTTTGGTATCAATTTCAGGTGCCATGTTCTGATTTCTTAAAACTAGGCAATATTGTCCGTCTTTGACTGTGATAACCTCGTCTAGAATACATTCATAAACCTTGCCTTTTTCTTTTTTTGCGAGTCTTTTCGCAACAGCAGTTTGAGTTATATAAGCTGTTCTTCTTCTAAGTTTTTTGATGATGTTATTGTTTTGGTTTTTGAAATTAAACGCTGGAGTTTTTGGTTCTTTGCTATAAGAAAAGAAACCAACGTTGTTCAGTTTTTGTTCTTTTATAAATCGAATTAAATCATTAAATTCTGTTTTTGTTTCTCCAGCAAAGCCAACGATAAATGTTGAACGTATGGCAATATTATGCTGTTTAAGGCGTTTAAATAGGTCTAGAATACGCTCTTTTGTCATTCGCCTGTTCATAAGTTGCAGAACCTTATCTTCTGTGTGCTGCAAAGGGATGTCTAGATATTTAACTATTTTTTTAGAGTTTGCAATGTGTTCTATAAGTTCATCATCAATTCCATCTGGGTACATATACATCAAACGAATCCAAGAAAAATTCATCTCTTCTAATTTTTTGAGAAGGTCAATAAGTCGCTGTTTCTTTTCCAAGTCTGTGCCCCAGCGACTTACGTCTTGAGCGATTAGAATAAGTTCTTTGACACCGCGTTTTTCCAAAATCTTTGCATCTTTAAGAATTTCATCAAGTGGACGGGAAATGTATTTCCCCCTTATATAAGGAATAAGACAATAGCTGCAACAGTTGTTGCAACCCTCTGCAATTTTGAGATATGCATAGTGCGGTGGCGTGGTTATGGCGCTGTGAACAAAATTCCACTTGCTTTCTTTTATTCCAAACAGTGCTTCAATCTTTTTGACAATGTCTTTTTGTTCACTCATCTTAATCCACAAATCAACACAGTCTAGAACTTCTTTTGAAATTAGGTCTAATTGAGGAAGACAACCGCTTATAATGATTTTTGTGCCTTGTGATTTCTTTAGGCTATTCAATTCCAAAATAATTCCCTCTGCCTCTTCACGCGCGGATTTTAGAAACGCACAAGTGTTTATAACAATTGCGTCAGCCTCATGTTCGTTTGCAATGGCAAAATTTGGGGAAGCAACAATCGCCCCAATCATTCTGTCTAAATCAAATTTATTCTTGTCGCATCCTAAGGAAACGAAAGCTATTTTCTTTTGTTCTAACATTCGAATATTTCTCCATCGTTTAATATTTTTATTTCACTCTTTATTCCAAGCTTTGTAAAGTTCTTCGGGTCTTCAACGTGAATTGGAATTATTATTTTAGGCTTAGTTATCTCGCACAGTTTCTTAATATCCTCTGCAGGTGCATGTCCGCTTGTGTGAAGTGAAACAACCTTGCTGCCCGCATGTTTTGCTTTTTCCACAAAGTTATGTATTCGTTTATCGAATGCAGACCTGTCTTTATCCAAATACCCACTCCATTGTGAGTATATAAGTATGTTTTCAGGAAA
Source organism: Bacillota bacterium (assembly GCA_009780625.1). Taxonomy (GTDB): domain Bacteria; phylum Bacillota; class Clostridia; order Christensenellales; family UBA1242; genus WQZR01. The sequence continues at coordinate 9,411 of WQZR01000025.1, read as the reverse complement.
AGCCTTTATTGCTTGTTCACTTCTATAGTTTACTCTAACCATCATGCAGAAGCCAACCTTGCTCATCATGTTGTGTAAGTTCGATTTGTACGTGTAGATTTTTTGTCTTGCGAAATCATAGAACGATGACTTGCTGCTTTTAGTTACAATTTTCAAAATCTCAGATTGATAGTCACAAACGATGAAAGGTTTTCTGTTCTTGATTGCCGCGTTATAAAACGAAGCAATTGAATCTATATTTGTTGAGCTACAAAGAACAAACATGTTCTTATGTTGTTTCATCAGTTCTTCGGCTTCTTGTGTAAGTTCATGCTGTGTCTTCACCTTTTCGCTGATTCTTCCAAGCATTGTTCCTTCGGGAATAAGCACATCTATGTTGCTAGCATACTTTTCAAAGACAAGTGGCATCTTGCTTCCCCTTGCTCCGTGCATGCGAAAATCTCCCGTGTGAAGAATTCTCTTTCCTTCGGCTTCAATCAAAAGCGCATATGCGTCAAATGCAGAATGGTCTATCATTAATGGTGTAATGGTTATATCTTTGATTTTAATTCTCTTTCCTGGTGCGAATGTTTTAAATCTTTCAATAAGTTCTGGGTTGCCTTTATCTAGTTTCTTTTTTATAGTTTGTTGAACGATGTGAAAAATTCTCTTTGCTATTTCGCCCATATAAATTGGAACTTCAGGCAGAACCTTTTCAAACATGCCAACATGGTCGCCGTGATAGTGAGTTACGAGAACTGCATCGCAGTTTGGCGTACCTGTTGTTACACCTTCAATATTGAACTCTCTATCTCTTTTATCAACAGACGGCAATTCCTCGCCTATATCGATAATAATTCGTGTTCGCTCTGTTTTAATCTCAACAATGCTTCCGCCGATTTGGTGCGAGCCTCTATGAATTTTTATTTGCATAGAGCCTCCCATATTTCGGCAAGTGTTGGTTCATTGCCTTTTGCCACCCACATAACATTATTTTCACCAGGTTCCTTATTGAGTTCCTTATTTATCATGTTTATGCTGTGTTTACCGTTTATATTTGGTTGTTCTGGTGTTTCATAAACAAGCAATTTCGCTTTCGGTATAAGGTGGTTAGAAACAAAGGCATCAAAACCAAATACATTAAAGTTATATAAGCTCGCTGGAAATGGCGACTCAAAGTTAGTGCCGAAAATTGTATTTATTATATGTATGTGATTTATGTATTCAAAAACTATTTCCACAGCTTGTTCATTTATCGCCATCGTATATCTGTCTACTTGCTCAATAACTACAGGAGCAAAATTTACTTTAACATTTACGCGACTGTCTTTGAAAATCTTACCTTCCACAAACATAATTTTTGGCAGGTTCGGGTCTTCAACGTTTAGCAAAACTAAATCACACTTTCTATCACCGTATGTTTTACAATGCAAGCAAACTTCAACATCAAGCACAACAATCTTGGTTCTTTCTGAGCTGAAAGTGTGCCTGTTCAGTTTGTCCATAAGTTGTCTCTCACCTGTGAAGTATCTGTTTTCACATTGCTTTTTTGCTATTTCATAATCACAGGTCATTCCTTCAGTGCCTTTACTATATTTATGATAATTTTTATGTCTCTTTTCAAACTTTAAATCCTTGCCGATAAACTTATATAGACAGCCACCTTTGTGATAAAAATGCATTTCTCCTCTACGAATTGCTGGGAAAACTTCTCCTTTTAAGACATCGGGTTTAAGGTGCTTTTGGAATAGTTCAGTCTTCTCCATAGTAGCTATCATTTCTTTGGTGAAGAATCGTTTAAAGCCAGGCTGCTTGCCTTTCAGTTTTGGAGGAGTATTATGTTCATCAGTTGACCAATTCATATCTTATGATACCACAAAAAAAGCGACTTGCGTCGCTTTCATTTTCTATCTGTCTGCGTGGTCTGGGAATAGAAGGTTGAAATCGTCCATTGTTGCAAACACTCGTCTTGCTCTGCTTCCATCGTGTGGAGAGATGAACGTTGCTTGTTCCATCTGGTCGATAATTCTTGCAGCTTTTGCATATCCTACGGCAAATCTTCTCTGAATCATTGAGATGCTCGCTTGCCCAGTTTCAATTGCAAGTTTCAATGCTTCTGGAAGAAGTGGGTCGAACTTGTTCTTTTCGTCTTCTAAATCTTCCATAGCCATTTCAACTTTTGGTTCTTCTTTTCCAACAACATCTTTAATCAATTCTTCGTCGAAGTATGCATCGTTGTTTTGTTTGATGTATTCAACAACGGCTGTAACTTCATCTGTTGAGATGTATGCACCTTGAACACGTTTAGGGTCTGGGAAGCTTTGTGGTGAATATAGCATGTCACCCTTACCTAGCAAGTTCTCTGCCCCGCCTTGGTCTAGAATTGTTTTTGAGTCTGGCATAGATGTAACCGCAAATGCTATACGTGAAGGAAGGTTTACCTTGATTGTTCCTGTAAGAACGTCAACACTTGGACGTTGAGTTGCAACAATGAGGTGCATTCCCGCTGCACGCGCAAGGGCTGTAAGACGTTTGATTCTGTCTTCAACTTCTCGCTTGCCTGTTTGCATCAAGTCTGCAAGCTCGTCAATCACAATCAAGATTGAAGGAAGTTTTGGTTCTTTTCCGCTTCTCACTTCTTCTCTGTTGTTGAAATGACGAATGTCTCTTGCTCCAACTGAGTGGAACAATTGATATCTTCTGTCCATCTCTTGTGTTGCCCAGCCTAGAGCGTTGATTGCGTCTTTTGGCTCAATAATCGCTTGTGGCATGATTAGGTGTGGAAGCCCATTGTATGAAGGGAATTCAACACGCTTAGGGTCAATTAGAATAATCTTCAAATCTTTAGGGCTCATCTTATAAATTAAACTTACAAGAAGTGCGTTTAAACAAACCGATTTTCCGCTGCCCGTGCTTCCTGCAATAAGAAGGTGCGGCATGTCAACAATGTCGCAAAGCATTGTTGTTCCTGCAATGTCTTTTCCAAGAGCAAATGCAAGAGGGTTTGAACGCTTAAACTCTGGGCTGTCAATCACATCTCTGATTGGAACTGGTGTGATTTTTATGTTTGGAACTTCAATACCAACTGCGTTTTTACCCGGGATTGGAGTTTCAATTCTGATTCCGCCATTTGCTTCCATGTTCATTGCAATGTCGTTTGCGTATTGCTGAATACGCTTAACTGGAATGCCTGGTTGAATTTGAAGCTCGTATCGTGTTACGGCTGGACCTTTTACGATATTTGTCACCGTAACTGGAACATTGAAACCTGCAAGTGTGTTTTCTAGCCTTGTTGCCATTTGCTCGAACCACTCTTCGTTTTCTTCAGTTGATTCGTCTATTTCAATATGCTTAAGAAGTTCAACTGGTGGACGGTTGTATGGGCTCTTGCTTTCATTATAGAATTTAGGAGCACCTTTCTTTTCCTTTGGCTCAACTTCAGCAAAAGATGTTTGTCTTGGCTTAGCTTCTGGAACTTGGAATCTTTTTCTGAACTCAATTGCACGTTCGCTCATAACACCGTTTGGTGCTTGGTCTGGAATCATGTCTGTGATGTCTTTGATTGGTTCATCAAAATTTGTTACACTGCTTGATTCAGTTCTTGGCTCTTCTGCCTTTTCTCTGTCTCTAGCCAATTGTTCTTCATACGCCTTTAGTGCCATTTCTTCTTTAGACATTTGGTTGAACTCTTCTTCCTCTGGGCTTAGTTGGCTATATTCGTCGTCGTATGTATATTCTTCTTCCTCCACAATATCTGTCACATCTTTGATTTCTTCTTTTGTGAAGTCGTCGTCTTCGCTTGTGATTGAATTGATTGCTTTGTCTAGTTCACTTTCAATATCTCTAACTCTTGCTTTTTCTTCTTCAGCTTTTGAAATAGCAACTTCTTCAACAACCACTTCTTCTTCCACTGTTTCTTCTTCTATAGTCTCTTCAATAAAAACTGCTTCAGGTTCTGGTTGTCTGATTGTTTCAACATATGGTTCTTCAACCACTTCTTCAGCTTTTGCATATCCTTCTGATATAGACATAATTCCGCTGTTGTCTGGTTTTTCTTCGTATACAGGTTTTGTGTTCATTTGCTCAAGTGGCTTTCTGTTTGAATCTGAAATGATTCCTTCTTCGCCATAGTTCACAAAGTTTGAACTGTCGTAACTAGAAGAGTCGTCGCCAACATGAGTTTCCATAACAACTTTTTCTGGTCTAACCATTCTTGGGTCGCGTCTTGTTTCGTTGTTTGAAACGCCTAGAGCATCTCGGAGGTTTCTTTCTTTAATTCTTTCTGTGTTGATAAACTCGCCAGATTGATTTGGTGTTGGTGCATCCCAACCTGTTTGTCTTTCTTCTTTGATGATATCTCTAAAGCTTGCAAGACCGCCTGGAGTGCCTCTTTCTTCTGGTTTTCTGTTTAGTCCTAGAATTGTTCTTAGAGCTTCTTGTTCTTTTCTAGAACGTGCAATTTCTTCTTGTTTAATCGTTTCAAGATTTCTTGCCATAATTTCTTGGTCTTTCATCTTGCGCTCTTCGTCTTTGTTTAGACCTAACTTTCTTTCAATCTCTGCAAGGTCTGCTGTGTCGGCATCAAAACCAATTGCACCAGCTGCAACACCCATCTCACTTTCTTTTGCCACAACTTTTCCGTCTTCCATGAAAACTTCTTGTTGCCCACCATAACCTTGTTTTGGCTCCATAATTTTTTTGCCTTGGTTCTTGCCATAAAAATATTCAACAATGAATCCTACCACAAAAGCAAACACGATTGTGAAAAAGATATATGCCCCTGCAGGGCTTAGAAGTGCTGCTATGCACCATGTGAACCAAGAGAAGAACAACCCGCCTGGAGTTATGCCCTCATACACACCCATCAAGTATGGGCCATATTCATTTCCAAGTTGATTGTGTGTCACTCCAAGTTGAAGAATTTGGAAAACACAGAAAATCGCAAGACATTGAAGAATGAAGAATTTTTTATGAAAGCGATATTTAATTTTTCTAATCTTTGCAACGCACACAAGCGAAGTTATAATCACAAGTGGATAGAACAAAATTCCAAACACCCCAACAAGGAAGTTTGCTCCAATTGGAGTTAGTGAAAATATTGCAAGCAATGCTAGGAAAACAAGCAGTATATGGAAAATTGAATAACGCCTATTTTGTTGCTTTTTTCGTCTGGTTTTTTTAACTGTGAAATTGCTAATCATATGTACATTAATTATACCCTAGAACATAAAAAAATCAAAGCTTTTTTTAAAAACCAAACGTTTTTAGCCCCCCCATAAACATTTGCCCTTTGTCTTTGTTTGTGATAAATTTCTTTGAATGAATAAGCAAAAGATGATTGAACAGTTTGATAAATTTGTAAGCGGCTACGATATGAACAATATCTGGATTAAGCGAAAATTCGACCACACTAAACGTGTTGCGGATTTGTCTTACAAAATAGCAACAGAATTAGGGCTCTCTGAAAACGAAATCAATCTTGCATACACAATTGGCATTCTTCACGACATATCACGATTTGAACAAGTTAAGGTCTATCAAACATTTATGGACTCACCCACTTTCAATCACGGTATTGAAGCCGCTAAGCTGTTGTTTGACAAAGGTCTAATTAAAAATTTTGACGTAGACTCAAGAGAATATGCCCTGATTAGGCTAGCAATAGAAAACCATAATCGCTATCAAATCGAATTTGCGAAAGAAGAACGAGAAATTCTGCATTCAAAAATTATTCGTGATGCTGACAAACTGGATATCTTTTATCTATTCACACACGAAACAGCACCTTCACCTGATGAATTCAAATCTTCTGGCATAAGTAAAAACGTTGCAACACATATAAGCGAAGGCAAACTTGTTGATAACAGAGATGTAAAAACAAGGCTAGACTATTCACTCAAAACAATAGGCTTTGCGTATGACTTATATTTTAAAAGTTCAATTGAAGTCTATCTGACTGTATATCACGCGGATTTAGTTAATTCTTTTGAACCGTATTTAAACAAAAAAGACTTTCGTCTTTTAAAAGAATATGCAGAAAAAATGGCTGAGCACTTACGCTCTATTCTTTGATATTTCGTTTGTTGCTAAAAAATCTGCTCTGTTATTAAGTTCGTCATCTGAATGACCTTTCACCTTCACAAATTCATATGTAAACGGCTTTAAAAGTTCAAGCATTTCCACCCACAACTCTTTGTTTTTAACTGGTCCAGCGCTTCCCTTCCAGCCGTTCTTTTGCCAGTTAACCAGCCAACCTAGATTGAAAGCGTTGATAACAAGAGCCGAATCTGAGTGAATAACAAGATGTGCAGGCTTTGCTTTAACAAATTTAACGGCTTCAATAACTGCCTGCATCTCCATTTTGTTGTTAGTTGTTTGCTTGTCAAACCCAGAAATTTCTTGCCCGTCAATAATAGCACCCCAACCACCTGGGCCTGGGTTTCCACTGCATGCACCATCTGTGTAGATTATAATTTTATTCATTGAAGTTTTCCTCTTTTATTCCGTTTAGAGTTTTCGTAAGAAGTTTGATTTTTCCTTCGTTCTCTTTTATGTTTGTGTTTAGAGAATTAATAATCTCTGCGCCTTCTTCATAGAGTTTTAGAGCTTTATCAATTTCCAAATCTCCTGCTTCTAGTTTTTCAATGATACCTTCCAGCTTTTCTATTTGCTTGTTGAATGTCATTTTTTCTTCTCCTTTACATTTTTAACCTCAGTAACAATTATCCCCTCGCTCATATATACATCGAGACTGTCGCCGACTTTTATTGATTCAAATTTTGCCAGTTTACCTTCTTTTAGAACCTGGCTATAGCCGAGTTTTAGAAGTCTGCTTGGGTTAAACTTTTCAAGTTTTTCGTTTATGAGTTTCACTTCGGTTTTCTTGTCGGTTATAAAGCCTTCCATTGCTCTAATCAAATCTTTTCTAATATAAGCAACATCTTCTTTTTGTCTTTCATGCTCTTTTATTTTTTCCTGCACGCTTTGAGCAAATCGTTTTGTTAGGCCTGACAGTTGCTCCCTGATATTTTGGCTGACAAGTTCTGCAGCGGCTGACGGAGTTGGTGCTCTAAGGTCTGCAACGAAATCAATTATGGTGAAATCTGTTTCATGTCCAACCGCTGAGATGATTGGTGTTGTTGCTTTAAACACAACTTCTGCCAACTGCTCGTCGTTAAAACAAGACAGGTCATCAGCGCTTCCACCACCACGAGCAACGATGATTACATCTAGGTTTAGGGCATCGAGATACCTAACGCCGTCAGATATTTCTTTTGGTGCAGTCGCACCTTGCACGCTTGAGTTATAAACAACAATTTCAAGAAGTGGGTTTCTGCGGTTTCGAATATTTATGATGTCTTGAATCACCGCTCCGTCTTTAGATGTCACAACTCCAATTTTCGAAATCTGTTTTGGAATTGGTTTCTTTTTTTCTTTGTCGAAGAAGCCAAGTTTTTCAAGTTTTTCTTTTAGTTCCAAGAAGCGTTTATAAGCGTCGCCTAGTTCGCCTTTCTTTTCAACTTTTGAAACTGTGAAGCTTATAGTTGCTTGTTTTTCATAGAAACTTGGCGAACCGGTTAGAATAACCTTTTCACCTTCAACGATTAGTTTGTCCAGTCCATAACGAGCCCCACCCCAGCTTGTGCACTTAATGCTTGCTTCGTCGTCCTTTAGAGAAAAATAAATATTTCCGTTATGGTGACGAACATCAAAAACTTCGCCAAAAATTTGGATATTAAAAAGAAGTTCCTCAGCAGAAATGATTGCTTTCAAATACGAATTCAATTTTGAAACTGGTATTGCTGGACTAACTCGTTCTGCCAATTATCTCTCCTTTAGTTTTTTAATTTCTCTTAAAGCTTTCCTAAAACCCCTGGCTTTTTTGAAATTGTATGGTTGTTCGTTTCTCTTCATTCTTTTCACAACACTGCATGGAACTCGTAGAGCCATGCCACCAACATTCACAATAAAAAGAATTTTTCCAAGCTTTTCAAAATCAAGAGTCTCTTCAATTTCCTGATTTAATTTACAAAGATAAACTTTTCTTATTTTATGAGACTCAACATGCTTCAATAATTTGTCGTATCTTTTTACTGTCCATTTTTCATTGTCTTCAAAACTTATTTGAGTGATAGGTTCAATTTCTTTGTCACATACTGAGCAATAGAAAACTGTGTGAGAAAATTCACAGTTGCCAATTGCCGATGATTCGCCAATCGAAAAATTATAGCGTCTTGCTTCAGGTGAACTAGCATGCACAACCACGTAATGTTTTCTTTTTTCAAGAAGCTTTTTACAATAAATGCATTTATGCTCTCTAAACAAAAACTTTATTGGGTTTCCAACAAAATAATGAAATTTGCCATTTACTCTCGTTCCATCTTGTGCCTTAAACATATTATCTCCAACTTTATTTTAACACAGCTTTATGTTAAACTTGACGCATGACAAAAAAAGAAAAAATTTATGAGATTCTTCATAAGAAATATGACGGACGCGGAAGCGACTTAAATTATAAAAACGCATTCGAACTTTTGTGTGCCGTTGTTCTTGCAGCACAGTGCACAGATAGACGAGTTAATATGGTCACTCCTGTTCTCTTTAAGAAATACCCAACCCCATTCGAACTTGCGGTGGCAAATATATATGACGTGAGAGAAATAATCAAATCAATAAATTTCTTTTCAAATAAATCAACATATCTTGTTGAACTTTCAAAACAACTTGTTGAAAACTTTGATGGAGTTGTTCCTCGTACTATTGAAGAGCTCTCCACCCTTTCAGGCGTTGGCAGAAAATCTGCTTCTGTTGTTTTATGCGGTGCCTTCAACATTCCTGCCATGCCGGTTGACACACATGTCTTTAGAGTCAGCAATAGACTTGGAATTTCAAACAGCAAAAACGTTGTTAAATGCGAACAAGATATTGTTGAAGATTTTCCTAAAGAAAAATGGAACAATATGCACAACTACTTAGTGCTTCACGGGAGATATGTTTGCACAGCAAAAGCCCCACAATGCGAAACTTGTCCAATAAAAAACGAGTGCGACCACAATATCTAGTTACTATGCCAGATATAACACACTCTATTTAGTAGTTCAGTAATTTATTTATTAACAACAGATTAGCATTTTCTTCCTTAATTATACCAGATTTGAATGCAAATTCGAACTCAACTATCTCATTTATTATATTTTTTAAATCAGTCTTCTTAAAATTCTTTGCAGCATCTTTTACTTTTGTAATCACAAATGGTTTTGTGTCTAGTTGTGTTGCTATTGTTCCTACGTCGCTCTCGCCCACCACACTAAAAAACATTCTGGAAAATTGACCATATAGACTAGAAATAATCGGAACCCTCATCTTTCCACTCTCTAGGTTTTTGTATATTGCAATTGCTTTATTTTTATTTCTTGCAGCGATTGCGTTTGC
>WQZR01000024.1 GCA_009780625.1 Bacillota bacterium | reverse complement strand
CATTCTAAGGAACTCTTTGAGTTCCTTTTTGTATTTAGAGTCTTGCATTGCAGCATATATATTTGCTTTAACCAAACCGAGTGGACTTCCTGTGTCAAACCGCTTTCCTAAAATCCTTTTTGCAACAACTTGATTTTTCTTAGCCAAAATATCAATTGCATCTGTTATGCCATATTCAAGTTTTGTTATATCGTCTTTAATAATCTTTTCTAGAACATCAAAGACCTCGGGTTTCAAAACTGCCGTGCCAATAAAACTTAGGTTGCTTGGGGCAGTTTCTTTTGTTGGTTTTTCAACAATGCCTAGAACTTCTATTGATTGTCCGGGTTTAATTATTCCATATTTAATCACATCTTCTTTTTTCACCGCTGAAACGGCAAGAACATTCTTGTTTGTCTTGCTAAAAACATCAATTGTTTGCTGATAGATATTGGGTTGATTATCCTTATGAAACACAACCTCATCACCAAATGTCATAAGCACTGCTTCTTCGTCGCACCACTTCTTTGCCAGGCTGAATGCATAGCCAGTGCCGCGTGCATCGATTTGTCGAAGAAAATATATAGGCAACAAGTTATAAGTTTCTTTGGTTTTTTCAAGGAGTGAAGTGTGGTTTGTTTTCTCAAGTCTTGTTTCAATTTCTGGATTTTTGTCAAAATATTCTTCCATGGCAGATTTGCCGCGACCAAGAATAATCAAAACTTCTTCAATGCCTGCTTTTTTTAGTTCTTCAACAATGATGTGAATTATTGGTTTATCAAGAATTGGAAGCATTTCTTTTGCCACAGCCTTCGAAATTGGAAGAAACCTGCTCGCCAAACCACCACAAAGAACCACAGCTTTTTTCACTTTTCCTTTGTTCATAGTCCAGTGTATGAAAAACATTTCAATAATGAAACATTTGCAGAAATACAGTATTTATTGTAAAATAAGGTAGTATGACTAACATCGGAAGAAGAGGCACATTTATAACAATATACATTGTAGTGGCGTTAGTGCTCTTTTTCATAGGTTCATTTCTTGTTGCATACCTTCAAGACAGAACAGACAGGAGTTATATTTGGGTGACATTCTCTGCAGGGGCAGCTGGAGAACTCGAATATTCCGTTCGTGTTCCAAGATATCAAGGAAACGAAAACAACCCAAGCATTGAATATGAAATCACTTTGGACGAAAGAACATTCTCAATGGCTGGTCACAACTTTTTTGGCTGGGTGCTTCCAGAAGAATTTGGCAGCAAGAAAATTTTCCCTGGTGAAAATCTTCCATCTGGTTTTTATAGCGATGTAACATTGACAGCAGACTGGGGAAGACACGATAGAGACTTTTTCTCAAACACTGGTGTTTTTGATAAAACTGCTTTCGAAGAAAGATTGCTTGCTAATCCAGACGATTCGGCAGCCAAAACAATTCACGTGCCAGATTTTTGGTCACTAGGCAACCCATCAAGAAACATTGTAACAAACATGTTTGACGGTGTGGAAGGCGTTGAGTTTATAACTCTTCCAACAACAATCACATCTATATCTTCTGAGGCTTTTGTTGACCTTAGCGATTTGTTATGGACAAACGTTCCAATGAATGCTGTTTCTGTTCAGCCATCTTCTTTCAACGGAACAGGAATTTTTCACCTATCAATTCCAAAAACACACCCAAGAGGTTGTGCAGTTAGAGGCGAAGACTATACAGGTTCATCAGTTCTTCCGGTAAGCACAGGACACCCAATGTTTGCCTTTTCAAACGGTGCTCTATATAACAACAGTCTTTCAACACTTATCAGAATGATTGCAAGAAGAACTCACTTTATTGTGCCAAATTCTGTAAACACAATTTCAGACAACGCATTTGAATCTTCGGTAATCGAAACAATTGAGATTCCAAATTCTGTCACGTCTATTGGAAGCCGTGCATTTTGGAATGCAGAGAATCTTGAAAGAGTTGTTCTTCCATCATATGTCACAGAAATTCGTGCAGGAACATTCGAGGGTGCAACAAGCCTTAGAGAAGTGATTCTTCCAAGGGGGCTTACACAAATTCTTGTTACTGCATTCAGAAACACTGCACTTGAAAGCATAATAATCTATGAAAACGTTGCATTGATTGAAAGCACAGCTTTCCAAGGTTGTTCAACACAAATGCAAATCAGACTATATAGAAGAGTTCCGGCTTCAATCACATCTCCTGCTGTAACTCACGCAAACATGAGCGGCATTCACGACTGGAATAACGCAGGGCGTGTTGACGTTAGGGAAGCATAAAACCCTTCTTATATTAATAAAAAAATAAAAGTACTATGGTATAATTAAGTATGGAAACAATGAACACAGTATCACTTCAAAAGTTTAAAGACATTTCAGACACATTTGTTAACGGCAAATATATTTTGTTTGAGAAAAAATTGGATGCACTTCTAAACGCAATTGCAGAAAACACAGACATCTATAATCTTATTTCTCATTGTCTTAAAAACTTCGATTTCGAAACAGAAAAAAATGCTGCAACATCTTCGCGTGTTGGGTTTAAAATGCCACAAAAGAGCGAAAAGATTGTTGCACTTGCATTCTGCATTCTAAGTGACATCGACGAAAAGAAAATCGACTTTCACAAATTCCTAACATCATATTTCAAATCGCACGACATCAACGAAAGTTTTGCAGAGTTTAACAGAACAGTTGTGCTTCCATTTAAGAACACAGTGATTGTGCTTCTTGAAGCAAGAGCGGAAGAACTAGAACGTGCAGAAGCAAACAAACCAGTTGTTGAAGAAAAGAGACCAAGTGCAGAACAACAACGTATTATGGATGTGATTGACGAGCTTGTTGAAATTTCTCTTCTTAAAGAAAGAACAAAACATCCAAGCGTAATTCTTCTTGCAATGAAAAATTCAATTCTAAACGAAGAGTGGGAACTATATAAAGCACTTAAACTTGCATTCTTCAATGTTGTGAGAGATAAGAAATTCACAAAGTATGCAAAGTCAACACTAGCACACGCTGAACAATAAAAAGAAAAACGCCTTAGGGCGTTTTTTTGTTTGTTCTAATTATATAATCTATTTTCATAAAGTTAGACAACTAGAAGTTTAACCACTTTTTTACATTCGACAAATTGCTATAAGAATTCTAAAAACTAGCAAAAATTTGATACAAGAAATGTTTTAACATGGAGGTAGTCACATATGGCATTTATGGTGATTAAAAGCAGGCAAATTGTTTTCTTCGGAGTTGTGCTGGCTTTTGTTGTTCTTGGGAGTTTAAATCTTTGGAACGGAAGTGCGGCGGCTGGATTGTTTTTTGGAAACAATCTAAAGCTTGGAGGAATCAACACGTTTGAAACAACCACAAATCAAGTTGCTCTGACGTTTGAACTAAAAGATGCAGAAAATGCAGAAAAAGTTCTTGCTGAGTTGAATAAGGATAACGCTCATGCAACATTCTTTGTTCTTGGAACTTTTGCCACAACAAATCAAGATTTAATCAAAAAATTGCACGAAGGAGGGCACAGCATTGGAATTATGGGAAATACAGACACCAACCTGACAAAACTAAGTCAAGAGCAAATCAAACTTGAACTTAGTGCAGGAATTGGTGCAATAGAGCAAATCACAGAAAAGAAACCACTTGCATTCAGACCAAACCAAATGCAGTTTAACGATAGGGTTATAAACACTGCAAGCGAACTTGGGCTGACAACAGTTCTTCACACTGTGTGTTGCAAAGATGTTAAAAAGAAAGATGTTGGAAGTGTCATCAAAAAAGTTAAACCAAAAATGAAAGCAGGTGTGATTATAAATCTTTGCGTTGATGACAATAATTCAGCAGACAAAGTTGCATTGGTGCTTTTGACATTTAAAAACAAAAATCTTAAACCAGTGGGAGTGAATGAATTTTTAGGAGGATAAAATGAGTAAAGAAATTATTGGAACAAACAGGGTGAGGCTTAGTGGAGAGGTTGTTTCAAACCCAACGCTTAGCCATGTGTTGCACGAAGAAGAATTCTATGAGTTTAACCTAGCAGTTGAAAGGCTGAGTGAGCATAGAGATGTTTTGCCGGTTGTGATTTCAAACAAGGTTTCTGGGTTTGAAACCATTGCTATTGGAAATAAACTTTCAATCAAGGGGCAGTTTAGAAGTTATAACAAAGCGGAGAACGAAAAATCTAAATTGATTCTTTCAGTTTTCTGTAAAGAACTTTTGGAATTTAATAACGCAATAAACCCAAATGAAATATATCTTTCCGGTTTTGTGTGCAAGGCACCAATTTACAGAACAACACCATTCAACAGAGAAATCTGTGATGTGCTGATTGCGGTCAACCGTGGGCACAATAAGAGTGATTATCTCCCGCTTATTGCATGGGGAAGAAATGCACGACACGCAAGCGATTTCGCTGTGGGCGACCCTATTGAAATTGTTGGAAGAATTCAGTCCCGTGAATATGAAAAACGAATAGGCGACGAGATTATCAAAAAAGTTGCATACGAAATTTCTGTAAATCAAATTGGTGGAGCGGACTTGGAAAGAGGACAAACCATCAATATCAAAAAACAAAAACTTTATGCTGAAAATGTTTAAACAATAACTGCAAGAGTTTCATATATACGCCTTAGTGAGGTGAAACTATGAAAACAGTTGCAGTTTTTTTTGGTGGAAAAAGCCCAGAGCACGATATCAGCATAATCACAGGGCTCTTAACTTTTAGAAATCTAAACAGATTTTTATACAAAAAAGAAGTTATTTACATTTCCAAAGAAAACAAATTTTATGCCGGAAAAGACTTAGAAAACATTGACGCATATGTAGGGGTCGCGCCAGAGAGCGACCCGAAAAACAAAAATATATTTGAAGTCTTTTTGCTTCCAGGCTCCAACACACTCTATCGACTTAAACGAAAAAGAATTAAACCATATATACAAATAGACGCTGCCGTTTTAGCCACACACGGTGAAATGGGGGAAAACGGCACATTGGTTGGTGCGTTGGAACTTAGTTGCATACCAACTTCAGCTGGCTCTCTTTTTGCAAAGGCTCTTTCTATGGACAAAGTGAAGTCTAAAATCTTTTTTCAGCATCTAGGCTTGTCAGTTGCAAAACACGAAATTGTGACAGAAGAAACAAACCTAGAAGATATTGAAATAGAATTTCCAGCAGTCGTGAAACCTTGTTCACTTGGCAGCAGTATTGGAGTTAGAGTTGTAAAAGATTTTGATGAACTCACACTTGCAGTTCAATCTGTTCTTCTTATGGACAATGTGTGCCTTGTTGAAGAATTTATCGACGGAAGGGAACTCAACTGTGCTTGTTTCAAAAATGCACAGGGCGAGCTTGTTGTTTCTGAATGTGAAGAACCAATCAAAGAAAAAACGCTTCTAAGTTTTAAAGATAAATATCTAGACGAGGGCGGTGAAGGCATGGCAAGTGCTGATAGAATTTTTCCTGCAATTATCCCAAAAAAAATAGAAGAGCAAATTAAAGACGCAACAAAAAGAATATACGAATTATTTGGCTTTAGAGGCATTGTGCGTGTGGACTATTTCTATAAAGAAAAAGATGACGAAATTTTGCCAAATGAGGTTAATGCAATTCCTGGAAGTCTTGCACATCATCTGTTTAAAAACACCCACACATTCGGACAACTTTTGTCCGAATGTATTGATGCAACATGTGCCGAGCATAAACAGAACAAAGAATTGATTAAGGTCTTCAACAGCACAGTTTTGGAGAACTATAAGAGCAGTTGCAAAAAAAGTCGAAAATGATATAATAGACGCATGAGAGAATGGATGCTAAACATCTTCAATAGACCAGACAGACTAGACGGCTTCGATTTGCCTTCAGCCTATGGCTACTATTCGTGGGAACATATTCTTGTTATTATTCTCACATGCATTGCCGTGGGTTTCTTTGCATTCATCTTTTTTGGAAAAAAACATCTAATCAACAAAATGTATATCATAAGCGCAAGCCTTGCATGGGCGTTTATGATTGCAACGGTGATTTGGAGTGCTGTCACTGGAATTTGGTATCTAGAGTGGTATCTGCCACTGCACATCTGCAACGCAACATTAATTATATATCCGCTTGCGGCAATCTTTAAAGGAAGGGTGAGGCGTCTTTTAAATCACTATATTGTGTGGGCAGGTTTCCTTGGTTGGTTTATTGCAACATTGTTTCCACTTACAACATTATTCTATTTTCCAACGTTCCATCCAGTTTCAATTTTGGTTTTCTTGTTCCACCTAGTTTTGGCATTGCAAGCTGTTTATCTTGTTTCAAGTGGAAACTATAGAAGTTATAACATTCTAGCCGTGATGCCGCCAATCTGGATTTTGGCTTTTCTTTCAACTCTTGCAAACTATTATCTTGGAACCAACTTCTTGTTTCTAAATCTTGCTATGGCTGATGTGCCAATAACAATTTTCCAAGAATGGTTTGGAACATGGGCAGTTTGGGTGATTCTAATTCTGCTTACGATAATTGGTCTAGTGCTTCAACTTCTTTCAATATTCTTCAACATCATAAAAGAAAAAACAGTCATTGCTTTATTTAGACATTTGGTTGGAAGAGTGGACAAAGGTGCCAACGATGTTGCCACGCAATTCATTGATACGTTCATAGATTATTCGGAAAGAATTCCTCTTGCAAGGAAGTTCAAAAAGTCTGCTTTTGCCAAAGTGATTAACGACGGTTTCCTTGAAGACGTGACGAATTTCATTCTAAATAGTTCAATAGACGAGGTTACAGACCCTAAAATTATTCGAGAAAAAATGAAGGAATATAAGCTTGTAAGAAAGTTTATGAAGACGGTTGGACTCATTTCTTCAATCTATGTATTCAGGCGTGTAAAGAAAGAGACAATTGTTGGGGAAATTGAAGAAGCGCAGCAAAACGCTTAAAAAGGGCTTAAAATGGAAGAAAAAGGGGCTTTATGCCCTTTTTGTTTATGTAAATATATTGTTATTTTTTAATGCGTAGTATATAATTGATATTATGAGTAATTTGAAAAATGTCACACTAAATAAGCCAGCGCAGTTTTATGGCGCAATGCATAAAGAAGGTCTGGTTTCATCAAACGGAAAAACAACAATAAACGTGCTTGGCGGAGCTCAAGATGAGTTTATTATTGTGCAAGAAAACGGACTAAGCTTCGGAACAAGAAGAGCAGTTTTGCCAGATGTTTCAGACACAACAAGAGCAATCAAAAAAATGCTCCAAGAAGGCAGAGCCAGTGTTGCAAAAACGGAGTTTTCAAATACTTTTAAAAAGAGAAACTACAACCCTCAAGCAGGGGTAAATTTGCCTATTGGTGCACTTAAAATCAAGATGAAACCAAAACAAAGCATCACAAACTATGAAAGAAAAGTGGACTTCGAAACAGGTGAAATAACGGTTGCTTATAGCGACGGTCTGCTTAAAGTTTCTAAAAACGCTTTTGTAAGCAGAGCAAGCGATATGTTTGTATATGAGATTTCAAAATCTGGCACAGGCAATATAGATGCAGAACTAAGTTTTGATATCTACGACGAAGCAGGAACATATCCAATTGAGGTAAGAAAAACATGCCAAGTTAAATACGACGGGCAGTTTATTTTCTTTTCAGCAAAAAATGACGATGGAAAAGACTTTGGTGCAGTTCTAAAAATTGAAAGAACTGGTGGAACATATAAAGTTGAACAAACTGCAATAAAGATTGCAGGAGCAGAAAAAGTTTTCATAACAGGCTATGCTTTTTCTGGTTCAAGCAAAGATAAAGAATTTAACGCTCTAAAAGCAAAACTTGTTCAAAACAAATCTGGATACGACAGGCTTTTGAAAGAGCATGCAAAGCTTCACGAAAAACTATACGACGCAACAATGCTAAACATTCACGGAGAAGAGCTTTCGCTTATAAACAGACTTTTCAACTATGGAAAATATATGCTTGCAATCACAAACAAAAAAGATTCGCATATCAGCTCAAACGCAGGTTTTGCTGTAAGCACTTCAGAGCGTCAAACTCCAGTTAGCATCGAAAACACAATGCTTAACGTATATTATGCTGCACTATATTTAGGGCAGAGCGAAAGACTTTTGACATTATTCAACTTCATCGAAACAAACTACGACGACCTTAGAAAAAACGCAACAAGAATATATGCTGCACGTGGAGTTTTTGTTCCAAGCACAATGCTTGCTGAAACAGCACTTGTTCTAGACACAAGCGTTTCAGGAACAAACTATATTTCAGGAAACGTTGATGTTGCAGATTTATACTATCAATATGCAACAGAAACAAACGACTCTAAATTCCTAAGACAAAGAGCGTTGCCATTTATGAAAGACGCAAGCATGTTCTATGTGGACTATTTCAGAGCAGGAATATACACAAACAACAACAGAGTTGAACTTAGAAAAATTTCAAAACTTCTAAAAGACACAGCAAAAGAAGCAGAAGCTGCAGACTTGTTTAGACAAGAGGTTCCTCAAATGAGAGATGCACTTGCAACTATTGAAGAAATCTATAATAGAAGCGAAGAAACATTCAACAACCACATCACAGAAGATGCAACTGCACACACGCTTCTAAACTCAGCAAGACTGTTTGCTGCAAATGGTCAGATTGTTGAAGCAATGGAAGTTCTTAAAGATATTGTAAAATTCTTAATGCAAGACAATCTAAGCATAATTTCAAACGACTATTCAGGAAACTTCTTTGGAATAAACTCGCCAGAAATTTCAACGCAAACAGACGTAAGCATTGGGCTAATCAGTCTTATTCTAGAATTGTTTGTTAAAGAAGAAAACAACACAATAACAATTTGGGATGTTTTTGAAAAGTTTAAAAAATTCAATATCGAAGGCATAAACCTAATACCAGGAGAACTTGCTTTGTCATATGACATAAAGAGTGGGCTTAGCGTAAAATTTATGGCAAACAAAGATGGACAATTTAGTTTTATTGTTCCGAGACAATTCAAAAGACAAAAAGGTCTAAAGCCAAACGAATTTGATGCAAGAGAAAGAAGAGTGACCGTAACTCCAAGAGCAAACAAAACAACAAGCTTTACAATGCAATAACTGCTTGTAAAATAAATAATAAGTGATATAATATATATAATTAAATCTAGTTGGGTTTGCAAAACCATGTTTTGACAAAGACAGATTTGGTAAAAAGATTCTAGTTTGAATCAAAAATATTTTGTGCTTAGCATAAAGAAATTTGAAACGACTTAACAGGAGAATTAATGAACAATAATAATAATGACCAAAAAAGAAAAAGCATAGCTGAGAAAGCTAGAGCTGGAAAGAGGGAGCTTGTAAGTCATTTAGACAATCAAGAAACAAAAAAAATATTCAATGCCATGGAAAACTCCAGCATTCTAAACGGAGATTTTTTCGATAAGCCACAAGCACCAGCGGCAGCAAAAAAACAAGCTGCTCACTTTGGTGGAAAAGTTGAAGGCGACAACGGCAAAAAGAAATTTTTCGAAAAGCAAAAACAAAACAACAAGAAGGGTCCAAACCCTCACGCAAACGGAACAGTTGGTCCAACAAACGGGCAAGTTGTTCCAAGCGAAAAAATTGAAAGGAATCCAAAGGCTGTGCGAATCACATTCCTAGGAGGTGTTGGTGAAATTTCAAAAAACATGACAGCAATTGAATTCGGAAACGAAATCATCATAATAGATTGCGGTCTTGCGTTCCCAACAGAAGACATGCCAGGGATTGATATGATTATTCCAGACTTTACATACCTAGTTGAAAACAGACAAAAAGTTAAAGCAATCGTAATCACACACGGTCACGAAGACCACATTGGTTCTTTGCCATATTTTCTGAAAGAAATGGCAATGGATATTCCGGTGTTTGGAAGCGATTTAACACTTTCAATTCTAGAAAGAAAACTTGAAGAACACAAAATTAAACTTAAAGGCACAGTGGTTAAACCAAGACAAGCAGTGAAACTTGGAAGTTTTCATATTGAATTTATCAAAGTAAACCACAGCATTGCTGGAGCAATGGCTCTAAGCATAACAACACCATGTGGGCTTATTTTCCACAGTGGTGACTTTAAAATCGACTATACACCAGTTGACAACGAAGTGATTGATTTGGGCAGAATTTCAGAAATTGGAAAACGCGGTGTGGACCTTCTTCTTTGCGAAAGCACAAACGTGATGATGCCAGGCTTCACAATGAGCGAAACAACGCTTGGTGCAGAGATTGAATCTCTGTTTGTGAAGCACAAACAAGAAAGACTGATTATTGCAACATTTGCATCAAACACATATAGACTTATTCAAATCATTGGTCTAGCTGAAAAATATGGCAGAAAAATTGTTTTCACTGGCAGAAGCATGATAAACATCACAGATGTCTGCATCAAGCTTGGATATTTAAAAATGAACAGAAGCAACATCATCGAACCAGAAAGAATTGCAAACTATAAACCAGAAGAACTTTGCATCATAACAACAGGAAGCCAAGGTGAATCACTAAGCGCTCTAACAAGAATGTCTAAAGACGAATTCCCAAAAATGAAAATTGGCGAAGGCGATGTTGTGATTTTCTCTTCAAGCCCAATTCCAGGAAACGAAAGAACAATCAACCGTGTTGAAAACGCACTTTGGAAAAAAGGCGTGACAGTTATAAACAACCAAAACTCAAACACTCACGTTTCAGGGCACGCAAGAGAAGAAGAGATTAAAGCACTTCATTCACTTATCAAACCAAAATATTTCATTCCAGTTCACGGCGAACACAAGCATCTTAAAACTCACAAAAACCTTGCGCTTCGTTTAGGCATGAAAGAAAGAAATATTCTGATTGCAGATATTGGCGACCAGATTGAACTTTCAAATGAATATATGAAAAAAATTGGCGTTGTGCATGCAGGGCTTAGGGTTGTTGATGGTCACGGAATTGGCGACCTTGAAAGCAACGTTCTAAAAGAAAGAAGACAACTTGGCGAAGAAGGAGTTTGTGTTGCAATTCTTGGAATCAACATGGCTTCAGGCGAAATCACTCAAGGTCCAGACATAATCACACGTGGACTAATTTATACTGACGAAGTAAACAGCATCATTGGCGAAGCAAAAGGTGTAATTAGAAAAGCAATTAGCGAAATCGATTTTAAAGACACAGACGAAAACGAAATCAAAAACCAAGTTAAAAAAGTTCTTCTTAACTACATTTTCAAAAAGACAGAAAGAAAACCAATAATTTTGACAGTATTGTATACTAGTTAAGAGGAGTATGATATGAGCAGAAGACCAGCACAAAAGAAAACATTTGATGATTGCCCAGTTGAAGATGAAATCTATCGTGAAGAATATTTTATCGAACACGGGCACTATCCAGAAGAAGCACCAATGAGTGCTCCAAGAAGTCTTAGAGAAATGAAAGAAATGATGTCATCTCGTGTTCTTTCAACTCAAGGTGGAAAAATTCCAACAGAAGAGAAAAAAACTGGAAGTCGTGTGTTTGCAGTTGTGATTCTAACATTGTTTGCAGGTGCGTTCATTTCACCGTTTCTAGCTCCAATTTGGTGGCCACTGTGGATTGTTTTTGGAACTTGTTTTGGTGGTGTGTTTGCTCTTGCAATCGGAAGCATCATTCATCAATCAGTTTCAGAAAAAAAGAAAATCAGAAAATTTAACAATGCAACAGACACAAGAATTGTTGAAGCACCGCTTATTGCATTCCGCAGAGGAATGACAACAGAGGGGCGAGATAAAACAATAAGATATGATGTTTGGTTCGAGGTTGGAGAAAACAAGCCTAAGGCTCAACTTAAAATCATCATTCCAGGCGGCGGTGGGAATGATTTGGCAAATCATGTTCCAGAGATTGGCACAATCTACAAAATAAAGGTCTCCCAAAGCTATCCAAATCAAGCAGTTATTGTTTACGAACAGTAAAAAATACTTGCCAAAAAACTCAAAATATTGTAGAATATAAATCTGGTTGCGGACACGCAGGTTGCGCAATCGGACTATAAGCGGCTGTGGTTAAATGGTATAACTTCTGCCTTCCAAGCAGATATCACGGGTTCGATTCCCGTCAGCCGCTCCAAAGTCTT
>WQZR01000023.1 GCA_009780625.1 Bacillota bacterium | reverse complement strand
ATGCTTCTTAAAGCTTGCCTGCTTATGATAAATTCGTAGTCCTTGCCCTTAATTCTATTTAAAAACGCTTGAAACCCAAGGCTGCTCTCTGCCTCTTCTTCCTCAAACTTCTCACCAAACGTTCTAACAAATTGCGAAAACACATCAAGCTTTTTTTCATCTGGCTTTTCGTGAATACGATAAACAAACGGCATATGAATTTTAAAGAAGTGTTCAGCAACAACTTCGTTTGTTGCAACCATCCAACTTTCAATAAGTCGGTGGCTGTCAAAACGTGGTCGCTTCTCAACAGATGTAGACCTGCCTTTTGCATCAACCTTTATATATGCTTCTGGAATATCAAAATCAATTGCCCCACGCTTTGTGCGTTTTATTTCCAATTTCTTTGCCAACATGTTTAGGTTTCTTATGTCTTCACAAACACCAGCGTCAACAACAGCTGGAACACCACTTCCTTTCATAACACTCTCTGGCACAGTTTCAAAAGCTTTTCCTGCTTTGCTGTTTTCCAAAATTGATTGAACCAGATTATATGTAAGCCTATATTTAGAAATAATAATGCTTTCATATATATCATGTTTAAGAACTTCTGCATTTTTGTTTACAAGCATTTCGCAAGTTAGAGCAAGCCTCTTCACATTTGGGTTAAGCGAACAAATGCCGTTTGAAAGTTTTTCTGGAAGCATTGGCAAAACATAGTGCGGAAAATATACACTCGTTCCGCGGTTATATGCTTCAAGGTCAAGTTTGCTTCCAACCGGAACATATTCCCCAACGTCTGCAATATGCACATACACTCTAAAGTTGTCGCCCTCTTTTTCAATATGCACTGCATCATCAAAATCTCGGCTGTCTTCGCCGTCTATTGTCACAATATTATGCTCATAAAACTTTCTTCTTTTTCCATATTTCGTGTCGTCAACTTCGTCTTCAATCTTTGACGCTTCTTCCAAAACTCTCTTTGGAAATTCTTGATATAAGTTATAGTCTCTTGCAACAGAAATGATGTCAACACCCTTAAGGTCTGGATAGCCAATTCTTTCAACAACTTTTCCTTCAAGTCTTTTTGACGAAGAAATGTCCAGCGTTGTGCCAACAAGACGCACAACAACCTTCTCCCCATCTTTTGCATTCATGCTTTCTTTTGCTTCAATAAAAATGTCTCTTGTTAGAGATTTATTGTCTGGAGTTATATAGCCACCTGTTTTTGCTTTTTTGTATGTTCCAACAATGTTCTTAAGTCCACGCGAAAGAATAACCTCAACAACAGCCATCTTCTTTTCTTTTGGTGCATCTTCTCCGCGTTTTTTAAACTTGTCTTCTTGAATGCTGACAAGAACTGTGTCCTCATGCATTGCACCCTTAAGAAAATTTGCAGGCACAAAGAATGCACCCGTTCCGCCCATAAGTTTGTCGAGTTCTTCTGTTATGTCATCTGGCGTAAAAAACCCAAAACCCTTTGGGTGCACGCTTAATTTTCCTTTTATATAACCTAAACTTTCCACGCTAAAAAATCTTCCAGTTCCACCGTGCTCAATAAACTTCCCCTCTTTTGCAAGTTCAAAAAAAACTCTCCTCAAATCCTTTGGGTTCACTCCGTGCCATATAGCTTGGTTTGTGTTGTTTGTGTTCACAATCTCCAACTTATGGTCTTTTATTATTTTAAGTATCTTCTGTTTTGTATCCATCTCAGAATTATACCAAATTTTTCCTCTTTCTAAGCACAGATGTTTAAAAAAGTCAATTCTTGACAAGAGCACATTTCCGTGCTAGATTTATCGTATGATGATAGGAAACGTAGCATCAAGAATCAATACATACTTCTCAAACCTCTCCTTCGATTTGTGGGAGAGTCTTTTGAACAACACTGTTCGAAGCGACTGGATGACAATGGATGTGAGATATGGAATTATGTTTATCTGCTTCGTTTTCGGTATTGTAATTCTAAGAAGAGCAGTGAAAAAAGACCTGACAAGAACAGCAGACAAAAAAGAATCGCCAGACTTTAAAAACTTCAGAACTGGCGTGTTTAGATACATCGCTGTTGCAGCATGCATGACCGTGATTGTATTCCTTCAAACATACTAAAACAAAAAAACGCCAATCGGCGTTTTTTTCTACATTTCAATTAATAACACAAGACCAATTGACGAAAGCAGAATCAAGAATGCGCAAACAACAACAATTCTCTTAATTCTTCCTTCTGTGTTTTTTCCTTTGTTCTTTCCATAATAACTTTCGTTAATCGCACCCGTTAAAATATTTCCGCCTTGTTGAACAGTTGATGGGTCCAGCATGATGCTCACAATCATAACAACTGACGACAAAACCAGAATAACGAAACAAATAGTCACAACAACGTTTAGAAACGTCACCATGTTTGGGTCTAAACTTCCCCACTCAATTCTTAAAAGTTGAAATAGTAATGGCATATGCTCTCCTTATATATATAAGATTATATACTATTAGAACAGATTTAAAAAACGTTTTAATTCTTTTTCGAGAAAAGTAGAAGTACGCTCGAGAAAAAACACTAAAGCCAAGAAATTGCGATAGAAACAATTTTTTCAGACACAGATTCTAGATGATTAATTGTATTCATAAAACTCGTAAACTCCTTAATCTCCTGCGGAGTCTTTGCCTGCTTCTGCCTCGTTTCCTTATAATAAGCCTTCATCTTGGTCAATTCCACTTCTTTTTCAAGAAGCGTGAGCACAATGCTTTCCTTTGGTCTGCACTCTGCTCCCTCTTCACACAAAATAATTTCTCTTAAATCCGAAAGGCTTTCATTAATCACTTCAAGAAATCTCTTTGCGTCTTTTCCATATTCTTTGAAAAGCATTGTGTCTAGGTTAAGCCCAACTTCATATGTTTTAAAAATATTTCTAAGCATTCCCACAAGCTCGTTTGCTGCCTGGCTCACCCGAAGTGCCTTAGCTTGGTCTTCAGCCACAAGGCTTCCCATAAGACGAGTTGTTTGAGAAATAATTTTGCCCGCGTTCTTTTCAATCTCATCTTTTCTTAGAGAAAATTCCTCAAGACTAATCAATCTCTTTCCATCAAGCCCATAAGCAAACAAACTGGTTCTAATAAGTTTTTCAATATCATCAACAATGTCTGGCAAAAATGTGGAAAGTTTAAACACCGCAACAGACGGAACTTCCAAAACATCTTGCTCCAGCATATATTTTTCAACCTTGACAGGTTTATCTTTAATAACACGCATCAAAAGCCTTGTGATTGGCGTGATGAATGGAAGAATAAGCAAAATCATTGCCAAGTTGAAAACAAGGTTGAAAAGCACAACCTGAGTGCTTGGGTTGTCCGAAATCATTTCAAGAACCTGTGCCACACCAAAAGGAAGAACAAGAAGCCCAAAAATCATGCCACCTGCAACACTGAAGGCAATATGAAAAACTGCTGCCCTCTTTGCGTTCTGGTTTCCAGAAAGTGATGCAAGAAGTGCCGTCATTGTTGTTCCTATGTTGATTCCTATCAATATATATGCTGCAGAAAAAATTGAAATCTCACCACCTGCTGCCGTCATAACCCCCATAAGGACAACAACAGACCCAAGACTCGATTGAACAAGCACACAGAAAATAAAACCAATAATCACAAGAAGCAACGGGTTGCTTACACCTATAATCACATCAGCAAAGAATGTGTTAATCAGGTTCGCCGCACCCATCAAACCAATTCCGGCAAACATCATCGAAAAGCCCATAAGTGCAGTCATGATTTCTCTTGTTTTTTTATTCTTTGTAAAAAGAAAAATCATTGCAAAAACACCACCAAGCCCAGCAAAAACAGTTGTCAGTTTCAAAACATTCAAACTCACAATCGCCTGCGTGAAAACCGTTCCAAGGTTGCTTCCAAGAATTATTGGAATCGCCTGCGTAAGAGTCATCATACCGGCAGACACAAAACCGATTGAAAGAACAGTCACCGCTGTGGAAGACTGCAAAACTGCAGTAATCAGCACGCCAAAAAAAGTGCCACGCACTCTGTTTTTGGTCACCCTTCCAATATTCTTTTTGATTTTGTTTGTCCCAAGTTTTTCAAGCGTATTGCTCATAAGTTTAAGCCCAAACAAAAACAATCCAATACCAGAAGAGAACTGCAATATGGTCGTCAAAACTTCCATGTCTTTAGTATTTGCCTCCAAGCGTTGTTTATTAAAATCTATTGTAACTCATAACTCTATAAGCTGTTTCGCTTTTTGATGTGGTTTTGTCGTGAAGGTTAAAAACCACATCAACAGCATATTTTTCAAACAGTTTTTGCACCTCAGAACTAGCAACATCATCATCAACCGCCACCCCAAAACGCCCCAACTTTTCATGCTCGAAAATGCTTATTTCCTTTCCTGCCGAAAACGGCGAAAGAACAAAAATTTGGTCCACAATTCCCAGAATTTTCCCCTCATCAAGAACAACAATGCTTCGATATTTTTTATTCCCTAGATGTGTAACAATTCCCGCAAGAACAACACATTCAAGATTTCTAGATAGCAGACTAAGCTCTCTAAGCACGCCATGTTGCGTTTGGTGCTCTTTTTCATAAATCACCTCGTCCACAATTCCAAACGCCAGAACCAAAACATCAACCCCAGAAAGTTTTGGCAAAATGTTTATAACAAAGTTTTCATATGGCATGCTGGGAATAAACTTAATATTCATATTTCATACTATTTTTAGGGGCATCTTTTTGTGTTTAATATGCTAAACTTACATATCATATAAACAAGGAGGTTCACATGGAATCTACAGGCGGAGGACTAACTCCAGACCAACTATTTTTGATTATATACTTTGGAGTTCTCGGAGCAATGCTTGGAGGATTGTTGCTGGTTGGAGTAATCGGTTGGATTCTTTCAATGGTTAAATTTAAAGACGCACAAGAATACAAAAGACGCTCGCTAGAAGCACTAAAAGGCAGATGGGGAGATGCAATCATCTTTATGTTGCTTGTTGGAATTGTTGGAGGTCTAATCATCAATTTCACTGGCGGAATTGCAGCGTTCTTTATAGTGGGCTTAATGGCAATAATGGAAATTTCATTCTTCCTAAAAATCTACAGAGGTCAACAAGTCGACGTTATGGGCGAAGTTTCCGAAAACGTGAAAACAAGATTTGGAAAAAGTTTAGCACTATATTGGCTTCAATATGTATACCTTCTAGGCTGGTTCCTAATTCCATTTGCAGGCCTAGTTCTAATATTTATCAAAAGTTATTCATACGCAATGAGCTACTATCTTGCAGTGATTGATGAAAGCCTAACATCAAACCAAGCAATCACAAGAAGCCGCGAACTTATGAACGGCAACAAAGCAAAACTTTTCTTCCTAGACATGAGTTTCTTCTGGTGGTATGTTCTTGTGATTCTATTCACATTCGGAATTGGCGTATACTTCCTAACACCTTATCACCAAAGTGCACGTCTTGCATTCTTTGAGGAAATTGCAAACCAGCACTATCTAACTCCAGAACAAGCACAAGCTCAGTCTCAAGGACAACCACAAGTTGACATCAAAAACAACGATGACGACGAATATGGTTTTACAATCAACTAATAAATAAAAAAAGACGCCTCACGGCGTTTTTTTATACTTCTGATATTGCTACAATTTTTCTTACGTATTCATCTTTTGTTTCTGTAAGAACTGCTGCACTCTTTCCTGTGTGTCTTGCGTTTAGGTATTGTCCTTTAAGTTTTGCAAGTTCACCTGTGAGTGCAAGCACTCCGTTTTTAACAACTGTAAATTCGCTTTCGTCAACTCTTCCGTCCACAACTCTTGTTGCAAGTGTTCTAATCACGTTTCCTGCGTCGATTTCGAATAAGTCGTTATATTCTGCAGTTTTGTTGTCAATCTTGATTGGCTTAATTGTTTCGAAGTTGTTTGTTTCAAGGTCTTCAATATCTCTTCTTGTTGATGTCATTTCTGCTTCAACTTTGTCGATTGCTGCTTGAATTGGGTTAAGTTTTGCAAGCATCGCTGTTTCTTTGTCTGCCATTTCGCTTACAATCTTTTCTTCTCTTTCCAGCACTGCAAACTCGTCTGCTTCTTTTTCTTTGATTTGTCCTGAGATTGTTTCAATAAGTCCCGCAAATTGTTTATTTCTCTTATCGCTCTTTCCTGCATATGTTGTTTGTCCTTCTTCATATGCTGTTCTTCTGTTTTGCATTGCTTTAATCTCTCCAGCAATCATTGCTCTTTCAACTCTAAATGCTTGAAGTTTTTGCATTGCGCCTTTGTGCTCGCCGTCAGTAAAAAGTTGGAACTCTTTTTTGATTTCCGCTCTTTGTCCACTTAAAGTTACAAACCTTTTTGATAGGTTTTTAAGCTTTGCTGTTTTTCTTTTATAGCTCGAAATTTGTTCTCTTTCAATTCTGCTTGTCATTTTGTGTATACCTTCCTCTTTTTAGTGTCTGTGAATATACCACCTAAATGTGGCTTTGTCAATAGCAAAAATTTACTATTTTCTTGGTTAAACCAAACTGCTTAAAATTGTTTTTTCAACTTGTTTTGCATATGGTCTTATAGCCGAATCATATTTAACTTTTGCATCTCTTTGTGCTTTTTTGTTTGTCTGTTCTGTCATTTCTTTTCTTGTGACTGCAATTCTTCTCTTCCATCTTTCAATCGTTTCGTCTTTAAGAATATGTGCCTTATTGGTTAAATCTTTTGCTTCTTTTCCAACCACCTCAACAAGTTCTGCAATGTTTGTCAAAGCATCATCATCCATTGTCACATCAAACCCGAATATGTCTGCACATGCCACTTTGATTAGATTCACTTTATATTGCCTAATCTCTTCCACACCGCGAATCTCAAGTTCCAAAATCTTTTCTTTTGTTTTAAGAATTTCTTCTTGCCCCCACTTGATTGCCTCAATAAGTCTGTCGCCGTTCTCAAACAACTTCTTCTCTTGAAGAATTAAACCTTCTTCAAGTGCATCAAGTTCTTCAGATTTAACACGTATTTGTCCAAACTCTTGTTGCGAAGCATTTTTTGCAACAAGCAAGTCGCTAAGTTCTTGCATAAGCCCAAAAAGCGTTGCATCAGCTGAATTCTTCTCGTCTGTTGCATTTCTTAAAACAGGACCGTCAACTCTATGGTCAAGTATAACGCTTCTAACAATTGTTTTTATGCCGTCGCCTTCTGCTTCAAGTTCTTTCTTAAATTCAGCCTTGCCTTCTTTTCTTTCGCTAAGTTCAAATTCCACAAGTTGGTCGAAAGTCATTTTTTCTGCAAGTTTAATTTCGCCGTCAAATTTTTTGATATGAGATTTTTTTTCAATCTTGTCACTTAGGAGTATAGTGTCTAGAATTTCGTTAGCTCGCGCAATAAGCATGTCATATTCTGCCTTAAGTCCAAGCCTTTCTTTAAGTTCAACAAATCTGGTTTCAGTCTCTTTCATTTTTATTTCAAGTGCTTTTGAAAGTGTCAGAACCTTTTCATCAAGCTCGGCTTTTCTTTCTTTTGTTTCACGCACTTCCGCGTTTGCCAAGTCCACATTTTCTGAATGTCTTTCAAGGCTACTTTCTGCATCGTGTCTTGCCCTAAACAAAAGTTCTTTTTGCTCACAAATGATTGCCATCTGTGCGTCTTTAGAAAGTTCACCATAGCCAAGTTTTTCGCCATAAACAAAACTAGCAATTCTTTTTTCAACTGCCTGAAGTTCTTTTTGCCTTTCGATTTGAGATTTAGATAGACCCTCAAGCCTTCTCTTCTCATTTTCGATATTGGTCATTATTGCTGGTTTTGCCGTGTTCACCATCATGAGTATTATTCTATCATCGGGTTCTAGCTAAGTCAATACCCAAAGTGTTTTACTCGTATGTTATGTCTGTTTTTTTAGGGTAGAGAAATGTCGCTTTTCCTGTTTTTTCAAAATCTTGGACCACAATTGTTGGCATGCATTTTATTCGCCCAACATCTTCAAACTGAATGTCAAAATTCTCTGGAATAAATATCATTCTCTCTTTTGGCTCTTCTTTCATACCTGCTTCGTCAATCACAACAATATTGGTCTTATCTGCCATCTTGCGAAGGAAGTCTATCTTAAACTCTTTAAACCTCTCAGGCGACATAAATTTTGCCCCGCCATGCTTTGCAGCAACAATTGTCATTTCTTCTTTCATGCCGCCCATCTTCGTTAGAATTTCCGTGCACACAATTTCATAATATTTTCTAGGGTCTGCCTTTTTCATTCTTTCCATAAACTCTTTACTCATATTTTCGCTCATACACACCTCCTATATTTATTAGCAACAATTTTACTACTAAATACACAAAAGTCAAGAGGTACCGGCAATGTCCTTTGACCCGTTCGCAACGCGAACAATATAAATAAAAAATACTTTAGTTTCCAGGACATTGTAAGGTAATAAAAAATCTCCCCGAAAGGGAGATTTTTTGGTACCGGCAATGTCCTATTTTCCCAGTTCCTCACGAAACTAGTATCTTCGGCGATGACAAGCTTAACTGCTGTGTTCGGGATGGGAACAGGTGGTTCCTTGTCTCTAAAGTCACCGGCGTGGCTGAATGTTTTTAGAACACTCA
Source organism: Bacillota bacterium (assembly GCA_009780625.1). Taxonomy (GTDB): domain Bacteria; phylum Bacillota; class Clostridia; order Christensenellales; family UBA1242; genus WQZR01. Next base: position 3,731 of record WQZR01000023.1, on the reverse strand, counting down.
CAACTGCACACTAAAGACTGCCAACTTTTGTCTAGACTCGGCACTTACTCATAATAAGCAGCGGTGCCTTTAAAATCGACAGTCCCAAAATTTCTAATATATTTCAAAATATTCAAGGGCTTATCTTTCATAGGTAAAATCTTTTTGTCTTAAAAGTTCATTTAACCTAATCTGATGTGTATGTGTTTTCGCGTTTTTTTCTTTGTTTTTCAATCACTCTAATTCTGTTACTCCTTATATAAGGACTATTAGAATAAGCGCTCGTACGATTAGTACTAGTCAGCTGAACATGTTACCATGCTTACACTCCTAGCCTATCAACCTCGTAGTCTTCGAGGGTACTTACCAAAGAGATATCTAATCTTGAGGCAGGTTTCACACTTAGATGCTTTCAGCGTTTATCCTTTCCGTACGTAGCTACCCAGCTATGCTCCTGGCGGAACAACTGGTGCACCATAGGTACGTCCACCCCGGTCCTCTCGTACTAGGGGCAGCTCCTCTCAAATATCTTACGCCCACGACAGATAGGGACCGAACTGTCTCACGACGTTCTGAACCCAACTCACGTGCCACTTTAATGGGCGAACAACCCAACCCTTGGGACCTGCTGCAGCCCCAGGATGTGACGAGTCGACATCGAGGTGCCAGACTCTTCCGTCGATATGGACTCTTGGGAAGAATAAGCCTGTTATCCCCAGAGTAGCTTTTATCCGATAAGCGACGGCAATTCCATTCTCTACCGCCGGATCACTAAGTCCTAGTTTCCTATCTGCTCGGTGTGTCAACCTCGCAGTTAAGCTCCCTTATGCCTTTGCACTCTTCTATTGATTTCCAACCAATATGAGGGAACCTTTGAACGCCTCCGTTACTCTTTAGGAGGCGACCGCCCCAGTCAAACTGCCCACCAGACACTGTCCGCGTGCCGGTTTCACGGCTCCGCGTTAGAGTTTCAGATTGTAAAGAGTGGTATCCCAACGGCGACTCCACAGAAACTGACGTCTCTGCTTCAAAGTCTCCCACCTATCCTGTACATTACAACCCAAAACTCAATATCAAGCTACAGTAAAGCTTCATGGGGTCTTTCCGTCTAGTCGCAGGTAATACGTATTTTCACACATACTTCAATTTCACCGGGTCTGCTGTTGAGACAGCGCCAAACTCGTTACGCCATTCATGCACGTCGGAATTTACCCGACAAGGAATTTCGCTACCTTAGGACCGTTATAGTTACGGCCGCCGTTCACTGGGGCTTAAAATCAACGCTTCGCTTTCGCTGACGCATCATCTTAACCTTCCAGCACTGGGCAGGCGTCAGCCCCTATACTTCACCTTACGGTTTAGCAGAGACCTGTGTTTTAGGTAAACAGTCGGTTTGGCCGATTCTCTGCGGCCTCTTTCGAGGCTATCCTTCTCCCGAAGTTACGGATACATTTTGCCTAGTTCCTTAACAACAGTTATCCCGTCCACCTTACAATTCTCTTGTCGACCACCTGTGTCGGATTGCGGTACGGGCGATTATAAATCTCCCAAGCGCAGCTTTTCTCGTCAGTGTGAATTTGCCTACTTCCTTACTAAATTTCATTGCCCTCACATCTCATAACAACGCTAGACGTACTTAACTACCTAGCTAACTTGATGCAAGACCGTGCTGTTCCATCTGCACGGATAGACTATCCTTCTGCGTCCCTGCTCTGGTCAAATGATTTATAACCGGGGTGGGAATAAATACCCACTGTCCATCGACTACGCCTTTCGGCCTCGCCTTAGGTCCCGCCTTACCCTGGGTGGACAAGCCTTCCCCAGGAAACCTTGGTCATTCGGTGGGAGAGATTCTCACTCTCCTCTCGCTACTCATGCCGGCATTCTCTCTTCTGTTCAGTCCACAGCTGCTTACGCTACTGCTTCAACCCGGAACAGATTGCTCCTCTACCACTCTATGCTCTTGCATAGAATCCTAAACTTCGGTGTGATGTTTTAGCCCCGTAAATCTTCCGCGCCGGCAATCATCGACCAGTGAGCTATTACGCACTCTTTAAACGATGGCTGCTTCTAAGCCAACGTCCTGGTTGTTTGTGATTCCCGACAACGTTATCCACTTAACATCAACTTTGGGACCTTAGTTGTAGGTCTGGGCTGTTTCCCTTTCGACTATGAGACTTAGCTCACACAGTCTGACTCCCGGATAAAATTGATAGGTATTCGGAGTTTGATAGAATTTGGTACCCTATGACAGGCCCGCGTTCATTCAGTGCTCTACCCCCTATAATCTACGTCCGAGGCTAGCCCTAAAGCTATTTCGAGGAGAACCAGCTATCACCTGGCTCGATTACAATTTCTGCGCTAACCACAAATCATCCGGGAACGTTGCAACGTGCTACGGTTCGGACCTCCATAAGGTGTTACCCTTACTTCATCCTGTTCATGGTTAGGTCGCCAGGTTTCGGGTTTACGACATCAGACTTAAATCGCCCATTTCAGACTCGCTTTCGCTTCGGCTCCGCAACTTAATTGCTTAACCTTGCCTGACATCGTAACTCGCCGGCCCGTTCTACAAAAAGTACGACATCACCCGCGTATGGGGCTCTGTCGGTTTGTAAGCATATGGTTTCAGGTTCTATTTCACTCCCCTCCCGGGGTTCTTTTCACCATTCCCTCACGGTACTATCCGCTATCGGTCAATTGGTCGTATTTAGGCTTACGAGATGGTCCTCGCTCATTCACTCAGGGTTTCACGTGCCCCAAGCTACTCTGGTACTGAATGATTTCTTACTAGGTTCGAATACGGGGCTGTTACCCTGTTTCGCCATCCTTTCCAGAATGTTCTTCTCCCTTTCAGTCGTCGTATATCAGCCCGAACCCCAGCGGTGTTTCCACCACTGGTTTGGCCTCTTCCGCGTTCGCTCGCCACTACTTGCGGAATCACTGTTTTGTTTTCTTTTCCTCCGGTTACTGAGATGTTTCACTTCACCGGGTTCCCTTCATTAACCTATGTATTCAGTTAATGATAATTAGGCATTACCCTAATTGAGTTTCCTCATTCGGAAATCTACGAGTCATAGCTTACTTCCAGCTCGTCGTAGCTTATCGCAGGTAGTCGCGTCCTTCTTCGGCGCCAATTGCCAAGGCATCCCCCATACGCTCTTTGTAGCTTAATCTAGTTTATAATGGCATCTTTAGGCTGCCATTACTAGTTCTGTCCTCTACAAAAATGCTTTTTATGCTTTTTTGTTTTTTGACAAATATATTTTATATATTTGACATAAGTAACTTTATTTTTTAAAAATAAATTTTTGAATTGTAAAGTGATTGAAATAAATTAAAAAACTCTCATATGAGAATCGATGAATTTAAAGATTCAATCAATTTATGAAAATACATATACCCAAATTAGCCTAAATGTGATTTTTTTATCGAAAAAATTTTACTCTATGTATGTATGCTCTAATAAGATATTTTGAATATATTATATTTTGTATATGCAGTTGTCAGTGTCCTTTGAGTTCTTGAAGTCGCCAAATTTATCAGCGACCGAAAAGGACTCTGACAAATTTATTTATTCAATTGTTTAAATAATTTTTTGATTATTTTAAACACCTCACCACAGGCAAAAGCCCGCGTTATTCCATCACTCTCTTAAAGTGATACGGCTATTATATGCTATATCGATTTTATTGTCAACTGTTTTTTAAAAATATTTTTAGGTATAAATTGGAATTCCCATGCCGTCGTTT
>WQZR01000022.1 GCA_009780625.1 Bacillota bacterium | reverse complement strand
CCTGCATCTGTGATTAAAGAACTTATTGAAAACAGCATAGACGCAGGTGCTGCAAATATTGTTATCGAAATAGAAAATGCTGGGCTAAAAAGAATAAACGTAACTGACGACGGTCATGGAATAATGGAAAGCGAGTTAGATAAAGTTTTTCTAAAACATGCAACAAGCAAAATTAAAACAGAAAAAGATTTAGAAAAAATCGGAAGCCTTGGTTTTAGAGGTGAAGCTCTAGCGAGTATTGCATCAGTCTCAGAAGTCACTCTAACAACCAAACACAAATATGAAGAGGTTGCAACTCGCGTAATCCTGAAAGGCAATGAAATAAAAAAGAAAGAGCCAGCCAAACATCAAACTGGAACAACATTCGAAGTTAAAAACCTTTTTGGAACAGTTCCAGCAAGATTAAAATTTCTTAAAACCACAAGAACGGAAGAAGGCGAATGTGTTTCACTTGTTGAAAAGTTTATCCTTGCAAACCCGCATATAACATTTGGGCTGGCATGCGATGAAAAGACTAGATTACTTCACAAGGCGGGAACTCTCCAAGATGCAATATGTTCAATTTATGGAAGAGAAATTGGCGAAAACGTAATCAAGGTCGAACACACAAAAAACAATCTTGCTCTAATTGGTTATGTTTGCGTGCCATCTGTAAACAAAAGAAGCAGAAACTATCAACATATTGCAGTCAACTCAAGATTCATAAACAACCAAACAATCACATCGGCGGTTGAAAGAGCATTCGAACCATATTTGATGCATGGTCAGCGTCCAGTTTTTGTTTTAGATTTAAAAATTGATGCGAGCTTGGTTGATGTAAACATTCACCCAAGAAAAACAGAAGTAAGATTCCATGATAACCAAGAGATTTTTAAATTTGTCTATGCCGCAGTTACAAATGCAATTTTGGCATATCAAGATAAGAAGTCAACAGAACAATTTTCTGACTCGGGCTTTATTGAAGCAAAACCAGCAGAAAAGACTCTAAAAGAAAAAATCAGCGAAAGTGTCTCAGAACTCTACGGACTAACTAAAGATAACGGCTGGGAATCTGTTGAACTCGGAAGCCAAACAGAATTTGAAATAAGTGTAGGGGTCGCACCTAAGGGCGACCCGCAAAAAGAAGACAAATTTGATATATTTCAAACCCTCGAATGTAACTATACAAGACTATTCAACACATTTATTCTAATCGAAAAAGAAGACAAAATTCTTATAATAGACGAACACGCAATGCACGAAAGACTTATTTTTGATAAACTAGAAAAAGAAATTTTAGAAAATTCTATGAGTATTCAACCATTGCTTGTTCCATTTGTTTTTACAGTAACAAACAAAGAAAGAGAAAGTATAGAAAAAAACATGCCAATTTTTAAACAACTGGGCTTCGACATTTCAGAATTTGGCGACCTAACATACAGAATAAGCGAGATTCCGTCAATTCTAACAAATATAAAACTAGACAAATTCAAAGAAGAAATAACAAACAAAGAATTTATGGCAGAAAAAAGTTCAGATGTTTTGAGAGAAAAACTTAAACGCATAGCCTGCAGATTGGCTGTAAAAGCAGGGCAGAAGTTGATTGATGCAGACATTCAAAACCTAAATAAACAATTTATGGAAAACACTCTTGCTCTAAACTGTCCACACGGCAGGCCGACTGTTGTTGAAATCAAAAAGTCTGAAATCGAAAAATGGTTTAAAAGGAAATTATAGTGAGTTATAAAGCAAAACTAAACACAGTTCTAATCATTTCTGGTCCAACCGCAAGCGGAAAAACTGCGCTTTCAATAAAGCTAGCAAAACTTTATGATGGCGAAATTATTTCTGCCGACAGTGCACAAATTTATAAATATATGAACATTGGAACTAGAAAGGCAACAGAGGAAGAAATGGAAGGCATTCCACATCATCTTATAGACATAAAAACTCCAGATGAAGAATTTTCAGTGGGTGAGTTTAAAATTATGTGCGAAGAACTTATAGAAGACTGCTTCAAGCGAGGAAAACTTCCAATAATCTGCGGAGGAACTGGGTTATATATTTCAAGCGTTTTATATAATTACAACTTCGAAACAAAAAAGAAAGAAAAAGCAAACTATAACTTCGTCACAATCGTTCTAAACAAAGAACGTGAAAAACTATATAACAAAATAAACCTTGGTGTTGATAAGATGCTTGAAGACGGTCTAATTGAAGAGGTGAAGAGGCTAAGAAAACAATACGCAAACGTCTCAAGCCAAATCACAAAAACAATCGGCTATAAAGACTTTTTCCCACACCTAGACGGCCGTGAAACACTAGAAGAATCAACAGACAAATTTAAACAAGCCACAAGAAACTATGCAAAAAGGCAAATCACATGGTTCAAACACCAGTGGCCAAACGCAATCTGGCTTGAAGCAGGGAAAGATAAACAAAACATAGAAATGATTAAAAGACTCTTGGAGGCATAATGACTATAGACAAAAGAATAACAACAGCAGAAAAAGCGCTAGAAAAAAGATTTAAAGAACTAGACACGATAGCATATTTCAATACAAACAAAGTTTTAAACGCATTTATCAAAAACCGCGTAGACAACACGCACTTTAGCGGAACAACAGGGTATGGCTATGCCAATATTGGACGCGACACCTTAAACCAAGTTTTCGCCGATGCATTTGAAGCAAAAGATGCTTTCGTTTCAACATCAATGCCATCTGCAACGACGGCGTTATATCATGCACTTATGGCAATTCTAAGACCGGGAGATTTGATGCTCGCAATCAGTGGAAAACCATATGACACACTAGATGAAGTAATCAAAGGCGAATGCGGTGGTGGAAGTTTTAAAGACTACAATATCAAATACGAGCAAATCGATTTAATCGGCAGCGAATTTGACGAAAAGAAAATTTTAGACTCAATCAAAAAACTTAAACCAAAATTTATTCACATTCAAAGGTCTAGAGGCTACTCAGCCAGAAAAAGTCTTTTGATTTCTCAAATAGAAAACATTATTTCAAAAATCAGAACAGTTGACAAAGGCGTAATCATTATGGTTGACAACTGCTATGGTGAGTTTACAGAAGCTAAAGAACCAACCGCAGTAGGTGCAGACCTGATTGTCGGAAGCCTAATCAAAAACGCTGGTGGAACTCTTGCTCCAACTGGCGCACATTTCACTGGAACAAAAAAGATTATTGAGTTAATTTCAAAACGTGTAAACTCTGTTGGTCTAGGTGGAGAAGTTGGTAGCAACGAAGCAGGGTATAGACTGTTTTTCCAAGGCTTCTTCATTGCACCGCGTGTGGTTAAAGATGCAATGAAAGCGGCATATCTATTTGCTGAAGTTCTAAGAGGGTTAGGAAAAAACGCCAAACCAACAATCGACACACAACTTAGTGACATCGTCTGCAGTGTTGAATTTGGAAACAAAGAGGAAATGATTAAATTTTGCCAAGCCATTCAGAAATCTAGTCCAATCGATAGCTATGTAACCCCAATTGAATGGGAAATGCCAGGTTATTCCGACCAAGTGATTATGGCTGGCGGCTCTTTTGTCTCAGGTGCAACGATAGAATTATCAGTTGACGGCCCAATTCGTCCACCATATATAGCCTATCTACAAGGTGCAATCACATATGAACATGCTGTTGTAACGTTAAATAACTACATAAACCACAACATATAGTTAATATTTCAAACATAATACACTATATATAGGAGAAAATGAAAGAAATTTCAATATACATTCATATACCTTTCTGTAGACAAAAATGTGACTATTGCAATTTTTTTAGTGTAGAAAAGTCGGCCCAAATAGAAGAAGTATACTTCAAAAACCTATCCAACGAGATATCAAGTTATGAAAGTCTTCTGAAGGATAGATTAATCAAAACCATATATTTTGGCGGGGGAACTCCAAGTATAGTTGATGGTGTATATATAAACAATATTCTAAGTCAACTCAGAACAATTGGAAACATTGACAGTGCTGCGGAAATCACAATAGAATGTAACCCCGAAGATGTAGTTGAATCAAAGCTTGAAAATTTTAAATCGGTCGGAATAAATCGAATCAGTATAGGTCTACAAACAACAAACACTAATGCAGCAGAACTGATTGGAAGAAGATTTGACAAAAAACAGTGGAACAAAAATAAGCACATAATCAAAAAACACTTTGACAATATATCGATTGATATAATGCTAGGGCTACCTAGTCAGAGCATGAAAGAGGTCAAACAAACTATAAAAGAAGCTATAAGCGCCGGTGTAGGTCATATAAGCTGCTATGATTTGACTCTAAAAGAAAAAACTCCACTCTTTGAAAGGTATATAACCGACCTTAGTCTCAAATTCGAGTTTCCAACTCAAAAGCAAGTTGTAAACCAACGCGAAGCATTCGGAAAGGTTATGGAAACCTATGGAATGTTTCGATATGAAGTTTCAAATTATGCAAAGCCTGGGCTTGAAAGTAGGCACAATCTGAACTATTGGCTTTGTGGAGATTTCCTAGGGCTCGGAGCTGGAGCCTATTCCAAGGTTGATGATATGGAGTGGGAGAATGAAACAACATTGCCACATTATAACTCTAAAGAAAAAAGTAAACTAACAAAAGAAGAAAAAAGAATAAACAAAACCATGATGGGGCTCAGAACGTCTTCTGGAATAGACATAAGTCTTGTCGAAAAAAACGAGGCTGAAATTTTGATTAAAAGTGGACATCTAGCCTTAAAAGATGGTAAAATTAAAGCAACAACAAAAGGATTTAATGTGTTAGATGAAATTATACTTAGGTTAGTATAAGCACAACATATGGGTGCTATGTTTAACATAATACACAAGATATGGTAAATGTAAAGAAATTCAGTCCAGAATCTGCCTCAGAGGCAGCAAAACTTCTAGAAGACGGCGCTGCCGTTGTTTTTCCAACTGAAACAGTATATGGACTTGGAGTCAGAGCGGACTACAAACAATCAATTGAAAATTTATATATGATTAAAGAAAGAGACGGCGTGAAAGCAATCACATTGATGCTACCAAGCATCGATACAGTTGAAAAATACGTAACAATAACAGAATCTAAGAGAAAACAAATTATGGAAGAATTGTTGCTTGGAAACACGGTTGTTTTAAACAGAAGAGCAGGAGTGAATATCGCATATTTATCTAAAAACAATTCAATCGGAATAAGAATTCCAAAAAATAACGAAGCAATAATTCTTCTAACCATGTGCAAATTCCCAATGGCTGTCACAAGTGCAAACATGTCTGGCCAGCCTTCGTGCACAACAGCAAAAGGAGTTTATGAGCAAATCGGAAAAAGAGTTCCGCTCATAATCGAATCTGACATTTGCCACGGCAAACCAAGCAAAGTTATAGACTTGAGACGCGGAGTGAATAAGGTTTTAAGAGCATGAAAAAAACGCCAGATGGCGTTTTTGTTTTATTTAAATATTTTATTTAAAATCTTCATTTTCGGAACTTCTTTATCTAAGATAACCGCAGCAATTATGTCTGCAAGTTCATCAAGTGCTGCATTGTCAACACCCTTGAAGTTTGTGATAAATGGAAGCCCAATTCTGATTCCGCTTGTTTCAGCTGCAGAACGAGTGTCTCCTTGAATCTTGTTTTTGTTAACAACAATGTTATGAAGTTCAAGTTCTTCCTGAACTTGTTTTCCACTCTTTGTGTTGCCAGTTAAATCAATAAGGAATAGGTGATTTTCAGTTCTTCCACTAACAATTTTGATACCTCTTTTTACAAGTTGTTCAGCAAGATATTTTGTGTTATCAAGAACCTTCTGCATATAAACTTTATACTCAGGTGTCAAGGCTTCTTCGAAACAAACTGCTTTTGCTAGAACAATGTTCATAAGCGGACCGCCTTGAGTTCTTGGGAAGATTGCAGAATCAACAGCTTTAGCGTATTGCTCCTTGCAAAGAATCATTCCGCCACGTGGACCTCTAAGAGTTTTGTGAGTTGTTGTTGTCACAAAATCTGCACCAAAATCGAATGGGTTAGGGTGTAGGCCAACCGCAATTGGACCAGCGATGTGAGCCATATCCACCATAAACATTGCGCCAACTTCTTTTGCGGTTTTAGCAATTCTTTCAAAATCAATAACCAAGCTATAAGCACTTCCGCCAGCAACAATAAGTTTTGGTTTATGTTCTCTAGCCAGTCTTTCAAGACCCGCATAATCAAGAACGCCGTTTTCATCAATTCCATAATGAACGAAGTTATAAAGCTTTCCGCTAAAACTTACGCCAGCACCATGAGTAAGGTGACCACCAGCATCAAGACTCATAGCTAGAACTGTGTCGCCAACGTTTAGAACCGCCATATAAACACCCATGTTTGCATTGCTTCCTGAGTGTGGCTGAACATTTGCGTGTTCTGCTCTGAATATTTTCTTTGCCAAATCTCTGGCATGGTTTTCAGCAATATCCACAATTTCGCACCCACCGTAGTAGCGCTTTCCTGGATAGCCTTCTGCATATTTGTTCGTAAACATGCTGCCTGAAGCCTCTAAAACGGCCTTAGATGCGATGTTTTCGCTGGCAATCAAGTTAACCTTGCTGTTTTGCCTTTTCTCCTCTTGTTTGATTAGATTTAATATTGTTGACATTTTTTCTCCTTGCGCTATACCTCTTTGTGTATGCGACTTTATTATGTGATTTTACTAAAACCCCCGCGATTAGGTTGCCTTTTGGCCGTTTTAATAATGTTCTATTTTACCACAACCCCTTGAAATTTCAATAGCCCTGTGCTAGAATGAAAACCTAAAAACAACGGGGAGAAATATTGTGAAATCTAAATCAGCAACAAACCATGTCGACGTGACACTTAAACATATTCTAGTTGAAATAAGTGCACTTAGGTTTAAGACAAATGCAAAAATAAGAAAAATTGTAAGGTCAAATTTCAAGAGCTGCACAAAAGGAATGCAAGAAGAAGGACTATGCACAAAGTATGTTCCAAAAACAATGAGCGAAAACTTTAGAAAAAACTACTTTGACAAAAATGCTCTAGACACAAGCAACGCAATATCAATGGCAATTTCGGAACTTGAACTCATTGAGCCAAAAGACAAAAGAAAATATCATCATCTAGAAAGAGCAGGGCACTATGCAGGTTTTGGCGGATGCTGCCTTGGTGACGATGACGAGCGCATTATGGACAAAAAAGTTTTTGATATGTAAATCAAAAGAGTCACAACGGGTGGCTCTTTTTTCTTAAATTCATGCTAAACTTAAATATTAATAACAACACAAAGGAGATAGTCAAATGAACGTAAAAGTTATAGGAACGAGCATGCCAAATCATAAAACAGAAAAGAAAGAATTCGACATTTTTGGAGGACACGCAGCAGGAATTTGCTATATGAAAGGAACGTTTGATGAACTCCGCGCAGAGCCAATTGAAAAGACAACAAAGAGGTCTGTTGGTTGCAAAAAAATGGGGCACCATAGCGTTTTTGACCATCTAACAATTTCTATGTATCTAGAAGACGTTCCAAGAGTTGTTGAAGTTATGCTAGACAACGAAAGATGGATGACAAGCAGTGTAAAGAGTGGACGATATACAGTTCACTCAGTTGCTGGAATTGAAAAAGAGTTATACGAAAAATGGCTAGAAATCTTTAAATCTCAAATCAAAGAGACATACAACAAGCCAGGTCACGAAAAATTCTTCACAGAAACGAGAATTGAAAAGCTTGCAATGGAAAACGCAAGATATTTCACAAGTTCGTTCACTCTGGTTTCATTTATGCACACAATGACATATAGACAATTTAACTATGTATACGGCTTCATTTCAGACTTTATCAAAACACATGAGAAAACAAAAAACACATTTATTAAAAAAACAATTCCATATTTTATTGAACTTCTAAAACAGTTTGACCAAACAGGCTATGTGGACACAGATTTAGTTGGAAATCAAAAGGGAAGAGTGTTGTCACTATTCAATCCAAGAAAAGTTCAAGAATATTTTGGAGACGTGTATGTTGCTTCATATCCAGTTTCATATGCAACATTCTTACACTTAAATCGTCACAGAACGCTTAAATATTCAATAGACTACATTCCAGAACCAAAAGATTTACAGTTTTACACACCAGAACTGATTGTGGGAACAAAATATGAAGCACAGTGGCAAAAAGATATGAAAAGAGCTCGCGATGTGTTTCCACAGGCTATGATGGTTACTGCAACAGAAATCGGAAACTTTGATGACTTTCTTCTTAAAGTGATTGAAAGAAAATGCTCTGTGGTTCTACTTGAAACAATGCACAACACAAACAATCTGCTTAATAGATATGTAAAAGGCTTAGAAAAAACAAAACACCCAAGAACTGAAGAACTTAAATCATATACAAGGGGCAGCCGTTGCACATTTAAATCATACAAATGCGAATTCCCATGTGGATTCAAAGAGGGCGTAAACGAAACGCGCAAAATCTAACACACACAGAATAACCTCCGACAGGAGGGAAGAAGATTTAATAGAACAAAATAACAAAAACGAGGTTGTTATGTCTCGTTTTTATTTATGTGCACAGATTTTATTATAAGGGGGAATAATAGTTATTCATATTCAGAATACTGCAACTATTCCTAAAATCTAGCTTTTAGGAATAGTTGGCGATAAAAAGTTTTAATTCAAATATACCACAATACATTTTATTCGCAAAACGTTTTTACATACATTATTGAAAGTATTATTAGATATCTAAATTAAGATTTTGCCACAAATAAATTAGAAGCAAAATAAACTTTCTTGCTTTGGTTATGTCCCAGCCGTCACTCGTTCTTACAAACAGTCTATATTGTTCGTGCGCACACATAAACAGCGACAAATTGCAGTTCTTTAAATAATTTAGTGCTTTTTTATAAATGAAGTACAAATTTTCTGCCTCAGACGCATTTGGCTTTGTGTTCCAGATTTCTTTTGGCAAGTTATACATCAGACAATCCACAAAATACGCCGGTGCTTCGCCTGGAACTAGAATGTTATTCTGAATCATCAAAGTTCTAAGAATTCTGGTTGCACGCAGAAGCCTTTTGAAATAGCCCGCCGTTTCCCTGTCTTTATCTGAAATATTCTTGTCGTGTAGCTTTGGATATGCCAGAACGTGCTTTTTTGAAACTGCATCGAATATAAGCAACGAATATATATCTTCCTCGCTTGTGCTCTCAAGTTTTGCAAAAGAAAACGCTGGAAGAATTTCAGCTGCAAGAAAACTGTGTTTTGTTTTTGGAAAAGTTATACTTTTTGGCTCTAAAAACATCTGATTGTTGTTTGTCTCTTCCATAAGCTCGTTTGCAATCTCATTTTTGAAATCTTCTAGAGAATAAATCGATTGGTAAACTTGATTTCTTTTTCCGGCTCTTGTGAAAGCGTCTTTTGCAACGGTTAGAGCTTTTGGCTTATATAAACCAACTTCTTTGATGTTTTCTTCTTGGTCTTTAAGAAGTTCCACAACAATTTCTAGGTTTCTTTCTGCATCGATATTGATGCCTGTTTCATATGGCCCTTGAAGATAGATTTTGAAATCTTTAACATCTAGTTCTCTTTTTTCTGCAATTGTTGCAACAACAGTTTTAAGAAGCGACTCAAAATAGTTTTTTGCTGCCAAAAAATGTTGACTGTTTCTTGGTCCACTGATGTTATATAAAAAATCTTTTGTAACTCCTAATTTTGCCATACGTCTCTCCCATTATTTTGTGATTTTTGTAATTCCACCCATATATGGAACTAGAACCCTTGGAATTTCAATTCCGCCGTCTTTTGTTTGATAGTATTCAATCAAAGAAATAACCGTTCTTTCAACCGCTGCAGTTGAAGAAATTGTGTGTGCATAATATGGTTTTCCATTTTCATTTTTACACTTTATATTAAGTCTTCTGCTTTGATATTCTAGGATGTTTGAAGCACTTCCAACTTCTCGATATGTGTTGTAGCCAACAAACCATGCTTCTGTGTCATATGTCATGCTTGAAGCGTTTCCTGTGTCTCCACCGCAAAGAATCATTGTTCTGTATGGAATTTCAAGAGCCTCAAGAATTTGTTCGATTGATTCTTGGCAATAGTTTAGAAGTCTATCGCTGTCTTGTGGTTCGCAAATCACAATTTGTTCAACTTTATAGAACTGGTGAACTCTAAAAATTCCTTTTGTGTCGCGGCCATAACTTCCCGCTTCTGTTCTAAAACATGGCGTTAGAGCTGTGTATAGTTTTGGCTTGTCTTTTAAGTCCAAAACTTCGTCTTGGTGATATGCAATCAATGTTTGCTCACTTGTTCCAATCAATGCCAAATTGTCTGTTCCAACATTAAAAATTTGGTCTTCAGCAAACGGCAAGAAGCCTGTTCCAAACAATGTGCTTGGCTTTGTTAGAATTGGTGTATAGAACTGTGTGAAGTTTCTTTTAAGAAGTGTGTCCATTGCAAATCTTAAAACTGCATCAACAAGTTTTGCACCCATTCCTTTCCAATAATAAAACCCGCTGCCAGAAACTTTTGTTCCTGCTTTGATATCCAAAATATCAAGAGCAATACACAAGTCGTCGTGCCATTTTGGCTCGAAATCGAATTTTTTTGGTGTGCCGTATGTTTTAACCACAACGTTGTCTTTGTCTGATTTGCCTTCTGGAACTCTGTCATCTAAAAAGTTTGGAATAAAACTCCACATATCATCTCTACGTCTAAGTTGGTTCTTAACAATATCTTTTAAATCTGTTATGTCTTGTTTAATTTTTCTTGCACGCTCTTTTGCTTCAGGCGTGATTTCTTTTGAAAGAATATTTCTTCTTTCCAAAAGTTCGTCTAGTTTTTTTGAACTTTGTCTATAGTCCTCGTCTGTTTTTATAAAATCTTTTAGGTTATAATTTTTGCCACGCTTTTTTAGCATGGTTTCAACTTTTTTTTGTCCTTCTTTTTCTCGAAGAATTTCTAATGCTATCATTTTGTTTGATTTCCTTTTATTTTAATACTTGAAGAAGTGCCAAAGTTTCTTTTTGAATGTCAGAAACCTTAACAACTTTTTTAATCTTTTTATCTCTAGTAACAAGTTCGCACTCGCCAGAAGCAAAAGCTTTCTCGCCGAAAATCACTCTAACTGGTGCTCCTATTAAATCTGCATCACCAAAGGCAAAACCAGCACTTACGGCTCTGTTGTCATAAATAACGTCAATGCCTTTCTTTTTCAAACCAGCGTACAACTTGTCTGCTGCTTTTTTTATATCCGCCTTAGCGGAGATTAGGCAAATGTGCACAGCGTATGGCGCAATGCTTAGTGGCCAAATTGGGCCAAATTGGTCTGCTGATTCCTCAACAACACATGCAAGAATTCTGCCAAGTCCAATTCCATAGCAGCCCATAACAGGAATTTGTCTGTTTCCGTTTTCGTCTAGATATGTCATGCTCATTGATTTAGAATATTTTGTTCCAAGTTGGAAAATGTTTCCAATTTCAACACCGCGTTTTTCTTCATAGAAAGAGCCACATGCGCATCTTTCCATATCCATTTTTTTAATTTCCAAAACTTCTTTGTTATAGCCCTTTTTGCAGCCTGGGCAAATTGAAAGTGTGTCTTCACCTGCATCATTAACGCTCATAAATTCGTGAGAAACGCTGTCTCCCATAACTCCGCCGTCTGCCTCAACCATCACTAGCTTTTTGATACCGCATCTATTGTATACATTTACATATGCTTGTCTTTGTTCTTCATAGTGCTTTTCTAGGCATTCTTGACTTGTGTGAAAACTATATGCGTCTTTCATTGTAAATTCACGCACTCTTAGAAGACCAGCTCTTGGTCTCATTTCATCTCTAAATTTTGATTGAATTTGATAAACCATAAATGGATATCTTTTGTAGTTATCATTTTCACTTCGAACACCATGAACAACTGGTTCTTCATGTGTCATTCCAAGAAGCATTCCAGAATCTTTTCTGTCTTTAAATCTAACAAGTTCTTCGCCGATTGTGTGATAGCGTCCACTTTCTTCCCAAACTTCTTTTGGCATTGCATATGGAAAAAGACATTCCTGTCCGCCAATTGCATTCATTTCTTCGCGAATGATGTTTCCGATTTTCTGCATAATCTTGTGCCCAAGGGGTAGAAAAGAATAAATCCCACTTCCAAGTTGTCTGATGTATCCTCCACGAACAAGAAACTCGTGGCTCTTGAATGTTGCGTCTGCTGGCTTTTCTTTAAACCTCTCGCCTACTAAATGTGTGATTAGCATGTCTACAAATCTCCTAGTTATCATTTTACCACAGAACTTGCAAACCTAGATGAAGTTTTTGTCGCTTTTGTAGTTCTATTTTTTATCGCCACGCATTCTAGTGCTTCTTCCACCGTGAAGACTATTCTGTTCTTTAGAATATCAATATTTTCGTCCTTAAGAAATGTTGAAAGAAGCCCATCTTTTTCTGGCAGATTTCTGATTAGAGTTGCAATGCGAAGCAGTCCTCGCTTTTCTTTTATTGTCCTAACAAATAAACTCAGAACAAAAAGGCGTTTTGCCAAATACTCTGGGGCGGTTCTTCTTTTGATATGAGTTTTCACAGACTCCAAAATTGTGTTTAAAATTTTTTTTGTAACTTCCAATTTTTTATATTCAATTTGATTTATAAGACTAAAACAATCTGTGCTTAAAGCACTTTCAACTTGAGATTCGAAACCTTCGAAATATTCTTGATATTGCTCTGGAATATAAGCAGGTCGAATAGGAAGTCGACCCCTATACTCGAATTTATAAATCTTTTTAGAAATTAGATAATTATAATTAAACTTGAGCGGGTCGCAAAGATGTGCGACCCCTACACTTCTTATGAGTGAATCATTCATAATAATAGGCTTGACTTCGTAGTTATAACCAAAATAAGCCAAATATTTAGCCATAGACTGCAAATGCACATAGAATTGTAAATCAGTAGGGTTATAGACTTCCCAGCCCAGAACTG
This sequence comes from Bacillota bacterium, assembly GCA_009780625.1. Taxonomy (GTDB): domain Bacteria; phylum Bacillota; class Clostridia; order Christensenellales; family UBA1242; genus WQZR01. Next base: position 553 of record WQZR01000022.1, on the reverse strand, counting down.
CTCTAACCTGCCCTTTTTTAAGTTTCCTTACGGGCTTTTGAACTAGAATGCTTAGCAATAAATTTAGTGCTTCGAGACCTCGCCAGTTTGGTGAGATTGTTTTTATATTGTTCGAATAAATCAATGGCAGAACTAGTTTCTTTATGTCTTTAAATATAAAATATTCATACACTGTGTCTGATTGATATTCAAAACCGACTAAATCAAATTTTCTGTCTAGCCCTTTTTTAAGTTTGACTGTGATGTCTATGGGTCGCCCGAGGGCGGCGACCCCTACTATAACTCTGTTGTTCTGCAAACGAAATTCTATTCGGGTGCTTTCAAAAAAATAAATCGTTTTGCTTGGTCTGTTGAAAATTTTTGTAGGGGTTGTCGCCTCGGGCGACCCGTCATCAAAAAAGATTTCGCCCACACATTCTTTTCTATAAAAAATCTGCACTCCATAGAGCGTGCTTATAAACAAACTAAAACCGCTCTCCCCTGTCAAAAAGAAATTGAAATTATACGGAGGCAAAACAAATTTTTCCATTTTGTTATTATTGCCTTTTTGGTT
>WQZR01000021.1 GCA_009780625.1 Bacillota bacterium | reverse complement strand
TTTTGAAAAAACCCCTTGTGAAAAATAAAAGTGGCGTGCTATACTTGAAAATTAAATTGGGGATTATATGAAAGACGACAGAAAAATTAGAAACATTGCAATTATTGCTCACGTTGACCACGGAAAAACTACACTGGTTGATGCATTATTGAAACAAGGGCTGGTGTTTAGAGACAACCAAGCAACAACAGACCGCATGATGGACAGCAACGCAATTGAGCGCGAAAGAGGAATTACAATCCTTGCAAAGAATGCAAGTTTTTTCTATAAGACAGTTAAAGGCGATGAAATTAAAGTAAACGTTGTGGACACTCCAGGTCACGCGGATTTTGGTGGAGAAGTTGAAAGAGTTCTTAAAATGGTTGATGGAGTTCTTTTGGTTGTTGATTCTTATGAAGGAACAATGCCACAAACACGTTTTGTTTTGTCTAAGGCACTTGAGTTAAATCACAAGGTTATTGTTGTTGTAAATAAAATCGACAGACAAGATGCAAGAGTTAAGGAAGTTGTTGATGAAGTTTTGGAACTCCTTATGGATTTAGGTGCAAACGATGAGCAACTAAACTCCCCTATTGTGTATGCTTCTGCAAGAAGCGGTGTTTCAACACTTGATATGAAAACTGAAGCAAAAGATATGCAGCCACTTTTTGAAACAATCGTTTCGCACATAACTCCTCCACAAGGCGACAAAAACAAAAAGTTTAATATGTTGATTTCTGCAACAGAACACAGCGACTATCTTGGAAAAATGGCGATTGGAAAAATTGAAGCAGGAATTGTGAAGGTTGGCGACTGGGTGACGATTACAAACTATCACAACAAAGAAACAAACCAAAAAACAAAAGTCACTGGAATTTTTGAATTTGCAGGAATGAAAGCAGTTCAGGTGGAGCAAGCATCTGCTGGCGACATTGTGAAGATTGGCCTAAACCACCCACCAAGCATTGGTGACACACTTTCTAACCCAGAAGAAATTGCTTGCATTCCATTTGTGAAAATTTCTGAACCAAGCGTTGAAATGACGTTTATGGTAAACGACAGCCCGTTTGCAGGAAAAGAAGGAAAGTTTGTAACAAGCAGACACATTCGAGACAGACTATATAAAGAAACAGCAAAAGATTTGAGCCTTAGAGTTAAAGACGGCGAGACAACAGAAAGTTTCAAGGTCGCTGGGCGTGGCGAAATGCACCTTTCGATTTTGATTGAAAACATGAGACGCGAAGGATATGAGTTTATGGTTTCGCAACCAACAGTTCTTCCAAAGATTATCGACGGAGTGACACACGAGCCAATTGACGAACTTGTTGTTGACGTTCCGGCTGAAGCAGTTGGCGCTGTGATGAGCCTTATGGGCGAAAGAAAAGGCGAACTTGTTTCCATGAACCCAATTGGCGACAGAATGAAAGTGACATTTAAAGTTCCAAGCCGAGGATTGTTTGGTTTTAGAGGCACCTTCCTCACCCTGACACGCGGCGAAGGAATTATGGCTTCAATCTTTGATAGTTATCAACCACTTAAAGGTGAAATCGACAGACGCATACAAGGAAGCCTTGTTGCATTTGAAACTGGTGAAACAACTCAGTTTGCAATGTTTGGAGTTCAAGACCGCGGTGAGTTTATAGTTGCACCAGGTGAGCAAGTGTATGCGGGCATGGTTGTTGGAATCAACAACAAAAACGAAGACCTTGAGGTGAACGTTTGCAAAAAGAAAAACCTTACAAACATGAGAACTGCAGGAAGCGAAGACAGCACAAAAGTTTCTCCAAAAAAGAATCTAAGTTTGGAAGCGGCAATTGAGTTTATTGCAGACGACGAGCTCTTGGAAGTGACTCCACAAAACATTAGAATTAGAAAGAAATATCTAGACCATAATGTTAGAAAAAGAATGGTTAAAGCAGCAAAAGAAAAATAAAAAACCTATTGACATGGGGGTCTCTATGCCTTATATTTATAGTAGAAAACAAAAAAATATATAGGAGGTGTATCATGACAAACGACAAAATTAAATTAGATTTATCAAACTGGTCTGATGAAATGCTTCAAGACAAAATTGACTCAAACGAGACAGCAATCGTTCGAATCAGTCCAAGAATTGAAAAAACAAAGGGATATATCAAGCCAATCTTTAAAAGCGTTTTTAAATCGGCTTACGACAAATCTGGCTATTTCCCAGGACAAGCGACAGCAATATTTGCAGCGTCGCCATGGATTTCATACTACAACACAAAGTACGACAACTATACTGGTTTTGCATCACATGTAAGAACATCAGAAACAATGAGCATGGGGCAAAAAGCAGCAGTTAGTGTTGCTGGCGGTATTGCAAGTGTTGCTGGTGGAGCAGTTGGAATTTTTGGGGATGCGATTTTCACAACAGGACTCGCAATTGGAGAAGCTGCAAATGGCATCTGCTCACTTATCATGTCGCCTTTTGCTTATTTGAAAAACAAAAAGCACAGAAATGCCGCTATAGCTTTATCTGAAGAGAAAGCTGGTTTAAGAACTGAAATCATGGACTATCAAAACGAGCTGAACAAGCGTGCAAACAAAAAGTTGTCAGCAACAAGAACTGGCGACGCTGCAGAAGCATAAATAGAACATTAAACAAAAAAGCGACCATGTCGCTTTTTTTAGTTCCCTTCCCTCTTTGCTTGTCTTTCCAGGTCTCTTTCCTTTTGGGTTTCTTTTTTGTCGTATGTATGTTTTCCTTTGGCTAGTGCAATTTCAACCTTAACTAGACCACGGGTTATGTATATTTTTGTTGGGACAATCGTATATCCTTTCTGTTCACTTTTTTCTTTAAGTTTTCTGATTTGTTGTTTTTTTAGAAGAAGCACCCGCTCTCTTGTTTCGTTTTGCTTGCCTTCTGCAAGGGACGCGTTTTCGTATGCTTTGATATATAGCTTCTTTATCACCGCTTGTTCGTCTTTTATGGTTATAAAAGAATCGACCATGCTTACATGGCCAGCCTTAACGCTTTTAACTTCTGAACCAACAAGAACCATTCCTGCTTCAAATTTTTCTTCTAGGAAATAGTTAAACGCTGCTTTTTTGTTTTGGGCTAATATATTGCTCATGTCACAAGTATATCATATTAAAACGCTGTGTATATGTGGAGAAGTGGCGAGTTGTCCACATATACACAGGTTTAGAACTCTAGGTGTCCAAGGTTTCGCATGATTGCCAAAAGATTAAAACTGGAGAGTTCTGGAGCCATGGAAATGGACTTCATAAGTCGCTTTTCGCAAAGTCTAGTGATTTTATTCGTTAACTCTTTATTGTCTTTTTTGCATTCTAGAAACAATTGTTTTGACAGATTTAGCATTTCTTCTTTTCTAAGTCTGATGTGTTCTTCGGTTTTTATAAGCATGGAAACAGCAACCGTGGAAGATATGTTGAGTTCCCTAGAAACACCGTTCTCCAGCCTAAACATAAGCCTTTCTTTGTGGTTTTGAATACCCACTTTTTTATAGGCTTTTGAAGTGATAAACGAAACCCCCAATGTGCAGAGCATAATTTGAAAGACTAAAATAAGCGTTGAATGGAGTTCTGCTGCATTTTCTTGCCCGTCTAGATATATTTGTGTTGCGGCGGCGGCTTCGCTTAGGCTGTTTGATTCAGCCTCTTCATATGCTCTTTTATATTCCCACATGCTGAATATAAAATCTGCAAGATTCTCTTCGCTGTTTTCTCTATCCAAAGCTCTATAAGAAAACAAAACTTTCTCAATTGTTGTCTTGAGTGTTGAAATTTCTTTTTTAAGATTAGATGCAAAATATATGCTGGAAAAACTTTCTCTGTCAACAAGTGCAATTCCTTCCCCCACACAAAGCAACGCATCTTTGAAGGAATGAAAGTTTAAATCTAGAAATTCCAAACAAAGCAAATGCGATGAGCCAAAGTCGCATGTTGGCATTTTTAGAAAGTCCGCTATAGTTTTGAAAATCAAAATGGTTGGTCTTTTGTTTTTTATGGCTTCTTTTTTTATTTTTTGCAAAAAGTAAAACTCTCCATAAACCACCACTGCGGCAGTCTTTTCGCTGTATATTTCTTGTTGGTTTTCTTTAATAACAAAATGTCTGCTGGCTTCGAGTTTAAGTTCTTCAAATTTTTTAATTCTTTCTTCCATTATATTTTTGTCGCACAAGAAAACAATATTTCTTTCTTTATATTTTGACAAGAAAAAATCGAGCATAGAAGAAACGGAGAAATGAGTTTTCATATAAAAAAAGTCTACAATAATAGACTTGTTGAAATTTGGCATATTTTAAAACTAGAGAAGCGATTTTGTTGTTTGTGCTTTTCTTCTAAGCCTTGTTTTGCTTCTTTCCCAAAGCCCAACAGCAATTCCTTGAATGATGAATATATAAAATGAGAAGAATCTCCAAGAAAGAAGAGCCCAGAACATCATTCCATTTTCAAGTGGGAAAAGACCAGAAAACATGCTGATAAAAACTAAGTCCGCAAAAACAATATGCCCCGGCAAAATCCAAAGACCAAATGCAAGTTCGCAAATAAGCATCATTCCAGCAGTCATAAGCCAAACATCAAATGTGAAGACGCCAAAACCGTTGAAAGCGTTATATATAATAAACGGAACACTTAGCCTTAGGAATAAAATCAGCACGCTTGAAGAAAACATATAAATAAATCTCGGCAGGTTTGCAATGCTCTTTTTGATTGTTGAGTTGAACTCGTGTGCAAAGCCAAGAGCTCTGATGAATGCCTCTTCGTAGTCCTTAATAATTCTAAAACGTTTTAGGAACTTCATCACGGTTATAACCAAAAACTCTCCAAAGCGTTTATGAATGCCTAAGATGAAAATTACAATCACAATCAAAAGTTGGAAGCCAAGTGCAATATATGCCCAAGCGGTTACGAAGCTTTGAATTGTTGTTTGGTCTCTAAAAATCAAAAAGCCAAAAGAAAGCATCAAAATGCAGACAATAAGATATGTGATTTTTTCAAACACGTGGCGTGAAGTTGGAAGCGTTGTTGCAGTGCTTGCGTTTACTTTGTTGTTATATAGATAATAAATTTGATATGTATATTCCCCTGCTCTAAGCGGAGTTATCAGTCTATAATACAATGCAAGGCTGACGGTTTTATAACTTGTTCTAATTCTGCTCTTTTTTGTGGAGGTGTAAATCAACAGCCAATACCTGAAAACCTCAAAAGCCATAATTAAAACGAAAATGAAATAAGCCCCAAGGAAAAGGAAAATTGCACTCGAAACGTTGTGGTCGAACAGCACTCTTAAATCATAAGCACCATTTGATAGATATAACCACAAAAGAATGCCTATAAACCCAATCACGTTTATAACCAAAAAAACATTATACGCAATTCTTTTTGTTTTGCCAGAGCGTTTTCCAAACTCTTTTGCAGCACGCTGAATTCTGGTTTCTGGCGTTGCTTCAATTTCTTCTTTTTTCTCTTGAACAATTTTGTCGGCTTCTTCGGTTGTTTTTTGAAGAATAACTTTTGGAGACAGAAAAACAGGACCTTCTTTGTTGCCTTTTTTTAAGTTAGACTTTTTTTCCTCTTTTTCTTCCTGCTCTTCTTTCTCTTCCATACAATCGTGGATATATTATATCCAATATTTCATTTTAACACATAAAACAAAAAAACGCCCTTGGGCGTCTTTTGTTGGTTTCTAGTCGAAGAATCGTCTTTCAATGTCTCTAATTCTGTTTTTGTTTACATCAAATGTCATGCCTGTTCTTGTTCCTGAAAGTATGTTTTGAATATATTCGCCAAACGAGACAAACATCACATCTTCCAAAATCAAATCGTAGTATGTTTTGTTGTGTCCAACTTTGATTAGAGTGTTGAACAGTGTATTTGCAATTGTTTCAACGTCGTTAGGGTTGTCAACACTTAGAACTCCGGCTCTAAGGTGGTCGAACCTGTTTTCAATTTCGCCTGTATACATAATTATGTGCCAGCCAAATTGACTTAGAATTGGTTCTGAAATTGAACCCACTCTGTTGTTACGCATGTCTTCTTCTCTAAGTCTTCTAGATTCGTTTGCAAACTCTTCCACCATGCTGTCCCACATAACGCCGTTTGTTTCTCTTGCTGTTGGAATGATATAGTCTCCCTCGGCATTAAGAGTTCCTGTGTCGGTTGTGAAGTCGAACATAAAGTCTCTAAATATTGCTGCCCTTTCCACCATCCCGATTGGGTTTCCATAAATATCAAGTGGAACGCCATCAATGCTTCCTGTGCCACGCTCTCCAATCAGTTCTGCATGAATTGCAGAATAACTTTGAGTTGTCGCTCCATGTGGAACAACTCCATCAACACGTCTTGGAGACCTAATCAATGCAGCCTGTTGTTCGATGAATGCATCTAAATCGTCTTGTGTGATTAAATCGCCAACCATTCCTCTTCTTTCAGCAATCAATGCGTTTTGTGCATCACTGAATGGAATCAGGAAATGTTGAACCGTGAAATATGCGCCTGTGATTGGGTGGAACAATGTTGGTTCTGCAGTTGGGTTGTCTCTAAGTCTTGCTCTGTATGCTTGAATTACTGTATCTAGAATTTGCCCATTTGTATCTCTTGGGAAGTTTAGAACTTCGAGAGCATATCTTCTTTGGAATGTTTCGGCAATCTGACGGTTAAGTTGGTTCATTGTTTGCTCTAGAACTTGTGCTTGCTCGCCTGGTGTTGCAGCAACCCCGTTGATTTGTCTGAAGTCAAACCAGTCTCCAAGTCTTTCGATATAAATCGACTCGTGCTCTGCTTGCATCATTCTTCTAACTTCTCTGTTTAGAAGTTGTTGGTTTGATTGATTGAACACTCCTCTGTTTTCATAGAACACTCTTAGTCTTCTGAAATATCTGTTTGTAGCTTCGTTGAAAACTTGAACTTCTTCTGCTGTTGCAGTTGGGTTTCCAACTGGTCTGCCTAGACTCTCAAATGGGAAGTTGTTCATTCCAAGTTGATTTGCATCAATGATGTTTAGGTTGATTGCATTAACCATTCCAAAGTCGTGGTCTTTTGTATAGTGCTCTGTGTGGTCTACAAACTGCCATCTTCCCTGTTGGTCTCTTTCAACCCTTGATTCGAATGGAATATATGTTGGAGTTCTTTCTCTAAGGTCTGGATTTGTTTCTTGAGTTCCTGGCCATTCAATTTTCCACTCTCTTAGAATCTCACGCTCAATGCCTTCAATTGTGTTGTTGATTGTTGCAAACGCGTTGTGCGCTGCTCTCTTTCTGTCGTATGTATATCTTGCTTGGTCGAACTTAAATTCGTTGCCCTCTTCCATTCTCCAAAGTTGGTCTCTCATTTTTCTTGATTGATATAAAATAATTTCTCTGTCAATCAAATCTTGAATCGTCAATCTGATTGCTTCTTCGTTTGAGTTGCCAGTTGGGTTTTGTGGTGAGTTGAAGTGAGTTTCCCAACCAAAAGAGTTTATTCCATCAAGAAGGTCCTGAACAGTGATTTCTGTTTTAAAATCAATTCCTCTGCTTGTATCTCTTATGCTTGCTGATGCAACAATTTGGTTATAATACTTGTTTGGATTAATCTCAATAAAACTACAGCCTGTCACAAACAGAACCATAACCATAAAACTAGCTAATATAGAAAAAAACTTTTTCACTCGCATGATTTTACTATTATAACCTACTTAGCGAATTTATAAAAATAAATTTGCTATATGATTAAAACTCTAGGTGGTATAATTAAGGCATGAAGAACAAGAAAATTGTGATTACAGTTAGAGAACCTAAGGAAAGAAAAGACTTTGGCAAAGTTAAGCCTTTTACTCGCATTGAACCAGATAAAACAAAAACAGAATATCGCAACAGAAAACATAAAAAGCCTATTGAACCAGAACTATAAAAGTGATACAATTCCCCATGTCAACATTCTCTGAAATCCAATCACTATATAACGATGCTGAGTTTTCAAAGCATTGCTCTAGAAAGGTTATCGTTGAAGCCAAAACTGGTGAGTTTTTTATGGTCACCTTAAATGGTGGCAACAATGGAGTTTTGGCATATTTATATACAAGCGACCACAAACAAGTTGGCAAATGTGATATCAATTTCGAAAAAAACCAAACTCCAATAAATGGCTATGTTGACAATATTCATATATACGATGTTGTTAAACAAAAAGGTTTAAGCAAACTTCTTCTGGCTCTAGCTATGGAATTTTCTTCAAGTTTTCACGCTCTGAAATTTGATTTAAAAGCAGACCCAACCCGTGCAGGTTATACGTTTGATTATGTAAACGAAAGAGTGGAAATTGCCTATGAGTATGGAGCTGACTATATTGCAAAGAATAAAGAAAGACAAGAAAAGCTCTACACTGCGCTAGGGTTTGACAATATCACAAAAACAGAAGGCCATAAAACTTGGCGTGAAACAAAAGTGTTTCCTAAAGGCACTGTTTTTACATCTTATTATGAGAAAGATGGTGTTAAAATAGTAGACAAATCGTTGGTTATAAAAAAGCCCACACACGATATGCAGGCCTAGTTAAACGGATATAACGGGAACCTCCTAAGTTCTTGTTTCGGGTTCGATTCCCGAGGCTTGCACCAGACTATGTTGCATCGAAAGCACCCGGAACAACTGTGGTGTTTTTTGTTGGTCTTTTTATTGGTTGTTTTGCAATCGGCTTTTGGCGGTTTACCTCAAGAAGTGTTCTTGCTGCTTGTATGTTTGTTTGCGGTCTTACTTTTGCAGTTGGCACAATCTTGATGTTATTTCTGATATATGTCAAAGCTGATGAACAGCCACAGCCATAGTTGTTTTGAACATCCACACCTGTCAACGCATATAGCGCATCATAATCTTTTGGAAGTTCGCCATATGTTTCATTTTTTAAAATCGCAACCCAACGCTTCACCATCTTGTCTTTTATTTCGTGTTCTGTTTGTTTTCCCGAAATATCAAAATAATACATCGGTTCTGTGTTGTTTAGACGCACAGCATAGTGAGAACAAAACTCGTCGTCCATTCTTACGTATGGAGTGCAAATCTCAACACAGTCGATTCCTTCTGCGTTCTTCTTTCCTTTGTATATCGAGAAAATCATTCCTGCAAGTGAAGTGCAAGAATAGTGCAAAAACTCTTTTTCAATTTCTGCATCTGAAAAACCAATATGGTTATGAACTTTTTTAACAAAATTAATAATCGCCTGAAGTTCTTCAGTTGTCGGAATGCCTGTTATTTCAAGCGAAAACTGCCCTGGTTTTAAATCATCAACTTTTTTCATCTTTTCCCAAAATCCCATAGCATCATTCTATCACTCGCAAACTCTTTTGTAAAGATAGAACTATAACAGTTCTTCAAACTTTTTCAGTCGTGCGTATCTTGCCTGCGCTGTTCTTTCTGCTTCGGCTAATGTTTCTTCGCTTGCTTTTTTGAAACGCACTTCACTCTTCAGAAATTCTTTAAGCGTTCCATCTGGTTCTTTTCCTAGAAGTTTAAACTTCTTCGCTGCACTTGGGTTGTATGTATATAAGTTTAGATAGCCCGCATCAAATGCACGTTTCATTTGTTTCATTCCTTGCGACATATCAAGCCCTTGGTTTATGCATGTTGCATAAGCAATAATCAACGCCGGCCCGTCATATTCTTGTGCTTCTTTAAACACATTCAGTGTGTGTGCCATGTTTGCACCAATTGCAACTTCTGCAACAAACACGTTGCCATATGTCAACATCATTTCGCCAAGACGTTTTTTTGTTGTCTTCTTCCCTGCATCTGCAAACTTTGCAGTTGCACCAAGGCTTGTTGCTTTGCTTGCTTGTCCACCAGTGTTTGAATACACTTCTGTATCTAAAACAAGAACTTTCACATTCTCGCCACTTGAAAGCACATGGTCTAGCCCACCAAAGCCGATGTCATATGCCCAACCGTCGCCACCGATAATCCAAACCTTAGAATTCTTTCCGCTTGCTTTGTCTGCTAGATAAATACCTAGCCCAAACTCTGCGTTGTCTTCAAATAAAGAGTTCGCCCATGCTGGACCGTGTCCGTCTTTGTTTTTGCTGTATGGACATGTTGGTGCGTTTCCGCCATATATGCTTGTGCAACCTGTTGCGTTTGCAATAATCAAATCTTTTCCGAATAGTTGTGTCAGAAGTTTGATATATGGAGTTTCTCCACAACCAGCGCAAGCACCATTGAACTCGAAAAGTGGTTCGAGGTATTGACTTGTTTTGATATTCAGAGCACCCTCTGGCATTTGGCACGGAGTTGCCTTTTTTAGGTTCGCTTTTTCTTCTGCAAAAATCTCAGCCTTTGGAACCATCACAAGTGCTTTTTCTCTTGCTGGGCAAACGTTTGCGCAACTAGAGCAGCCTGTGCAGTCTTCTGGGAAGATTTGCAACTTTTCCTTGCCTTCAACCATCATTGGTCTAATTGTTGCGTGAGGGCAAACAACACTGCACTGATTGCAGTGAATGCAGTTCTTTTCAATAAATCTTGGAAGCTTTTCAGCAATGTTTCTTTTCTCTTCTTCTGTTGTTCCTGTTGGAACTCTTCCATCTGCAGAAAACGCAGAAACTTTCAAACTCTCACCTTGAAGAGTTGAAATTGGTTGAACAAACATTTTGTGATATGCTGACTTTTCTTCTTCAACTTTTGGTGCAGAAAGGCTTAAAGAATTTACATCTATTTTAACTAGATGCTCAACTGCCTCGTCAACCGCTCTGTGGTTTGCAAGAACAACTACCTCACCTTTTTTGCCATATGTTTTTGTTGCATAGTCTTTCATTGCTTGTTTTGCTTCTTCATAAGGCATCAACTCCATAAGTTTGAAAAACACAGATTGCATAACAACGTTTATGCGGTTTCCAAGCCCAAGTTTTTGAGCAAGCCCAAATGCATCAATTGTATAGAAAGTTGCTTCCTTCTTCATCAGCTTTTGTTTAAGGCTGTCTGGCAGGAATGCGCTCATGTCTTTTTCGCAGGTGTTTAAAACAAAAATTCCGCCTGGTCTTAGGTTGTCAATCAATTCAATCTTATGAACAAAACTTGCGTTGTGGCAACCAATGAAACTTGCAAATGTTGTTAGATATGGCGAGTCTATTGGCTTTGGTCCAAAACGAAGGTGGCTTGTTGTGATGCTTCCAGACTTCTTGCTGTCGTACTCAAAATATGCTTGAACGTGGTTTGTTGTTTTTTCTCCAATAATCTTGATTGTGTTTTTGTTTGCAGAAACAGTTCCGTCGCTTCCAAGTCCAAAGAACTTTGCAGAAACCGAGCCATCGCCCATTGCATAACTTTTGTCTGCAGGAATGCTTAGATGTGTCACATCGTCTTCAATTCCGATTGTGAAGCGTGTTCCACTTCTTGTGTTGTCAAAAACTGCTTTGGCATGAGAAGGTTTGAAGTCTTTGCCGCCTAAGCCATATTTAACTCCAACAACTTCGCCCTTATGACCAGAGTTGTTTAGAATTGCATTCACTTCCGTATATAATGGCTCGCCCATTGCATTTGGTTCTTTTGTTCTGTCAAACACAATAAGTTTTTCAAACTTCTTAGGCAACACATCCAAAATCTCTTGTGTTGGAAAAGGTCTATAGCAGTTTAGAGAGATTGCATAGTGCCCTTCTTTTTCTGCAACTTTCTTAAGTGTGCGTGTTGCGCTTCCCATTGCAACGCTTACGGTTTTTGCTTTTGGGTTTCCATATGCTTCAACTGCACTATATCTTCTGCCTGTAAGTTTTTCAAATCTCTTATAGATTTCTTCAAGTTTTGCAGGAACCATTCCATAATATAAGTTGCAAGCTTCCCTGTTTTGAAAGAAGATGTCTGGGTTTTGCGTTGTTCCTTGGCAAACTGGGTTTTTTGGGTCTAGGGCTCTTGCTCTAAATCTTGCAAGAGATTCTTTGTCAACAAGTTTCTCAATCTGCTCGTTTGAGAGAATTTCGCATTCGTTGATTTCGTGGCTTGTTCTAAATCCATCGAAGAAGTGAAGAACCGGCACGCTTGTTTCTAGAGCAAGCAGGTGTGCAATCACTGCGTGGTCGTAGCACTGCTGAACTGTGGAAGAACAAAGCATTGTAAAACCAGTTTGACGACAAGCGTATATATCGCCATGGTCTCCAAAAATAGAAAGAGCGTGCGTTGCCACTGTCCTTGCGCTTACATGAATAACGCATGGCCAAAGCTCGCCCGCCAGTTTATACATATTTGGAATCATCAACAACAGACCTTGGCTTGCTGTAAAAGTTGTTGCAAGTGCTCCAGCACTAACCATTCCATGAAGCGCCCCTGCTGCCCCTGCTTCAGATTGCATTTCAATAACCTTCATAGGTTTGCCAAAAATGTTTAGTTTTCCTTCTTCAGCCCATTCGCTGCAATTTTCTGCCATTGTGCTCGATGGTGTGATTGGATAAATTGCTGCCATTTCGCTTAGTGCATATGCTCCGAGTGATGCAGCTGTGTTTCCGTCTATAATTAATTTCTTCATAATATGTTTCCACTTCCCCCGTATTGTGTAATGACTTGAGTATATAACGCTTTTAATAATTTTCAAAATTAAACTCTGGGGGTATGTTATACTAGAGCCATGAAAACAATAATTTTCTCAAACACAGAAGGCTGCAACATATTTTCGGACGGGGAAATCAGTTTTATTAAGCCGATGGAAGCAGTTCTGGCGACCTGGAATTTAAATGGTTTAGACCTAATTTATGTTGATGCCCCTTTTGAAGATGGTAGATATGACTTTGACATGGTGTTTAACAATATTATTAAGTGCTTTAAAAAAGCAAACATTTCTTTTAACAGCATTCAAAGAATTACACTGGACAGCGGAAAACCAAACCTTACAAATAAAAACGCTGTTTGGTTTTTGACTGGTGGAAACCCACTTGCTCAAATGGAAATCATCAGAAAATATAAACTAGAAAACATACTTAGAAAAGCAGATTTGGTTATTGGGCTTTGCGCAGGTGGAATTAACCTCTCAAAATATGCACTTCTTACAAGTGATGCTGACTTTAACGAACCTATCTCATACGAAGGTTTAGGCAGAGTTTTTTTTTCAATAGAGCCGCATTTTTGCTATGAAAACAAAAGACTTAAAGAAATGCAGCAGTTTATAAAAAAACACAAAACAGACATCACAGCAATTCCAGATGCTTCCCTAATTCATGTGGAAGACAACAAAACAACATATATCGGCGATATAATCGTTTTTAAGGAGAAATAAAATGACACAAGAAAAAGCACTAGAGATATTAAAAAAATATATGACAAAACCAAATTTAATCAAGCACAGCATTGCGGTGGCGGCTTGCATGAGGCAATTTGCAAAGCTTGCTGGAGAGAACGAAGAGCACTGGGCAGTGGTTGGTTTGCTTCACGATATTGACTATGAACTGTACCCAGATAGTCATCTAGAGAAGTCTGTGGAGATTCTAAAATCTGAAGGGTTTGACGACGCTTTTATTAGGTCTGTTCAAAGCCATGGATATGAAATTTGCACCGATGTTGAGCCAGTTCATTATATGGAAAAAGTTCTATGCACAATCGACCAATTAAGCGGGATTTTGATTGCATGTGCGCTTATACGCCCGGAAAAGAAGCTAGA
>WQZR01000020.1 GCA_009780625.1 Bacillota bacterium | reverse complement strand
GTTTTCAAAAAGACATGCAGTGCAAGGTTTTTTTGTTTATATCTTTAGCCTTGGGCTAAACTATGTTCTTAAAACAATTATTTCAAGACCTAGGCCAGTTGATGTGGACGGCACGATTATGGACTTAAAACCAAGTTATGGCTATGCAATGCCAAGTGGGCACACACAATCGGCAAGCACAGTGGCTGCAATTTTGGGTTTAAGCATTCTGGACAACAAGCAGTTTAGAACAAAGAAGTTTATTATTTGGTTTTGTGTTGGGCTGTTGTTATTTAGTTTGATGATTGGTTTTACAAGAATTTATTTAGGTCAGCACTATCTAAGCGACATTTTGGTAGCAATTCCTCTTGGTGTTGCTTTTGCGTGGGTGGGGCATTTTGGTCTTTCAAAAATAAAGGAAAACATTTTTAGATATGTTTCTCTTGCGGTTGGTGTTCTTGTTTTGCTTGTTGTTTTGCCGCTTTCAATTTGGGTGCTTAGAGTTTCGGACTTTATTGTAGTTAAAACCGCAGGGCTTTTTATGGCAGCAACACTTGGCTATTATCTAGATTATATTCTGGAAACAAAAATCAAACACAAAAAACCATGTGCATTTGTTGAAAAGCACAGGCCATATTTTGTTGGTTTGCTCCTTGGGCTTGGAATTAGTTTCTATATTCTAATTATGTGGGTTATAGGAAATTTCCTATCAACACCTGTTTGGGTGTTTATTGCCGTGTTTGGCGGTGCATTTGTTCCGCTTGTTTTGGTCTCGCTGTTTATGCGTATGTGCGGATTTGGGGGTTTTAGAAAATGATAAGAAACGAAAAAGAAATGAATAACTTTGCAAAAGAGTTTTTGAAGTCTATTTCAAAACAACTCAAAACTGGAGTTGTTGTTTTGCTATCTGGAGATTTGGGTGCTGGAAAAACTTTCTTTGCTGCAAAGCTTCTAAAACACCTTGGAGTGAAAGAAGATGTTGGAAGCCCAACGTTCGTGATTAAAAAAGACTATCAAGTTAAAGACATCAAAGTTCAACACTTAGACTTATACAGAATTCCGTCAGAAGCAGAGGCATATGAACTTGGCTTTTTGGAAGACGCTGCGGAAAACTCGTTGGTTTTGATTGAATGGCCAGAGGTTGCAAAAGGGCTTATAAAAACGCTTCCAAAGACTGTTGCGGTTTATGCTCTTGAGATTATTAAACTTGGAGAAACAACAAGAGAAGTGAGGGTGATAAAATGGTAGTTTTGACAATCTATTCTGCAAATCAAGTTTTTGTTAGTCTTGAGATAGACGGTGGTTTATTAATGGAGCCTATTATTGTAGAGCTTTTTACTGGTGAGAAAAAAGTTAAATCTCTTGAAGTAATTATGCCTGCAGTTGAGAAACTGTTGGAAAAAGCAAAGTTGACTGTTAAAGACATAACGCATATAGCGGTTTCTTCTGGTGTTGGAAGCTTTACATCTTTAAGAATTGGTTTGATTACCGCAAAGACTCTTGCACTTATGACTGGTGCGAAACTTATTGCATTTACGACATTTGATTTACTAGAAGAAAAAAATTCATTAAGTAAAAAAGAATATCTCGCTGCGCTTGCATACGCGGGTGGATATTATGTGAAAAACAAAAAGGGCGAAGTTAGACTATATAAACAAGATGAAATTTCGGAAATAAGAGATAAAACATTATTCGAAGAGCAACTTTTTATCATCAAAGCTACATGGGATGTTGTTGCAGGCAAAATAGCAAAAAAAGAATTTGTCTCTCCAATTGAGCTTGACGCATATTATGTTGAAAACTCTAGGGCAGAAGATGAGTTAGAAGCAAAGAATAAGAAAAAATAATATATATAGACATGAAGGAACTTGAACATAAGGCTATAACAGGAACAGATGATAATGGTTTCACTAACGGCAAGCTAAGCGCTGCCGCATCACCTTTTGTCCCTGTTATTTTTTTACATGGATGGGGTGGTGGGTTTGAAAGTTTGAAAGGGCTTGCGAGGGCAGTTGGAAGAGAGAGCATTTTGGTTGATTTTAAAAGCATTGAGGGTGAAAAAGTTCTGACTCTTTTTGACTATAAAAATGCGGTGGTTGACTTATTGAAGAAATTGGAGGTTAAAAAGGTTGACATTGTTTGCCATAGTTTTGGTGCAAGGGTTGCTTTTTTGCTTATGGACGAAAACCCGGAGTTTATTGGTATGGTTACTTTGATTGCCCCTGCGGGTTTACGCCCAAGGTTTTGTTTAAATCGTTTTATAAGAATTCGTTGGTTTAAATTTTTAAAGTTTCTTGGAGCGAAGAATCTAACTCGATATGGAAGTATTGAATATAGAATGCTTTCACCCGTGATGAAAGAGACGTTTAAAAATGTTGTTAATTTAGATTTATTGCCAGTTGTGAAAAGGCTTGGAGATAAACGCGTGCTTATTTTGGCTGGAAAAGAAGATAAAGCAGTGCCCTTATATATGGCAAGAAAAATAAAAAAGCATATGAAAAGTTCTGAACTCATTGAGTTTTCGGGCGGACATTTCTTCTATTTGGAGCGGACTGCTGAAATCACCAACATAATTCATGACTTTAAAGAAACTTGTGTTAAAATTGAAGATATAGTGAGGGGGACAGAATGAACATATTAGACGCAGGAAGTTCGCATTTATATATAGTTATTGCAATCGCAATCATCAACTCGGCAGTTTTATGTTTTGCATCTGCAAAGCTTTTGCAAATTGTTCAGTTGACGGGGTATAGCGTTAGGGCATATGTTGCTTGGGTTATTAAAGACAATAAAGCAAAATATTTATCTAGGTTGGTTTTCCTTTCGGTTTTATGCGGAACCGTGATGTTTGTTGTGAACGTTATGGTTATTGCGTTTGAAGCAAATCTTCATTTTGTTTATATTGGTTATGCTTTCAACTTTGCACTTTTGATTGGGTTTATTGTTGGAATGAAAGTCACTCCTAAAAAAATTCCTCTTAGATACACAATGAGAATTGTTCGAAACGTGTCGCTTCAGTTTTTGCTTGGAGCAGTTGCAACGTTTTGGCTTGCAATGGCTGGTTTTTGGATTGGTGAGTGGTTTATGCTTATTCTTGTTGGAACAATGCCAACAGGGCTTTTGCTTCTTGTTCCGCTTTGTTTATATATTCTTTGGCCGATTGAATTTTGTGTAAACTGGGTTTATGCGTTTAAAGCAAGACATGTTCTTAGAACGCACGACAAGCTTATCAAAATTGCAATCACAGGAAGTTATGGAAAAACAAGCACGAAGTTTATTCTAGACAGCATTCTTAGAGAAAAATATAGAGTATATTCTAGCCCGAAATCTTTCAACACTCCAATGGGGCTTGTGAAGACTGTAAACCAAATGCTTAAAGACTCAGCAAAAGAAGAAAAGGTTTTGGAATCTCATAAACCGGTTAGCGAAATTTTGAAACTTAAAAACCCATACGACATTCTGATTTGCGAAATGGGAGCAAAAAGACGTGGAAACATTAGAGAACTTATGTATTTCATTAAACCAACAGTTGGAATTTTGACGGCTGTTTCTGCGCAGCACTTAAAAACATTTAAGAATATTGAAACAATTAAGAAAACAAAGAACGAATTGGTTGAAAACCTTGTGCCTGGTGGGTTTATGGTTTTTAATGATGGAAGCAAGGAGCTTGCTGAGTTATATGATGCGTGTAAGCATGATAAGTATAGAATTAAACTTTTAGGTAAGGACGGCAAAAAAGAAAAAGGTTTCAACATTTTTGCAGAAAACGTTGAAGTCGGTTCTGGTGGAACAAGTTTTGACATCGTTTTTGGAGATGAAAAAGTTAGATGTGAAACAAAACTTCTTGGTGAACATAATATTGAAAACATTCTGATGGCTGCAATGACAGCAAAAAAACTTGGTTTGACCATGCAAGAAATTGCGGCAGGAATTTCTAAGCTTGAAGCGGTGCCTCACAGAATGCAACTGATTAAGGGTGAGGGTGGAGTTGTTGTGATTGACAACAGTTATAACTCTTCAATCTACACTTCGGCAATTGCTTTGAAAGTTCTTAAAGAAATGGAAGGGAAGAAAAAGGTTGTTGTAACCCCTGGAATTGTGGAGCTTGGAAACAAGCTTAAATATGAAGAAAACTTTAAGTTGGGGCAAAACATCACAAAGCATGCAGACGCTTGCATTGTTGTGAATAAAATCAACAGAAAGGCGTTGGTTGCTGGGCTTCTTGATGGAGGCTTTGTGGAAGGAAAGAATGTTTATGTTGTAAACACAACAGAAGAGTCTAAAGAACTTCTTAAAACAATTCTTAAAAAAGGCGACGTTGTTCTGTTTGAGAATGACTTGCCTGATAACTATAATTGAGATGTGGCGTCCTTTCTGTAAAAAATCATTCCAATTCCGCCGATGATGATGAATACGCCAATGTAGATAAGGAAATGAATCCAGCTTGCAATTGCAAGAGAAACCACAAGAATTCCAACAGCGCAGATTGCAACAGTTGGAAGAACAAATCGAAGTGCCCAGTGCATTTCTTTTTGTTTTATTATAAACAGAATAAAGATTGGAACAAGAAGTGCATAGAATCCAAGGTTATAGAAATCTTGAAGTGTGAAAACAAAGCCGGTTGGAAGTAGTCCGCTTTGGCTTAGATATAAAACAACAAACCAAACAAGTGAGATTAGAAAGCAGAAGGCTAGGGAATAGCGTGCTGTGCCTGTTTTTTCGTGAACCTGGCTGAAATATTTTTGGAATGGTCCGTGCCCGCGTTTTGCAACAGACAACAAACCTCTGCTCATGCCCATTCCGCATAGGTTCAAAATTCCAACACCAGAAGTTATGATAAAGATTGTGAACAGTTTTCCTGCCCACTCGCCACCAAACAGGAAAGCAAATGCGTCATAGGTTGCGTTGTTGTTGTTTACAAGAATATTGCTTGGGTCTGCAACGGCTATAAGCCCGCCAAAATATGCAATAGACAAAACAAAAATGCTAAGGAAACCAATAATCATTGCAAGTGGAAATTTTCTTTTGCTGTCTTTAATCTCGTGGTTGAAGGCAGTTGCAGCTTGCCAACCATTGAAAACGAAAACGCAGGCAAAAAGTGCAGCCATAAAATTTGAAAGGGCTGGAGTGTCTAGCACTGGATTTGTGCCTGGCACTGGAGGAACAGAATTTCCAACAAGCAGCCCAACAATAACCCCAACAATTGCCATTGCGATTATTGGAATAACGCGAAGAATTGTTGTGACAACATTAAATTTCATTGGAACTTTTGGAATAAAGAAGTTCATAAGAAAAACACCAGTCATCAGAGAAATGGTTACAATTGGAATGAATGGGTTTGAAATATGGTTGACTTGTCCAAACAGCGTTGCAATAAAGCCGGCTGTGATTCTTGCAATAAGTGCAAATCCTGCGGTTTGATACATCATGCAGAAAAACCAGCCAACAAGATAGCCGTATCTTTTTCCAACAAGTTCTTCAGCATAGTCCACTGTGCCGTGGAGTTTTTTATATTTTGTTGCAAGAACTGCAAACATTGCAACGCAGGTGAAAACCAAAAGCCCTGCAATAATCCATGCAAGCAGGGCATAACCCACGTTTCCTTCAATTTCTGTCAGAACTCTTCCTGGGTTGAAATATATTCCTGTTCCAACAATACCGCTTGCAACCAAGCATATAGAGACAAATAGCCCATGTTGTTTCTTTGTTTTCATTTGCAAAAAGACCTCACTTTTTAAAGCGAAAAACTTCTTGCACTTTTTTCTTAATAATATTTTGTTAATAAACAGTATAACAAAAAAAATATTAAATGTCTACTGATGGGAAAAGAAGGTTGACAAATGCTCTTTATGTGCTAGTATATAGAACACATGTTTGATATGTCGAAAACACTAGATAGATTTGTACAAATATATAAAATATGTTCAAAAAACGGGAAATTATCTTGACTTTGGAAATTTTGGATTGATATAATGCGTATGTAAACTTATTAGAAAAAAAGAAGGAGGGAGCGGGAGTGATTAAAGATAGGGAAGTTGATTTTGAATTGTTTGTGGGCGCTGCTCTCTCTGGATATAATGCAATAAACTTTGGACTGGACAGCATTCGTCAAAAAATTAAGGAAGCAACAAAGGGAAACAAACCAACAGTTCGAGTTTGTGAAATGATTAATGATTTTGGCGAGCAATATAATCATCTTAGAGCATTGAAGTTTTTTATGATTGAGGCATTCTTGAAAATGAGTGAAGACAACAAGACAAAAATCAATGCACAGATTTTGCTTTTGAAATATGTAGACAAAATCAATTTCGACACAATTCAAAAAATGCTTAGAATGCCAAACAGCACATACTATCGAAGGCTGGAAACAGCAAAGGTGCAATTTGCAAATGCGCTTAGAGAAGTTGGCTTGACAGATGAAATTGTTATGAAGATTGTGGAGAAAGAAAAGTGGCTGGTGCGAATATATGAAAAGCTTCAACTGCGAGACTTAGATGAAATGAAAGAGGTGGGGTGAGGCAGAATGGACTATGTGAAGAAGTTGAGGCTTAGAAAAATCGAAGAAGAAATAAGATTCAGAAAGACAAACAACAAGCTGGAGCTCTATAACACTGGAAATATTGTTCACAAAAAGCAGATGGAGTTTCATGAATCTAAAAAGAAGAACAGATGGGTGTTTGGCGGAAACAGAAGCGGAAAAACAGAATGTGGTGCAGTTGAAGTTGTTTGGCTTGCACGTGGAATTCACCCGCATAAGAAAAACAAAAAGCGAACTGTGGGCTGGGTTGTTTCGGTTTCTAGAGAAGTTCAGCGAGACGTGGCTCAAACAAAAATTCTTCATTATTTAAACAAACGTTGGATTAGAGAAATAGTCATGCATGACGGCAAGAAAGATTTTCCTGAGGCGGGTATCATTGACTATATTCTGATTGAGACTAAAAAAGGTGGTGTTTCCAAAATTGGATTTAAGTCTCTAGACCAAGGGCGTGAAAAGTTTCAGGGAACAAGCCTAGATTATGTGTGGTTTGATGAAGAGCCAACAGAAGAAGTTTATCGAGAATGCAAGATGAGGGTGCTTGATAAGAATGGTTATATCTTTGGAACGATGACGCCTCTCAAGGGTTTGACGTTTGTTTATGATGAAGTGTATTTAAACAAAAACAACTCTTCTGAGATGTGGCATATCTTTATGGAATGGGGAGATAACCCGTTTTTGCCTAAAGAGGCAGTGGAAGAACTGACTGCAACGCTTGCAACAGACGAACTTGAAAGTAGGCGTTATGGAAAGTTTAGGGCAAGCACTGGGCTTGTGTATACAGAGTTTGAGGAAACGGTTCATGTGATTGAGCCGTTTTCTATTTCACCCGAATGGCACGACATTTTGAGCATCGACCCGGGGCTCAACAATCCGCTTGCGTGCTTATTTTTTGCAATAGATTTTGATGATAATGTCTATGTTATTGGCGAACATTATGAAGCAAAAAAGGACATTGGGTACCATGTCGAAAAGATTTTTGCCCTTGCAAAAAGCCTTGGTTGGAGCAAGTTTGACAGACAAAATAGACTGGAGAGTTTTATAGACAGTGCGGCCAACCAGAGAACGCTGGCGAGTCAGAAATCTGTCAGCGAACTTTTTGGCGAACAAGGCATTTTGACGAACTCACGCGTAAATAAGGACGTATTTAGCGGCATAAACATCGTAAAGAGGTATTTAGACAAAAGAAAAATCTTTATTTTTAAGAATTGCACAAACCTGATTAGGGAGCTAAAAAGCTATTTTTGGGGAGAGGGTGAAACACCAAAAAAGAAAGACGACCACGCGCTTGATGCGCTTAGATATTATCTAGCTACAAGACCCGAAAACTCCGCACCAGAGAAGAAAAACCAAATTCAAAAACATAAGGCAAGACTTATGAAAAATTTAAGAAAAGGAGGCTAGATGAAGGAGAAAAACATAGACGACAAAATCAGCGAAGCACTTCTCACAAAGGCACTTGGGTATGAAGCAAGCGAAGAGGTTTTTGAATATGCCTATGATGAAAACATGGGAGAAAGTCTTTCAAAAAGAAAAGTGACAAAAAAAAGAATGCCGCCAGACATCAGTGCGGCAAAGGCAATTTTTGACATGTTTGAAAAGAAAATGAATGCGGAGATTATGGACATGTCTGATGAAGAGTTGGAAGAAGAAAAAATAAAATTGGAAGGAGAAATTTATGAGTGAAGAAAAAAAGGAACTAGCACGAGAAATCACAAAGAAATATGAAGCAAGAGTTGAGAAAAGAAAAAAATGTGAAGAGCAGTGGAAGCAGAATATAAACTTTCTTGAAGGAGAGCACTATCAAGGTTTGCAAAGAAGTTTTTCTTGGGAGGAGCGCGGTGTATATAACCACATTGCACCAATTGTTGAAACACGGCTTTCGAAGTTTGGAAAAATAAGACCAAAGCTTTCGGCACGCCCAAACAGTTTTCTTGCAAGAGATATTAAGAAAGTTGAGTGTGTGAGAAGCATTTTAAACTCGGTTCAATATAAAAGAAACTTAAATAAAACTGTTTCGGAAGCAACAAAATATTCAGAGACCATGGGGACTGTGTTCTATAAAGTTTTATGGAACAGCGAAGGCGGAGATGTTGTTGGGCAAGATGAAAACGGCGAAAAGATTTATTCGGGAGATGTGGACATTCTTGTTGTAAGTCCGTTTGAGTTATATCCCGAAAATTTTGAGGCAAACACAATTGAAGAGCAAAAGAGCATAATTCATGCAAGAAGTGTGAGTCATCAAGATGTGAAACATATGTGGGGCGTTGAAGTTAAAGAAGACAGCGAAAGTTCAATCACAGTTCTTGAATATTACGAAGCACCAACAACTGAACATATCAACGGACGTCTGGTGATTGTTGCGGGTGAAGAAGTGTTGTATGACGGCGAGTTGCCATATATAAACCAAGAAGACGAAAAACGAGGCTTTCCATTTGTTAGGCAAGTGTGTCTTGAAAGTTTGACAGGGTTTTATGGGACAACAATTATTGAAAGATGTATTCCGGTTCAAAAGGCATATAACGCCGTTAAAAACAGAAAGCACGAGTTTTTAAACAGAATATCTTTTGGTGTGCTTCTTGTTGAAGATGGAAGCGTTGATATTGAAAACCTGGAAGATGAAGGGTTGACACCTGGAAAGGTTTTGGTCTATAGGCAAGGAAGCATAAAGCCAGAGATGCTTACACCCGAAAATGTTCCGTCTGGTTTTGAAACAGAAGAAGCGGCATTGCTTACGGAATTTATGTTTATTTCTGGAGTTTCAGATTTAATGAGAAGTTCGAAAATTCTTTCGGCTTCAAGCACGTCTGGTGTTGTGGTTAAACTTCTTGCAGAACAAGATGAAAGCAGGTTGCTTGCAACAGTTGAGCAAATCAAATTTTCTATGCTTGGTGTTGCAAAACATGTTATTAGGCTCTATAAGCAGTTTCAAGAAACACAAAAAAGACTTGTTATGTATGAAGGCGGCGACACAGCTAAACCAAAAGAATTTTTCTTTACAAATAAAGATATTGTTGATATTGACGTTTGTTTTGAAATTGAGGCAGAGGCAACGCAGTCTAAAGCCGAAAAGAAAGCACTTTTGTTTGATTTAATCAAACTTGGAATTTTTAACGACGAAGGTGGAAATCTTAGCCAAGATATAAAAGAAAAGATTTTGAATATGTTTGAAATATTCTAAAGGAGAAAATATGAAAAAGAAAATTGTAGGGGTCGAACTTGAGAGCGACCCGATTGAAGTTATTTCTAGCGAAGTTTTGATGGAGGAACTTGAAGATGAGGGAACTGTTTTACCGCCTATTGATAGCCTTGTTGCTTACGTTTCGGAAGAAAAAATAGATTTAGGAAAATTTAACACAGAAGAAGATTTGATTACAGCATATAAAAACTTGGAAGCGGCGTTTACAAAAAAGAGCCAAGAACTTAGTGAGTTAAAGAAAAGTGTAGAGGACGTAGGGGTCGCACCTGAGAGCGACCCGCAACCGACAGATGAACAAATCAAAAACCTTGTGTATTCTAACACTGCTCTTAGAGATGAAATCATCAAAATTTATTTCACAGAGGGAATGAACAAAAGAAGCCCAGTGCTTTTAAACTCGAATGTAAAAAAATCTGCTCCGCCAGAATATGCTGCACCTTCTAGTCTAAACGAGGCAAAAGAAGAAGTTAGAAAAATGTTTGGGAACAACTAAAGCGATTTAGCTCCCAAAAAACTTACGTTAGGATAAGTCGTCCACACGACCCCAAAACGCAAAAAACAACCAAATAAACAAAAACTTTTCAAATGCAAGCAAGGCTGACGAAGTATTGCGTAGCGTTTCAAGAGTTTTTAAGAAGGAGAAAAAAACAAATGGTAACACTACAAACAGCAGAAACAGCATTGAAGTCGGTTTATCTAAACGTTTTGCAAAATCAGCTAAACACAAAAATAAACCCATTCTTTGCAAGCATCAAACATTCAACAGAAGATGTTTATGGAAAAGAAGTTGTGAAACTTGTTCCAGTTGGAATCAACGGCGGAATTAGAGCCGGCACAGAAGACGGAACACTTCCAACAGCAACTGGCAACAACTATGTGAATTTCAAAAGCACGCTTAAAAACATTTTTGGTCACATAGAAATCAGCGACAAAGCAATCAGAGCAAGCGCAAATAATCAAGGAGCGTTTATCAATCTTTTAAACGCAGAAATGGAAGGGCTTGTTGAAGCTGCAAAGTTTCAATTCAGCAGAATGCTTTTTGGCGATGGCTCTGGAATGACTTCAAGAGCATCGGCAAATGCAAGCGGAAGCACAATTGAGGTTAGAGACATCAACGGTCTTATTGAAGGGATGTGCGTTGAGTTCTATTCTTCAAACGGAACAACAAGAAGAAACGTTGGCGGAAGAATTGTGAAAATTGATAGACAGGCAAAAAAATTGTTTTTTGATAGAGCAGTGACAGGTGCAATTGTGAACGACCAAATTATATTGCAAGATTCTAAAGATTTAGAGCTTACTGGTCTAAATGCAATTTTTGACACATCAAGACCAATCTATGGAAACACAAGGGACGGTGCAAGTTGTGCACTAAGCCCAACAACAGACGACACAACATCTGCAATAAACGATGCAGCAATTCAAAAACTGATTGACGACGTCGAGTCTAAATCTGGAACACGCATCAATTTCATGATTACAACTCCAGGTTTAAGAAGAAGATATCAAGCGTACCTTGCAGCAGAAGGAAGAGTTGCACCTGTGGTTGAGTTGGCTGATGGGTCTAAGGTTATTTCATATAACGGAATTCCAATCATCACAGACCACAACTGCCCTCCACACAACTGGTATTTGTTGAACACAAACGATTTTGCAATTCACCAACTTGCAGACTGGGAATGGCTGACAGGAGATGGCGAAAGAGTTCTAAATCAAGTCGCAGGAAAAGCAGCATATAGCGCAACGCTTGTGAAGTATGCAGAACTTATTTGCAACCGTCCAAGCGGACAAGCAAGGTTTAATGCATTGCTTGAAGCATAGAAAAAACAAGCGAGGAGGGGAAAATGAGAAAAGAAAAAATTTTAGAGTTAGTTAGAGAATATGTAAACCTTTCCGATTTTTGCGAGGAGGCGGCAGATACTGCCGTCTCTTTAGCAATAAATGAATGTGCAACAAGTTATTTTCTTCATAGAGAAGTTCAGGAAATAAATTTGACTGAAGCAAGTTTTGAAATTTCAACACTTTCAAAAACTCCAATTGAAATTCTTAGAATTGAAAACGGAGGGGACGACCTTCGGTTTTGGGTTTTTCCAAGTTATGTGAAAGTTGTTTCTGATGTTAGAGAAAACGCAGAAGTGACAGTGACATATAACTATGCCCCACAAGACGATGCGGGAGATTTTTCGCTGCTTGTTCCAAACAGACTTATTGCTCTTCTTGCAGTAAGCAACTATTTCTTTATTGAAGGAAGTCATGCTGAAAGCATTTCTTTTAGAGAAAAGTTCGAAAAAGCGGTTGTGGGATTTAAGAACAGGGAGAGGGTTAGAAACGTTTCTCTTCCAAGAAGAAGTTTTGTTTAGGGAGGAAAATATGAAAAGAAAAAAAATTCATTTAAAACTAGACGCATTTTTCTCTGGTGTAAACACAGAACTTCACGAAAGCGTTCTTAAGCCAACCACAGCAAAACTTAGCCACAACTTTTGTTTTAGGAGTGGAGCTTTGACCTCTGGAATTGGAATGAGAAGGCTTACTGCACCAAATGGGCACTTTAACCCAAACTTCGATTTAAGTCAGCCCTTTGACCACACGGCATATAGAAACGTGACGGTTTCGATTCCACAAGATTTCTATCCAAACAATTTTCCTGCAAAAGTGTTTCACTATAAACAGTTTGATGCAACAGACAATTTCAAAAGAAAACACTCCTTGGTGTTTTTCACCAGAAATGGTTTATATTTTCATTTGCCAATTCCATGTTTCAATCTTGGACAGGTTTTGGGGCTAGACCTCGAAACGCAGCTTGACGAGTGTCCAAAAGATGCAGTGAATTTTCGAATTGGAAACGAAGATGTGCTCTTGCTGTTTTTTGAAAACATGCCAATGCATGTCTACAATCTTCACGAGCCCGCTCCTAGGCGTGTGACGGTTGCATCGCAAACTCCAAGAATGACATCTGTTGCGGTGTTTATGAACCGATTGTTTGCAATCGTTTCTGGGCAGCCAAACAAGGTTTACTACAGTGCACTTCGAAACCCGCTTCAGTGGAACAACAGTTTTTTGAATGCAGGAGATATGGACTTGACATCTGAACACGGGCAAGTGAAAAAACTTATAACCCTTGGCGATTTTGTTTATGTATTTCGTGAATATGGAATTTCCAGAATTGGAACTCTTGGGCAGAACACAGACATCTTTAGAGCCGACCATGTTGTGACTCATGGAAGCAGAATCTATGAAGACACGGTTGCAGTGTGTGGAGACAGAATTGTTTTTTATAGCCCAGAAGGGTTTTTCAGTTTTGATGGGCGAAGGCTTTCAAAAATCAAAACAAATATTGAAAACAAATTCTGCATCTGGAGCATGCACACTTCAAAGGCGGCATATATCAATGGAAAGTACTATCTTGCGGCAAGGCTGGAGTTTGATGAGCCACCAGAAAACCTTCCACAAAGCCATATCAACAACTCAATTATTGAAATTGATGTGTTGGAAGGAATTTCAACAATTCATAAGGGTTTTGATGTGGAAGATTTTTCGGTTATAAACGAAGAGTTTTTTGCAAGGCTTTCTATAATCACGCCGACTAATGTTGGAGTGCATACATACGAAGCTCAAATAGGTCTAGGGCAAGAAGAAGGCAGAGGACAATATCTTGGAACACATCTAAAAAAAAGATGGTTAAGCCCAAGGTTTGATTTAAATCTCAAAGGTGAAACAAAAACGCTTAAGCGTATATCTCTTAGAACTAAGTTTCCTCTTGATGTTGTTCTTCGAAGTGATGAAGGCACCAGGGTGTGCGTGTTTGAAGGAAAGGAGCAAGTTCAATCAAGACGATTGAGTTTAAAAGGTTCTTGGTTTGAGGTTGAGTTTATGTCCGACACCTCTAGCGAGATTTCTGAGCCAGAACTGGTTTTTGAAACTAGGGAGGTGTAGGAATGAAAATAAATCAAATCAGAACATTGATGTATCTATATAACCTACGAAGGGAGAAAAAGAAATGACAGAAATAACAATTTTAGAACAAATTCTCACAAATGGAGTTTTTGCTTCTTTGTTTGCTGGTCTTTTGTTTTATGTTTTAAAGGACAGTAAGAAACGCGAAGAAAAATATCGTGGCATTATCGAAAGTCTTACGAACTATTTAAGCATCGTTCGGGAGATTAAAACTGAAGTGCACGACATAAAAAAAGCAATCAAAGACAAAATCACAAAGAAAACAGACACTGAGAAAGTTCAATAAAAAAAGAGCGGCACCACTGCCGCTTTTTTTGTTATTGTTGTGATATAATTAAAAATATGAAAAAAGTCAGAAACTTTTGTATTGTTGCGCATATTGACCATGGGAAAAGCAC
>WQZR01000019.1 GCA_009780625.1 Bacillota bacterium | reverse complement strand
TTCCCGTAACCAACATAAGCCCTGCTCCAACAATCACCACTGGGATTGAAGGAATGAATATTCCAATCATAAGTGTAATCAGTCCAAGAATTGCAAATGTTCCTGCAACACTTGTTCCATAGTATGCACTTCTGTAGCCATGGAAACCATAATATCTTCTGTGGTGTCCATAGAAGAAACCGCGTCTGTGATACATTGGATATCTTCTCATCATCATTCTATGACCATATCTTGTCATTCTTGGTGGTCTTGGTCTTACAACCATTCCTGGACGCACTGGTCTTGCTCTCATTGGTCTAACCATTGGTCTAGGTCTTGCCATTGTTCTTGCTGCAGTTGTTGGACGCACTGCTGGTCTTGCTGCAACTCCTGGTCTTGCCATTGTTGCACTTGGTCTAACCGGTGCCGCCATTGGGCGTGCCGCTGGTCTTGCCGGTGCAGCCATTGGACGCGCTGGTGCCGCCATTGGTCTTGCTGGGCTAGCCATTGGCCTAACTGGGCTAGCCATCGGTCTTGATGGTGCACTTGGTCTTGCCATCGAACTCATTGCTGGTCTCGATGGAGCACTTGGTCTGCTCATACTTGGTCTAGACATGCTGCTTGATGATGGCCTGCTCATTCCGCCACTCGGTCTGCTCATTCCACCGCCGCCTCTAGACATTCCTCCTCTTGGCATATTCTTTTTCTCCTTATTCTTTATATATTTTTATACAATGTTCTAAGTATATCATATGAAGTCAAAAACAATTAAGATTTAAACCGTGTGCTCTGGCATAACTTTGGCTTTTCTAAATTCCTTAATCATCTCAAAGTTTTGGGCAACATATTCGCTAAGTTCGCTTGCCTTGCCTCGCATAATCATTTCTTTGGTCTTATAGAATACAATAGTCAATTTATCTGTTTCCGAAAGCATCTTCCATGTGGTTGCTCCACGTGTTTCCACCCTCTCGCATGCAATGTCTTTTCTTAGAGTTTTTACGGCGATGATTAACATTTCCATTTCGCTGTCGTTTATTCTTGCAATCTCATTTATTTTTAGAGGAGTTTCTTCAAGAACCTCGTCTTCTGTGTGAATTCTTTGAAGCTTTCGCTTGTCTATGCCGCTTAGTTGCTTCTCTATTGAATTTCTATACTTTTCGTTCTTAAGCCTAACGCTCACTTTCTTGTGCTCTGGGCAGTTGGTGCAACTTGCAAGAAGAGCTTGTTTTGCAAGCGCATCTGCATAGTCGTGATACTCTATATTGTTGTGTCCTTTGATTTGGAAGAACTCAATTTTGATTCTTTTCTTTGCATCCTTAACAAAAGTTCTAAACATCTTTGCAGACTCGCAACTTATTTTAAGATGTGGGTTTTTGACAATTTGTGTGATTAGCTCTAAATCATAGAACAGCGTCATTTTGTCGAAGCCCTTCTTTGCACAATAGCTGATTGCTTTCATTGCTGCCCTAATCTCTCCAGCAATGCTTGTA
Source organism: Bacillota bacterium (assembly GCA_009780625.1). Classification (GTDB taxonomy): domain Bacteria; phylum Bacillota; class Clostridia; order Christensenellales; family UBA1242; genus WQZR01. The sequence goes on along the minus strand of WQZR01000019.1, from coordinate 12,674 downwards.
TCTTGAATGATTTTTGAATTCTTTTCAGCAAACGAAATCTCTTTAAGTTCCAGTTCTCCATAGCCGTTCTGCATGAAAACCACCGCACCACAACCATACGCACCAAGTTCTGGAATATAGCTTCCGTCGCTGAATGCAACTGCTCCCCCTTTCTTTATTCGAGGGATGATGTCTTTCTCCATCGTTATGTCAATTTTATTAAGATAACCCTGAGCACCTTTCAGGCTCGGAAACGTTTTATATTCAGCACCCATGAAGCCAGTAATCTGCCTTTTGCAATCGCTCCATGTTGTGTATATCCCCGCACGGAATCCTCTTCTAACTGCGTGATATTTTTTTGCCATAACCCCCTCCGTATAAAGTTTTTTATTCATTAAACGGTTTTCGACCTTAAAAAGTAAAAAGGGCAGCCATATGCTGTCCCTTAAATATTCTGCTCCATAATTTTGTTCGCGTCGAACTTGATAAAAACGTATCTGTGCGAGATAGATTTCGCTGTGTGAAGTAGAAGATTTTTCATACAGATATTATAACATATTTCGACATCTCGCGTCAACCAATCATTTTTATTTAACTCTTTCAATTTTAAGAATGCGTTGTGGAGTTTTTGGCCTATCTCTTGCACAGGTTTCAGTTGATGCAATCTTATCTAGAATGTCAAGACCAATCACAACCTTTCCAAACGCCGCATATCTTCCGTCTAAGTGTGGAGAATCGCGGTGAACAATGAAGAACTGACAGTTGCCAGAATCTCTGCCTTCACCCCTTGCAAGGCTGACAACGCCTCTTGTGTGCTTCATCCATTTTTCAACCCTGTTGTTTCCATACTCCGCAACAACATTTGGGCCCGCTCGTCCTGTGCCGTCTCCAAATGGGCAACCGCCCTGAATCATAAAATCTTTAATAACTCTGTGGAAAACCTTTCCGCTATAAAACCTGTCATCAACCAGCCTTAGGAAATTTTCAACAGTCTTTGGAGCAATTTCAGGATATAGCTCAATCAGCATATCTCCCTTGTTCTCAATCACCATTCTTACTTTTATTATTTCCATAATGCTTTTCCTCCTTAACTTTTTTTAGTGTCAGAGTGTGGTTGCTTTAAACCTATAGCGTATTCTCCTTGTTGGGTTCATTCTAGCACAACCAAGTTTTTTTTGCAACATCTCTTGGGTAACAAAAAAACAGCACACAGCGTATGATGAATTAAGCCTATACATACTGTCTGCCAAGAAGGCAGTGTGTAAGGAGACATTATAATGAGACACCCAAGCTATAACCCACATCACCGCCATAAACATGAAGACGAAAACGAAGACAACGAAGGCGAAGATGAAAACGAAGACGAGCAAAACGGCGAAAAAGAGTGCGACTGCAAAGAGTGCAAAGGCAAATCAAAAAAACTAAGACGTGTTTTTGAAATTGAAGGACGCATTATGGTTTTTGAAAGATGTAAATAAAAAAGAAGGCTTGTGCCTTCTCTTTATTTTGTTTCTTCTTCAACTTCTGTTGCTTCCGCTGCTGCTTCTGCTTTTTCTGCCACTGCTTGTGCATCTGGCTTATAGTCTGATTTTGCGCTTACAAGTTTAAGTTCAATTTCTTTAAACTCCAAACCTAAAACTTCTTGGCACGCAATTGCAATTGCTGCATTAACTTTTTCTAAGATAATAACCGCTTTGCCTTTCTCTGTGCTGTTTTGGTCTGTCACAACTTTCACAGACGCTCTGAATGTCACTTCGTGGTTTTCATCAACATACAGATGAACATGTCTAACCTTTGCACCTGCGATGTCTTTAACTGCTCGTTTAGCAAGTCTTCGAACAACTCCAACCGAAGCTTTTTTTGAACTTCCTGTAGTTTTGTATAGCAACACCTGATTTATTCTTTCTTCATCAGAAAATGCTGCTCTGATGTTTATAGCCGTCAACGCAATAAACACAAGTGTGAACACAATAAACAAACTGTGAACCACTTTATTGTCTGCCTCTGCTGCAGCGTTTGTGTTGAAAATCATCACAAGCAAGAACACAACAAAAATCAACGACACACATGCAAGCGAAACAGATATAATTTTTTCTAGAATTTTCTTCATATATCTCTCCCTCTTATATTTAATATATTATTATAGCACCACTTCGTCTTTCTCAGTCATCTTCTCAGGAATATATTTTATGTTCTTTAAACAAAATTCAATAAGCTCCGAAGACTGCCCCACAAGTTCTGGTTTAAGTTGATATCTATTAAACAACTCTAGCATTGGTTTGTCGCACTGTGCACCTGCTGTGAGGTGTGCTGCAACATCTTGCGAAATCTTCCATTCATCTTGCAAACTTGATTTCATTGCAGCAAGTGTCTGCTGCCCCTTGATATCAAAAAACGCATCTTGATTTCTTAGTTTAATTGCCGCGTGATTGTTTTGCACGCCATCATATATATCTCTTAGAAACACAACTTGAATATCTTCGTGTTTGCCATATGCCTGATATATTGCATTAGACAAAAACCCACATGCTCCGTGCATATATTCCTCAGTGATTTCTTTCTTTGTTCCGCCAAGCACAAGGTGCATTTCTTTTATATAATCAATAATGGACTGAATGCCCTCAGCCGTTGGCTTGCCTTTTAAATTCAACTTGAAAGTTGGCTGGCTTGCAAGTTCTGCTTTCTCTTCGTTTGTTAGATAACCTAAATACATATATTCATTTTAGCACAATTAATCAATCTCTAGTGGTTTTGGTGAAAAATTTAAACTGCTGCTCACAACAGTTTGCATAGGCGGTTTTGAAATCTCGCCTCCTCTCCCTAGTTCTTTTAATATACTCTGCCTTATTTGTTCAATATGCGCTGGCAAAAGTTGAACACCTTCCATGTTCCTAAACGTCATAAACGTGAAATCTGCACGTTGGTCGATTTCTGGCTTTAAGCCATAGTGTTTGCAAAAACTCAGAATGTCGGCTCTAAGATGGTCAATAGGTGTTGCTATGCCCAACTGAATATAGTTGCTACAGCCAATTTCTTTAATGACATCCAAAAAGCGATGCTTAAAAACGGGAGTAGTCAATTTTTTCGGGTCGTGTGTCAGTTCCACTTGGAACTCCTTTGTTTATATATATACTGAGATTATAGCACAATAATTTATGGTTGTATATCTGCTTGTTTGCTTGCAATAACCTTCTCAAAGAATGCAACCATGTTTTTCTTCACTGGAGTGTCATACTCGCAAGGCTCATAGCCACCTTCCCTTGCACGTTCCAAACTGTCATTTAGTTCCCACTTCACATCAGCAAGTATTATTTTAGAATATTCAACCAACAGTTTCTTGTCAAACTGCCAAGCCCCCATTGCCTCCTTTGGGCAATAACCTTGTTTTGAACAATACACAATTCTTCTGATTGCATCAACCAGTTCGTTTTCTTTTTCTTCTGTCAGCCCTTCTGGCAAATCTAAATTATATTCATGATGCGGTCTAAGCAACCTCATCATAATCGTTCCACAATCTATTCTTCTCTGCGATTCTTCCATTTCTTCAAATATTTTATCTTTCATCTCTATCTCCTAACAACCAATTATACCACAAACAAAAAAAGCCCCACGGCTTTCTTTGGCGGAGAAGATGGGATTCGAACCCATGCGCCAGTTTCCCAACCTACCTCCTTAGCAGGGAGGCCCCTTAACCACTTGGGTACTTCTCCAAAGTGTTTGGTTAAACGAATTTAATATTAACACATTTTTAAAAACTTTTCAACTTCTTTCCTGTTTTTTAGCTCAACAACTTTATCTGGATATTTTGCAATCAGTGGGTTTATGTGCGGCTCGACAGTTTTCTTTGCATAACCCTCAATCCACGCAGCAAGCACATCCATTCCGTGTTCCGTTTCTTCTAGATACATAGGCAACCCAACCCTATCGCTCTTTCCTGCCTTTTGACGTTTTCTGATGCTTTCAATGCAAAAGTCAATTGGGAAGTTTAAATATATAATCAAATCAGATTTTTCAAATCTGTTTTCAAGTGTCACCCTGTATGTTCCATCAATCACCCACTTCTCTTCGTTTGTGATTTCTTCAATCTTTTTTCTAAGCACTTCCTTGTCCTCTTCCACCCAGCCCTCTTTCCAAAAATAGCAATCGATGTGATGAACTGGCAAAGACAAAATTTCGCCAAGCTTTATCGCCAGCGTGCTTTTTCCCGTTCCCGATGGACCGATGATTGAAATCTTTTTTATATCTCTTATATTCATACCCTATTGTAACATGTAGGGGGCGTTGTCCCCAACGCCCCGTGTTGGGTCGCTGAGGACAGCGACCCCTACAAAATTTGGTAGTTTATAAAAAAACGCCGTGAGGCGTTTTTTTGTTTTCTATTTCTTTTTGTTATTGATTTTGTCTCTGTCTTTTCTGAATTGAACTTCTTCTTTTGTAAGTTCATAATCAGGAAGTCCGCCAGAACGCTTGAACGTTGCTTCTTTTTCTGTGAAGTTATTCATGCCTGTTCTTTTCATTGCTCTGTCTTTATAAACAACTGGCATAAGTCTGTTTTTAAATCTGCTATAGCTCCATCTGATTGCAGGCACTGTGTATACAGTTGCAATAAGCAGAACCATTGCAACAACAATCAATGTGCGGTATACCCAAACTTCTGTAAACCATCCTGTTTGGTCTGCCATGATGTACATATAGTTTGCGCCTTCTGCTGGGAAGATTGCAAGGTTAAGTGCAACACCATATCCGATTGCAAGTGCAAGGTAGCCAAGTGGCCAATAGATTTTTTTGATTTCGAATTGAATTTTGTTTGATTTGATTGCAAGCACACTGAAGATGAAAATGCACACTGGAACAACAAGGCTATAGATTTGTGGGAAATAGAACACTTCTGTGTTGAAGAAGTTCTTTTCTGTTCCGCTTGCTGGATATAGGAAATATAGAACAGTTACTGCAAGACCGAAAATCACCGTGAAGTTCATCAACTGCTTTCTTCTTAGGAAGAACGCAACAACAAGCAAGATTGCGGCAATGCTGAACAGTTCAACCGGAAGCAGCAACCTGCCCACAGTTTCCCATGTATAGTCTGTTAGACCAATAATCATAATTGTTCTTCTAGCAACCTCAAATGCTAGAACGCCAAACACAAGTCCTCTCATAACCCATGCCATGGCTTTTGATTGTATGCGGCTAGATAACACACACACAGCTGCAACTGTCACAACCAAAAGTATTGCCAGTGTAAGCCAATGCTTTAAATCGTACATATAGTTTGCAACTTCTGCAGCGGTTGTTCCGCCAAGAATCCAGTCGTTAAATGTCATATTGCTTCCTCCTTAAATTTTCTAAGAAAATGGGTCGCCTACTCGGGCGACCCCTTCAGGCAAATCCATCGTTTTTCGATTTGTCTTAGTTAACTTCAGACCCGAATGGGAATAGAGCTACCTGAGCGAACTTGAACAGTTGTTTTCCGAATGGAAGACCGATGATTGTGATGCAAAGAATCACACCAGCCAGAGCTGTTACAAGAGCAAGAGCCCATCCAACAAGCACTGCCCATGCTGCGTTTGCAACAGGATGTTTTGCTGGGTCCATCCAAATTTTTCTTGAGAATGGTGCAAGTGACAGTTTTGCAAGCTTAAATGCTTGAAGCCCGAAAGGAATTCCCACGATTGTTACGCAGAACACCAAACCAGCAACCAGCCATAGCAAAAATGCAACAACTCCGCCACAAATAAACCATAATACGTTTCCAAATGCGTTCATATTATTCTTCTCCTTCTTTTATTCTAATTATTTATAGCAATTTTATTTGATTTTACAAAATTAAAAAGCCCGTTTTGAAAGTGCAAAATCGACTTCAAACGGGCTGCTTATGTCTTATTTTAGCTTCTTGGGTTTGCTAACCTTGGTCTCTTCATTAATCTTCGAGTGCTCCACACTTAGTGGATTGTTTGTTATTCTAAACCTGTCTATAAGGAACATCACCAAGAACCAAATCAAAATTCCCGCCACCAATATTCCAGAAATGATTAGAGCAATCACAAGAACATCCACCCCGTCGTCTTCATATTCGTCGACAATGTTGTTGTTTAAAACTGCAATTCTAACCGAAAGCATGTTGATTGATGCTTCCACCATTCTGAATTCGCTTTGGTTTAGGTGTCTGCCATTTGTTTCAAGCCAAGAACTTATCTCAAGTCTTGTTGATTGAAGATGTGCCCTGTCTGTTTCTTTTACAGCAAAAACTGCTGGAAGGTTTTCAACTGTGTGGCGCCATGTGCCAGGTGTTGTGTTTGCATCATCTAGGAAGTTGTCTCTAAACTCCACTTTCATTCTATATCTATCTGTCACAGACCTGATTACAAAATTCACCTGAACAAACAACTCGTCTAGTTGAATTGTTGTGCCTTCTCCCCCAACGTTGTCTGTTGTGATAAACGAAGCAAGAACACCAGTTGTGTGTCTTATAGACCAATCGTGCCAATATTCAATTCTTTGAAGAATATTTCCATCTCTGTCTAGAATGATGTTGTCTTCTCCGTCTCTATAAGTTTCCGAAATAAACAATGGGTCTCCTGGAGTTGTCTGCCTTTCTAGAACATAGTCAATATTGCAAAGTTCGAATGTGTTAAACCCAACCCATGGAGTGAAATGAATTGTATAGCAAGTGCAACGAGCCCAGTTGAACCCGATGTGCTCTTGCTCGAAGAAATCGCCAAAACCAAAACCATCTGAATTGGTTTCTCTAAACATTGCGTCTGCAATCAAAATATCATCTCTTACTGACCTTTGTTTTGCAACAAACGCTGGGTGAATTTCGTTCAGCCTATCTCTAATGTCTCTAAGAGGAATGAATATGTCTTCGTGAATATACTCTGAGAAAAGCTTTTCGTTTCTATAAACGCCCTTTGCGTCTTCCCTGATAACCCAGTTTATTGGGCTGTCTGTGTGAGGAATGCCGTCATCCACCCATGGCACAAAGCCAGGGATTGACATATATTGGTCGTTATAAACAACACCGATTGCCCAAAAATAGTGGCTATATTTTGTTTGAAGAAAATCTCTAAGTCCGTTTGGAGCGTTTCCAATTTCTGCTGGCGGCCACGAGCCAGTCCTCGGCGTTCCTCTTGCTGTGTCTACGTCATCAAAAACATCATAAGAAATCAGTCCACCAGAAACATCTGCAACAGTTGGAAGTTCCGACACTTCTTTGATGTTGTGATTCACACCTTGCATGGTTCCAATAAAACCACGGCTTCTTGTCATGATTGTTCTCATGTCGTTATACATCTGACCATACAAAAGTGCCATTGTGATGCTTGTGCCTGATGGTGGTGGTGGCGCACTTAGGCTTGCTTGTTTTGCGTTATCTTGATTTGTTATAAAGAAAAGACATCCCGCAATTGCAGAAACAACCAGCGACATAATCACCAGGAATATAACTATTAAGTTTTGTTTTGCTATTTGTTTTATGTTTTTTCTCCTATTCTCTATATTTTGTATTTATACCATTTCTAGCCAAGAATTCCACTTGCAAAAAGGTATATAAGAACTCCAGCCGCCGCAAGCAATGCTCCACCGATAATAGCCCCTGCAACTTTTTTGCTGCCCTTTGGAAGTCTTCCAACAACTTTTCCAGATTCTCCGTTTACAAACAGGTTCTGTGCTTTGCCTTTATGATTGAACGTTGCAACATAAATCGGCATAAGAAGATATTTAAACTGAGTGTTGTTATGTCTTACATTGATTTGAATATCCTGAATGAGTGCCGCATTGTTAAGCCTTTTGATAAGCTCTCTAATTCTTCCGTCCATCACAGCCTTTGCTTGATTGAATCCTTGCTGAATTTCTTTTGTTGCGCATGAAGCACTAAACCCTTTAAGAAAAGATATATCAAACGCCAAAGCGCCTTTCACGTTATATGGCTCTAGTTCTCTAAGCGTATATGTTGAAACCTTGTTTCCTGCTTCAATAAGAATGTCTTCAAAAACTTGATTAACTCTTCCATTCACAGTTCGCCATCTAACCTCATTCACGGTGTGCCATTGCCCGTTGATGTTTTTTCTTACTTGGAATGTTTCTCCAACTCTTGCAGAATAGCCGCCTTCAACTTTAGAATCGAAACAATAAACCGGAGTGTATAGCCCTTTTATTGTGTCCACCCTGAAAGTATCTTTAAACGCTCTGCTTGCCCATTTGTTGCTCTTAACTTTTTTGTCAATCGCTTCAAAAGCCTGTTCTCTTGAAATCTTAAATGGAATAATTCCACCTGGTGGATTTCCTTTTCCTTCATCTGGTCTGTCGATATGAACACTATGGCAGAAAGGACACACATCGGAAATGTTGCCTTTTCTGAAAATCTCAGTTGCACCACAACTGTTGCAACGCATAACTTCAACTTCGCTTGTCCATTTTTTGTCTTGTGCCTGACCTCTTATTGCAACTTCCAAGCTTTGGCGTTTTGCCGCTTTTCTTTCAACCGCACGTCTTCCACCGCAATTTCTGCAGACAATAGCGGAAACGACTGCATCGAATTCTTTAACCCCGCCGCAATTCTGACATCTTTCTTGATTGGTTTCTACAAATGACATAACTCCGCTTCCTCCTATTCTTTTACATAAAAAGTTAGCACAATCTTGCTTTTTATTTAATTATACAATCAATTGCCAAAACTTAAAACACAAATTATGCCCTTAGAGCGTTTTTTTAGCTTTTTTCACTATAAACACAACTGTCAGTGCAACAAAACTGATAACAGATATATAAAAGAGAATATTCATCATCGCCATAAACAAACCTTCATAGTTAAACAAAAACTGACCGGCAAGATAGTAGAAAGGTAAAATTGGTAGGAATAACATCATTCCAATAGACTCAACACCCCTCTCAATAAAGGGAGCGATTAGCGAAACAAGAAAACAAATAAAAGGTATTAAATAAAGAAGATATTTCTTACTCATATCATTATAATAACACCACACTGGCAATTAAAAAAACGCTTTCGCGTTTTTTTATTATTCTGTAACTTCGCCTTCTTCGTCCAGTTCTTCGCCACGTTCTGCAATCGAAGCTGAAATCACCTTTCCGCCGTCTTTCATCTTCATAACTCTAACGCCTTTGGTGTCTCTTCCAATTCGGCTGATATCTGTTGCTTTCATTCTGATGATTACACCTGTTGAAGAAATCAGAATCACGTCTTGGTCTGGTTTAACTTGCTTTAGGTTTACAAGTCTTCCTGTCTGCTCGTTAAACTTCCCTGCCTTTGTTCCCTTTCCACCACGTGTTTGCATTCTATAGTCATCTGGGTCGCTTCTCTTTCCAAAGCCGTTTTCTGAAATTGTCAGAATGTCGTGCCCTGGTTTGATTACAACCATGTCTACAACATAGTCTTTCGCCCCAATCTTCATGCTGCGAACACCTGCTGAGTTTCTTCCCATTGGTCTGATGTCTTGTTCGCCAAATCGCACGCACTTACCTTCGTGGCTTCCAACAAGAACTTCATCGTATCCACTTGAAATGCTTACGCTCAACAACTCGTCATCATCGTTGATTGCAATTGCAATCTTTCCAGCTTTGTTGATTCTTTCAAATTGTGTGAGGTCTGTTTTCTTAATCAACCCACGCTTTGTTGCAAGCATCAAGAAACCTTTTTGGTCTTCTTTTCTTGCAATGATTGTTACAACCTTTTCGTCTCCCTTCAAATCTAGAAGGTTCACAAGCGCTCTTCCTCTTGCGCCTCTTGCAAACTCTGGAACTTCATAACCTTTAATCATATAAACTTTTCCGCGGTTAGAGAAGCACAGCAAATCGTCGTGGGTGTTTGCAATAAACATTGTTTCAACAAAGTCTTCTTCTTTTGGCTTGTGTGCCTTTAAGCCTTTGCCGCCACGTTTTTGAACTTGATATTCAGATACTGGCATACGCTTGATATAGCCATAATATGTTTTTGAAATAATCACATCTTCTTTTTCAATAAGGTCTGCAATGTTGATGTCTGAATAGTCGATTGAAATTTCTGTTCTTCTTCCGTTTCCAAATTTTTCTTTGATTTCAGTAAGTTCTTTTTTGATGATTTCAAGAACTTTCTTTGGAGAAGCTAGAATTGATTTTAACTCTTTAACAAGTTCTGTAAGTTGGTTCAACTCTTCCTTGATTTTTTCAACTTCCAAACTTGTAAGTCTAGATAGTCTCATATCAAGAATTGCAGTTGCTTGTTTGTCTGAAAGTTTGAAGCTCTTTGTCAACTTCTCGCTTGCTTCAACTCTGTCTTTAGATTTTCTGATAATCTTAATAACTTCATCAATGTTTGCAAGAGCAACAACAAGACCTTCTAGAATATGTTTTCTTTCTTCTGCTTTTTCTAAATCAAATCTTGTACGTCTTACAATAACTTCTTTTTGGTGCTCTAGATAGTGGAACAGCATTTCTTTTAGGTTTAGAATTTTTGGTTCGCCATCAACAAGAGCAAGGAAAGTGATTCCGTTTGAAACCTGCATTGTTGTGTGCTTATATAGCATGTTCAACACAACCTTTGCATCTGCTCCCTTCTTTACGTCAATAACGATTCTTAGACCCTTTCTGTCACTCTCATCTCTGATGTCTGAAATGTCTTCAATCTTTTTGTCTTTAACAAGGTCAGCAATTTGCATAATAAGTTTTGCCTTGTTCACTTGGTATGGAAGTTCTGTCACGATAATGAAAGACTTCTGCCCTGCGTTTGTTTCTTCAATCTCGGCACGTGCTCTGATTGTAACTCCGCCACGTCCAGTTCTATATGCATTCTTAATTTGGCTTCTGCCTAAGATGATACCTCTTGTTGGATAGTCTGGAGCAGGAATGATTGTCATAAGTTCGTCAACTGTAATTTCTTTGTTATCAATAAGTGCAATCACACCATTAATAACTTCGTCTAGGCTGTGTGGAGGAATGTTTGTTGCCATACCCACAGCAATACCTTCACTTCCGTTTACAAGCAAGTTTGGAAAACGTGATGGCAACACTTTTGGTTGCATCAATGTGTCGTCGAAGTTTGGATAGTAGTCAACTGTGTTCTTGTCGATTTCTCTAAGCATTTCGCCAGCAATTTTTGTAAGCCTTGCTTCTGTATAACGTTGTGCTGCCGCTGGGTCGCCGTCTATACTTCCAAAGTTTCCTTGGCCATCAACAAGTGGATATCTGATGCTAAAGTCTTGAGCTAGTCTCACAAGTGCTTCATACACTGCAGAGTCACCGTGTGGGTGATATTTACCTAACACGTCTCCAACGATACGCGCGCATTTTCTGAATGGCTTAGATGCATCTAAACCAAGTTCGCCCATTGCATACAAAATTCTTCTGTGAACTGGTTTAAGCCCGTCCCTCACGTCTGGAATTGCACGGCTTACGTTTACGCTCATTGCATACGAAATGAAAGACTTTCTCATTTCATCAACAAGTGGTTTGTTTATAAATTTTGTGTTGTCTGCCATTTGCGACAGTTCTTCGCTATAATCTCTCTTTTTCATTTTCGTCTCCCCTTACTTTAAAAACTGCTTTTTCTTTTGCTCAAATTCTTCTGGTGTAATAATCCCTGCGCACATAAGTTCATAGAACTTCTTCAACTCTTCTGCAGTCAGGTTTTGATGAACAACTGTCCCTGCTTGTTTTGGTGCTCCCATAAATTTCTGAAGCTCAAACACAACATCAATGTTCGATGGTCTTGGAACAAAATCAACCTTAGTTCCACCAGTTGCAAGTCTAACCACAACACCGTTTTTTGTTATTTCTTTAATATCACCAAGAGCAATGCTTCTTGTTCTGTTTGGTCCCGAAACCATGTTGCTTCCATATATAAGCCTTGTGTCTGTAACCGCAAAGCCATGAATATTTCCCATAAGTCCGCCAATAAAACAGAACTTAACTTTTTCATCTGGCTGAAGGAATTTTTCAATCGGACCGAAACCACATAGAAAATCTCCCTGAGTTCCTTTGAAGCCGTTTGCTTCTGCATATTGTTTCATTTCTTGAAGTGTTCTCATCAATTCCTCCCTACACATCCAACTCGCCAACGAGTTTTGCGTTGTTTTCAATAAATTCTCTTCTTGCTTGTGGGTCGTCTCCCATCAACAATTGAAGTGTTTCGTCTGCATCAAATGCATCTTCAACAGTCACATGAAGAAGTGTTCTGTTTTCTGGGTTCATTGTTGTTTCCCAAAGTTGCTCGTGAGTCATTTCACCAAGCCCCTTATATCTTTGAACATCATAGTTCTTGCCTCTGTTTTTCTTTCTGAAGTCATCAAGTTCTTTATCGTTATAGAAATATACATCTTCTTTGCCTTGCTTAACTTTATAAAGAGGCGGCTGAGCAATATAAACATGGCCCGCTTCAACAAGTGGTCTCATAAATCTATATAAGAATGTCAGAATCAAAATTCTGATGTGGCTTCCGTCCACGTCCGCGTCGGTCATAATAATAATTTTGTTATATCTAAGTTTTTCAAGGTCGAAACTTTGATTTATTCCCGTTCCGAACGCAGTTATCATTGCCTTAATCTCTTCGTTTTCAAGAACCTTGTCTAGTCTTGCTTTTTCAACGTTGATGATTTTTCCTCTAAGTGGCAAAATTGCTTGGAAACGTCTATCTCTCCCTTGCTTCGCTGTTCCACCTGCTGAGTCTCCCTCAACGATGTAGATTTCTGTAAGCTTAGGGTCACGCT
>WQZR01000018.1 GCA_009780625.1 Bacillota bacterium | reverse complement strand
GTTGGTTTTGGTGAAAGATTGACCGTTGGCTATACAGCCGGAAAAAAGGACTATAAATTCCACTATAAAGAAGTTTTCGAAGATGATGACGAAGAAGACACGAATAAATGTACATCTCCTTTTGCTCTATGTGGCAAATGGTTATTCTCAGATGAAGCAATCATTGATGCTCAAACAATGAAAGTCGAAGGAAACGTTCACGATATCATTCCAGCAAAAGAACAAAACAACCACCTTTCCCTACTTGCAAAGCCTGTGCTTTTTGCAAGCAAAATTTATTTCGGAAGACTTATTATGGACGCAGCAACACTTGGTGTTGAAAAGATTCTAAAGTTTGGAGCATGCGAAGGCTATCATCTGACAAACAAAGGGCTTCTTGCAGTCTTTAGCAGATTTATTAAATCTAGGTTCTTCCTTTTCACCGAAGCAAAACCTCTTAAACCTAAAAAGGTTTCAAAGAAAATTGCAGATGTGTCTGACATGAGAATATCAGGAAATCACATCATTCTTAAAAACAGCGGCGAAAACATGCTTTCTTCTTTTGCTTCTGGTGATTTTGTTGAATCGACAAACTATTTTGTCTATAACATCGAAACACTTAAACTTGAAGGTCAAGGAAGCCTAACTGCCCCATTTGCAAAAAACGCAATTGTTGATATCAACGGAAAACGACTGATTAACATATCATTCGATTCGCTTGAACTATTCACTCTATATCAAAACGAAATAGAGAAACAAGACAACAGCATCGCTTCATCTGTAAAGATGTTCGACTCACTTGCAGGAACAGACACCGAAGAAAAATTTGATGGTCGGTTCTCATATGAAATTGATGCAAAGAAACTTAGAATTATGGACCACATAAACGACACCGCAACAGAAATCGGCATGACAAAAGAATCTGCAGAAGAAACAAAAGATTCTGGCGGAATTGGTGCAAGGCTTAAGTTTCTTGGCACTTTCCTTAAGGGTGTGACAAACATAACAAAAGTTATTGTAGACGGTGATGGCACCTATACCATGGATTATTTATCAACTGAAACAGAAATCTTGCTTGAGGTTAGAAGATTTAACAAAACATCAATGAAGAACGAGCTTGTTTTTGAAACAAAGTTTGAATCAATCAAAACAAAATATGAGACAGATGATGAAATTTCATACGACTCATTTTCGCATCACATCTCCCCTGTTATCAACAACGGCAAAATCTACACTGGAGTTTTAGATAAAGATGATGAAAACGTTGAAATCACAGAATTTGATTTGGCGACCAAAAAAGAACAAAAGTTTAGTATTGAATTTAAATCAGAGCCTTCAAAAATCACTAGTGTGATTGTTTATGACAGAAAACTTATTTTGCTTAGTGATGAGGTTGCGGTTTATGACCTGCCAACTGGAAAAGAACTCTATAACGAAACACGTATCGACCGTCATCACTATACATACGCTAAACCATTCGAATCAAGAAAAATTCAAAAGAGCGAATTGATTAGCGGGCTTAAGCCAGACGGTGAAGTTGAAGATAATGCAGTTTCAATTGTTTCATATATTGGCGGCGGGTTATTCTATAGAAGAAAATTTGAATCTGATGTTTCTGAAATTCTAAATCTAAACGGCAAGGTTTTAAAAACGTTCAAATTAGCCTCTAAATTTGCCTTCACGCCGATATCTCACCGCTTTGGTGATTATGTGCTTCTTAGAAACAACGGCGTTCTAAACATCAAAACTGGCGAGATTAAGCCAATCAAGGGTTGTGAAACTGAATTGGTTGACAACTTCGAAGACGCCGAAGTTATGGACGCTGGAGTGTTTAAAACCCTAGAAAACTTCAACACGTTATTTAACAAATATTCTGGAATGGTTTGCGGCGACAAGAGTCTTAGACTTATTGACATAGAAAAGGCAACAACACTTGCTAGAGTTAATCTCTATGCCTCAACTGCACTTCCTCTTAAGGTTGTTGTAGATAAAAATACAAACAAAAAGATTTTGTTCCAAGACAAAAACTTAGTTTTCGAAATCATAGAAAAAACAACTAAATAAAATCTTCAATGTTGATATGCGCCTTGATTACATCAATGGCTTTCTTTTCTATGCGTGAAATATAACTCCTGCTGATTTCCAGTGCTTTTGCAATCTCTCGTTGGGTATAGACAATTGAGTCTCCAAGTCCATATCTCATTGTGATTATTTTGAGTTCTCGTTCGTCTAAATTTTCTTTTATAATCTTATGCAGTTTTTCCTTAATCTCTGCATTTGCCGCAGTTTCAAACAAATCTTGATTATCTGCTGGAACAATGTCTGCAATCGTTATGTCGTTTCCGTCTTTATCTGAACCCATTGGTGCAGAAAGACTTCCAACATCTCGGTGCTTTTTTGATGTTCTGATGAGCATCAATATTTCGTTTTCAATGCAACGTGCAGCATAAGTTGAAAGTTGTGTGCCCTTGTCTGGTTTATAACTGTTGATTGCTTTGATTAGCCCAATGCTTCCAACAGAAATAAGGTCATCTGCCTCACCCGCATTTTTATATTTCTTAACGATATGCGAAACCAGTCTAAGGTTGTGTTTAACCAGTTTATCTCTTGCAGACAAGTCGCCGTCGATAAATGCTTTTATGTATTTTTCTTCGTCTTCTTTTGTGAGAGGCTTTTCAAAACTTGACTGATTATTTACATAAGCAGTGAAAAGCATTATTCTGGAAATGAACGAAACAAAACCCTCAACTATCATGAGTATGTATATGTTATCAATCGACAAAAATTGACAAAAAAATGGGTCGGTTCGGTAAAAAACCAAACTCCCCCATCTTTATAGTATACAGCATTTTTTTCTCTTTACTTAATCTTTCTTAAGATATCAAATTCTGAAAGTTGATAAGCAGATTCAATAACAAGTTTTTGCTGAACAAGGTTTGCAACTTCAACCGGGTTACCTTCTTCGTTATAGAGTTTTTTAACTTTAATTGTTTTATTAAAGGCTTTACTCGGGCTTAGAATTTCTAGAGTGTCCCCTGCTTCGAATTTTGTTCTTTGTTCAATCAGGTATAAATTCTTTTTAAGTTTTGTGTTTTTAACAAAGAATTCGTCTGGTGTAAACTTTCCAAGAACCACTGCAGAAAAATCGTGAGTTGATTTAGAAATGCTTTCTTTTTGGTTTTCTCTAATCTTTTTATCGTCAAACATAAAGCCTGTTGTATACGTTCTGTTTGAAATCTTTAGAAGTTCTTTCTTTAAATCTTTTGGCTTACTAGAGCCGTCTATTGCGCGTCTGTATGCATTCGTCACGTTTGCCACATAATATGCCGTTTTCATTCTGCCTTCAATCTTAAGCGCAGCAATGCCCGCATCTTGCATTTCTTTTATGTATTCAATCAACATCATATCCTTTGAATTCATGATATATGAAGCGTTCTCAGTTGTCTCCAAAGTCATCCATTGTCTGTCTTCACCTTCGTGCACATCAGAGTTCTCTGGAGGCATTGGTCTAATCTCCCATTTAAATCTGCAAGGCTGAACACACTGCCCAAGGTTAGACGGACGGTCGGCGATAAAGTTAGACATCAAGCATCTTCCAGAATAAGAAATGCACATAGCACCATGCACGAATGTTTCAATCTCCACGTCAAGCTTTTCTTTTTTGATATGCTCTGTTATTCCTTTGATGTCGTGCAGAGTCAGTTCTCTAGCAAGAATAATTCGCTTTGCTCCAATCGTTTTTGCATAGAACTCAACTTCATATTTGTTTACAACGTTTGCCTGCGTTGAAACGTGAATCTCAAGGTTTGTGTTTTCTCTAACAACTTTCATAACACCAGGGTTTGAAATAATCACAGCATCAACCTTGATTGACTCCAAAAATTTTACGTATTGCTTAATCTCTTCAAAATCATCGTTTCTTGCAAAGATGTTTAAAGTGACATAAATCTTTCTGCCTCTAGCGTGAGCATATTCAACCGCTTCTTTCATTTCAACTTCATCAAAGTTTGCAGCATTCGCTCGAAGTCCAAAACTCTTGCCAGCCAAATAGCAAGCATCAGCTCCATAAGCAAAAGCATATTTAAGTTTTTCCATGCTTCCCGCTGGGCTTAACAATTCCATTTTTTTATTCATAAAAAATTCCTCACTTTTTTGCGAGAAACCTTCTTGCACTGTTTCTTATTTTTTTGTTGCGATGAGAACCCCATCGGCTATATTTTCTATTCTAACATCTTTTAAGTCTTTATGTGCCTTCGCCGCTTCAACAAATTTCTTTAACTTCTCGGCAAGCTTTGGATTTGCTTTACAATAGATATTATCCGCCACCAGAATTCCGCCGCTTGACATCAACGTCACAATATCTTCTAGATAGTTCACATACTGAGCCTTTGGTCCATCGAGGAAAATAAAATCAAATACCCACTTCTTTTCTATCGCACTCTTTAAAAAATCTTTTGCGTCTCCAACCACAAGTTTAATATCATATTTGTGACTATACCCGCAAAAGTTTCCTGCTGCATGTTTTGCTCTTTCTTCATTCTTTTCAACAGTGATAAGTTCATAGTCAAAACCAGTCTCGTTCATTGCACTTGCCATAACGATTGCAGAATAACCAATGCCCGTGCCGATTTCCAAAATGTGTTGCGGCTTATGTTCTTTAATCTGTGTACGTAAAAATTCAGCCATGTCATCTCTTATGAGCGGCACACCTAAATCAATCGATTGAATTTTAACTTTTTTAATTAGATTCATTTATATCCTTCGGGTCGCTTACAAATCGACCCCTACATTAGTTTATAAAACAGAAAATCAAAATTCCTGCTGCAATTGCTGCGTTTAAACTTTCAACTTGTTTCATTGGAATTGTCACAACGTCGTCGCAGAAAGCACAAACTTCTTCGCTTATTCCATGGCTTTCGCTTCCAACCACAATTCCATAGATATATTTTTCATAATCTTTTTTATAATCAAAAACCGAAGTTCCAACCAAGTCTGCCCTAACAAGTCTAATGTGACGTCGCCCAAATTCACGAAGTGCATTTTTAATTTCACCCAAAACACTTGCCTCAATTTCATATATTCTCAAAACGTCCATCATCGCTTCAACGTTCATAACTGCTTGAAAAACTTTTGGGCTATACGGGTCTGTGCAACCAATTAGATAAATACCTTCATACCCCGCCGCAACTGAAGTTCTAAAAATCGTTCCCAAGTTTCCTGGGTCTGAAATTCTGTCTAGAACTAAGAATGTTCCCGTTGGAGTCGCATCACTTTGCGATTTGTGTTCGGATGGTCTCTCAATAACGCACACAACGCCGTCTGGGGACGCTTGAAGTGATATATAGCTCATTATGTCCGTTGAAACATGAACAAGCTCCACAGACGCAGAAACGCCCGTTTCTTTAAACAACTCAACCACGGAATCAAAATGCTTCTTTGTCACAAAAACCTGTCTAAGCCTATGCTTCGTTCCAACCGCCCTAACATATTCGTTCAACAGTTTAAACCCCTCAAAAAAGGTCATGCCAAATTCAACACGCTCTTTCTTATTATGTAAGGCTCTAACCGCCTTAACCTTTTCATTCTGCCTGCTCTTAATAATTTCCATACAACAATTCTAACACACAATCAAAAAACTCCCAAATGGGAGTTTTATTCATGTGAATGTTAGAATGCAGTGTGAGGTCTCCACCCTTCCATTGCATCTACAGGGAAAAATGCAATATCATTAGCCGAGAAAGTAGTCGTGATAATTGTAGTGCTGCCGTTGGCTTGAGGTATACGTCTAGGACCTGATGAAGCGTTTGACTGATTCGCACAACCTATTAACAAGTTTCCGTTTAGAGAAGAACTTAACACAATCCAGTGTCCGCTACTTCTATAGTTGTGCGCTGTGTGTGTAGTTTGAACAACACTAGTGTGATTTAAACCGTTTGTATTCGACGCTGCCACCAAGAAAGAATCAGCTGGAATATTAATTGTCGAACCAATAGGTACGTTACTTAGTCTTGTGACTTGAGCTGTTGGTACCCAAACCGCTGAGAAAGATGCTGGACCAGTAAATCTGTGTTCCATAAGGTTTGCACCCACAATACCTGTGTTTGCAGAACCTGAAAACTGCCTGTATACTAAGTCAGCAAATCCGCATCCAACAATTCTCCAACCTACAAAGAAGAAGCCTGGTCTTGTTGGTAATCCTAAAACGTTTTGGAACAATTGTTGAGCCGTCATACCTGGGTTTGATTGAGTTAATGTTTGCCCAGGAACTATGTTTATCGTGCCTGGGAAACCTGTTCCGCCATTTAGGTCAATAGTGTTATTTCCAAAGCCTTGCCATATTGCGTAGTAAATAGTGTTTGTAGTATGACCTCTTGTGTTAAGAGTCTCAATACTAAGGTGAGTGTTTAGAGGGTTATCGTTCATATTAGTGCTCCACCCTCTAAAGTGGAAGTTATCTCTGGTTGGAACGCCAGATAAAACCCCTGCTCCAACAACTCCGTTATGTAAAGAGTTTGCAAGACTTCCGCCACTGTGAACGTTTCTAACTGTTGTTGTCTCTACGCCTTGGAAAACTCCACGGTTAGGGTCGAATGCAACTGTTATTGCAACTTCCCACACAGCAGTGAATGTTCTTACATCGTTTATAACTAAATCCATAACAGCAGCATTTGTCATTAGATTGGTAGTATGACTGTCTCTCCATCCTAGGAATCTGTGTCCTGCTCTGATTGGAGGTGTGTCTATACCTTGCCCTGTTCCGTTTAGAGTTCCACCATCTAGAGACATTCTGTCTGTAGTTGCGTTCGTTCCGTTAAAACTTCCTTGAGCAGGGTCGAATGTCACAGTTATGTTCCAACGTGCTCTTGCTGTTAGAGTTGAACCTGCGTTTGCTGTGATGTTTGTTGTGTTTAGTGTAGTGCTTGGAAGTAATACGTTAGATGCTGGAGAAGTTGCTCCATGCACATTCCATCCTGCAAATGAGAATCTCACACCTGTTCTTGTAGGGTCTGTCACAGCAGATGCTCCAACCGTGTTTGCAATGCTCATTCCGTTTTGAATAACGCGTGTTGGGTTTGCAATCGCGTTGCCGCCATTAGGCTCAAGTGTCAATGTTCTTGCATCAAGTGGAAGGAAAATTGCCGTAATCGTTGCAGTTGCACCACTGAATGGCTCAGCGTTTAGTTGCGCCATTGTTAATGTTTTGCCGTTTGCACTCCATCCATCAAATCTGTGTCCCGCTGGTGCTGGCGGGTCGCTTGTTATTGGAGTTGAAATCTGTCTGCCAGTTAAGTTATTTAAACTTGTGTTTAAACTCTGCCCAGTTGCAACTGCTCTTGTTAAATCCCAATTTGATGTGCTTCCATCTGCTTGTGGCAGAACAAAGTTTAGGTTTGTTGTGCCTGTGTGTCTATACACAGCAATCAAAGTGATTGTTGCACCTTGAGCAATGCGGAATGTTTCCATATTAATATCTGGAACGTTATCCGTAGTCCCTTCAATTCTCCAGTGATTAAATGTGTGTCCTGCAGGCGGAGTTGGAGGGTTTGGAACATCTGCCGCACCAAGTGTTGTTCTTATACTTTGCCCACTCGCAACAGTTCTGTCTGATGTGCCCCAGTCAACAAGACGACCTGTTGGGTGGTCTGTGCTAACTAAATCAATATATCTAAATCTTAGGTTGATTGGGTCGTTAAGAACAAAATTTGCTGTCAAAGTTCTGTCGCTATCAAATGGCGTGAATAGGTTTATATCAGTCGATATAACATCACCACTGATGCTGTCTTTCCAACCAGTGAATGTGTGACCTGCATTTGGAGCAGCTGGGTTGCCCACAGATGTTGCAAGATAACTGTTTAGAATCGAAACACCGCTTGCAATCGTGCGAGTAAATGATGTTTCTGTTCCGTCAACTGCTGGAATAACAAACGTCAAAATTACTGGAGTTATAATCTCCCAAATTCCCGTCACGGTGATATCGCCAGAGATTGTTAACTCTCTTCCGTTTAGAACAGTTGATGTCAAAGGTCCTGTCCATGCTGGGCTTTCCCAACCAATAAATCTATGTCCTGGTGGAATTTGCCCAGGCGCCGGGTCTGTGATGCCCACAGTTCCAATTGTTTGGTTTATAGACATTCTGTTTGCAATATCTCTTGTGTCAAATGGAATGTCAGCCACGCCTTGAACATCTGCAAGCTCAAATGTCAAAGTTCTTCTGTGGTCTGGGTGAATTCTAAACACTGCAACAAATCTTGTGTTGTCTGTATATGTTTCTGTGTTTATGTTTGGAATTGGCGTTGTTGTTCCTTCAACAACCCAATGCTCAAATATATAGCTTTCAATTGATGGTGGTAGCAAATCTGCTGCTTCATAGCTATATCTTATTGAATGCCCCGAAGCAATTCTGCGTGTGTCATATTGCTCTGTTCCGCCGTCTCCTCTTGGCAACAAGAATGTAAGAGTTCTTGCTTCAACTAAGTTCCAGCTTGCTGTGATTGTTGTGCTGTCTATGAACCCTCTTGCGTTAACTCCCTCAGAACTCATAACTCCATCCCACAACGTTGGATGCTTCCATCCTCTAAATGTGTGCCCTGGAGGTATGAAAGAACCTGTTGGGTCAACAATTCCAACAGTTCCAATTGTTTGGTTGATTGATTGGTTCGTTACAATATTTCTTGTTTCGAAGTCGTGTGATTGACCGCCTGTCACGTTTGCTAAATCAAACGTCAAAACTCTTAAACTTGCTGCTTGTATTGAGAACACGGCTTCTAGTGTTGTGTTGTCGTCAAATTCATCATATAAATTTATATTTGGAATTGGTGTTGTTGTTCCTTGAACCACCCAGTGTTCAAATCTATAATGTGGAATTGATGGTGGTGGAACATCGTTTGCTTCATAACTGTTTCTAATTGAAAAGTTTGCCGAAATAATTCGGGTTGCGTGGTGGGTTGTTATTGCTGCATCACCTGTTGGCAACACAAATGTCAGTGTTTTAGGGTTGATGTGATTCCAACTTGCTGTGATTGTGATTGGGGAGTTGAAGGTTGTGCCGTTAACTTGTTCACTGGTTAGTGTGTTGCTCCATGCTTCGCTCTTCCATCCTGCAAATGTGTGCCCTGGTGGAACTTGCTCGCCTGTAGGGTCCACAATCTCTTCAGCTTCAAAACTTAGAATAATTGAAAGTCCTGTTCCGATGGTTCTTGAATGATAGAAAGTTGCCGGTCCGCCCGTCACGTTTGCAAGCATAAATGTCACGTTGATTGGAGCCTGAAGTTTCCACTCTGCCACAATCGTCATGTCTGTGTTGAACGTTCTGTTGTTAACCCATTCTGTTGTTTGTCTTCCACTCCACAAAGAACTTGTCCAACCATCAAAGTCGTGACCAACTGGAGCGTTTGGCGTTGTTATGTTTGCTGTGTTCCAAGTTGTTGCAATGCTTTGCCCTCTTGCAACCGTTCTGTCTGCAAACCATGTTGTTCCACCGTTAACGTTTGCAGTCTCAAATCTTAATCCTTGCGGGTTCTCTATTTTCCAAACCGCTCTCACTTGAGTGTCATCATGGAATTGGAAGTTGTTCACTTCTTCTGTTGTTTTTTCTCCCACCCATCTAGCACTTCTCCAGCCAAGGAAACTATGCCCTGGTGGAACTTGCTCGCCTGTTGGGTCAACAATGTCTAGCACTTTATATGATGTGACAATCGATTCACTTCCTGCAATGCTTCTTGTTGTATATGGAGCAAGAACGCCTGCTGTCACTGTTTCTAGAACAAAAGTCAATCCAATTGTTGTTTGGAAAGTCCAACTTGCATATACGTTTGTATCACTGTAGAACGGTCTTGTGTTCAGTTCGTCTGTTGTATATCTATCTTTTGCTGAGCCTTCAACAATCCAGTGACTGAAGAAGTGTCCTCTTCTTGTTGGCTGTGGAACCGCAATCGTTTCGAATGTTTGATTGATGCTATATCCACCTGCAGCAACTCTTGTTGGATAGTTTCCACCAAAGCCATCGTGCAATATGATGTCCACTGGACTTAGAATTGTCCATCTTGCGTTGATTGTGATTGTTCTTCCACCGTCGAATGGTCTTGTGTTTACACTATCTGAACTTAGAAGATTATCCCATGCCGTGCTTTCCCAGCCAGCAAAAGAGTGACCAATTCTTGTTGGTGCTAAAATCAATGCTCCGTTATATGATGTGTTGATTGATTGCCCATCTGCAACAAGTGCTGTTCTGTTTGCAGTTGCTCCGCTCCAGTTTCCACCTTGTGGGTTGAATGTCAATGTTGTTTGGTTGTTTAAATTCCATGTTGCGTTGATTGTTGTTTCAACGTGGAATGGTCTTTGGTTTACTTGTGCCGAGCTTAGAATTCCTTCCCATGCAGAACTTCTCCAACCTGCAAATGTGTGACCAGCTAAATCAACTGGTGGAAAGATGTCAGGAATTGCATACGAGTCAGCAATGCTGTGCCCTTCTGCAACTATTCTTGTTTGGAATGGAACGTTTCTTTGAAGTCCTGTGTTGAACGTGATTAGTGTTGGGTTATCAATTTCCCAAACTGCATATATTGTTGCGCCGTTGGTGAAAGGTCTTTCGTTTATTTGTGTTGTCGAAAGAATGTCTCCAACACCATTAACTTGCCATCCTTTAAATGTGTGTCCAGTTCTGTCTGCTGCGTCAACTGCAAGAACACCTTTATATGTTCTAACAATACTTAGAGTATTTGCTGCAGTTCTGTTAAACTCCAAGTTTCCAAAACCATCTTCAAATCGAAGTGTTTGTGCATCTGTGATTGTCCATGTTGCAACCAATGTTGTGTCTTCTAAGAAATCGTGAATGTTCACTTGGTCATTTGTTCTTCTGCCACTTGCACCCCACAACTCGTGGTTTGTCCAACCTGCAAAATCGTGTCCTGCAAGAATTGGAGGAATTGTCAAGTTTGCAACGTCGAAAGAATTGAATATAGAAAGACCCTGCGCAATTGTTCGCTCAGTGAAAGGTGTTATTCCCAAAAGTCCTATCCTAAAATCTAGATGTATTTCAGTAACAATCTCATATGCAGCCTCAATTCTTGCGTCTGCTGTAAATTCTCTAAGATTAAGCTGTTCAGTCGTCAGTCTAACGCCAGGCCACTGAGTGCTCTCCCAGCCAATAAATCTGTGCCCAACAAGCGTTGGCTCAACAATATCTCTAACTTCATAACTGGTTCTGATTGACTGCCCACCAGCAATCTCTCTTATGTGTCCAGTTCCTGTGTTTGTGTGTCCGTCAATCCATGGAGTGTTTCTGTTTGGACCCGTATAGAATGTAAGTTCAGTCGGGTTAAGTCTTTGCCATGTCGCAATCACGTCTAGTTCTTCGTTTTCAAATTCAAACTCAGCAAACTCTCTTGTGTTGATTTCTGGTGTTGAGAATGGTTGTCCAATTCCGTTTATTCTCCAACCAGCAAATCTATGCCCCGGCAAGGTTGGCTCTGTGATGTTTGTCACTTCATACGAAGAAGCAATGCTCTCACCTGCTGCAATTGTTCTGGTTGTGTGTGTGATGTCTCTATCAACGCCAGTAAGGAAAGTTATTGTTTGAGGCTTATATAGATTCCATTCCGCAAATATTTGTATGTCAAAATTAAACGGTCTTGCGTTAATTTCATCAGAAGATAGCAGTGTTGGAATTCCAGGAACTCTCCAACCTCTAAATGTGTGTCCTCTAAGTTCTGGGTCCGAAATTTTTTCACCCTTATAACTTGTGTCTGCGCTTTGCCCTGTTGCTATATCAATTGAGTCGTAGAAAATGTTTTCATTCACACCCGTCATAAAAGTTAGAATGGTTGTGTTTGTGAAAGTCCAACTTGCTGTGATTGTTTCGTGGTTATCAAAAACCCTATTGTTTATGTCCGCAGTAGTCAAAAGTCCGCCTTGACCAGGAAGTTTCCAACCCGCAAATGTGTGTCCTGCTGCATGCCCAGGAACACCAACCGCTGGTGGCAAAACAACCAAAGTGTTATATGAAGTTGTGATGCTTTGGTCTAAAGCAACATCTCTTGTTGTATATTCTGTTTTTCCGTCGTGTCCACCCATAAAAGTGATTGTAAGTGGGAATTTAAGTTCCCAGCTTGCAACAATGTTTGTGTTTGTCCAGAAAGGAATTGTTTTAACGTTAGCAGTTGAAATCAATTCACCTGGTCTTCCTGGAACAACCCAACCCAAAAACTCGTGCCCAATCAATTCTGGGTCAATAAGTGGCCCACCAATCAATTCTTCTCCAATGTTTTCAACCGTTGTGTTGATACTTGCGCCAGTTGCAACAAACTGTGTTGTGTGTCTAACGTTTCCTCTAAGCCCAGAGAAGAAAGAAACTGCAGATATTGCTTGAGAAGAGAAAATTGCCGTGATTATTGTATCTTCGACAAAAACAACCGATTGAATGTTTTCTGTTGTAAACAATTCAACGTTATCATCATCTTCCGGGTCGCCAATCTTCCAACCTGCAAAGAAGTGATTCTCCAATAATGGATTATTTAGAATATCAACCATGAACGCAATGTTTGGGTTTGTCATTGTGCCTACTGCATATGTTGTGTTGATGCTTGTGTCTGCAGCAATTGTTCTTGTTCCATGTGTTCCTGTTTCAAGTTTTCTATCGCCATCTCTAATCAATGTGTTGAACGTCAAAAGAATATCTTCATCTTCTCTAATTTCCCACACCGCAAAAACGTGTGAGTCTCTTTCAAATGGTTGGTTGTTAAGTGCAGGAGTCAAAATTGTTCCTGTCCACAAGTGGTCTTCAACCCAAACCTTATCTTCGTCATTCCATAGTGCAGATGCCCAACCAACAAATCTGTGACCATCTAGCGTTGGAGTCGTAAACTCAGAAACTCCAAAAGAAGAGTTCACGCTCTGCCCTGTTGCAACAGTTCTCGAAGCCCCAACAATTGGATTTCCAAGTCCGTCTTCAATTGTGATGGTTGCAGAATGCGTTGCAATCCAACTTGCTGTAATTTCAAGTGGATTTCTAATCACCATATCTGAGATTTGTGCACTCGAACGAATGCCAACCCATGATGGTGATGTCCAACCCAAAAATGCGTGTCCTTCACGTCTAAGAGCTAAGTCCGAGTCATTTAGCCAGTTGTTGTATGTTTGATTTATGCTAAAACCTTGCGCTGCAAAAATTGTTCTTTGAGTTTCTGTTGTGCCTGCTGGATGCCCACTTGAGAAGTGCATTGTGATTGGTGTTGGGTTGTTGATTGTCCAGCTTGTTCCAACAATTGTGTCTGTTCCAAAACTTGTTCTGCTTAACAGTTCCAGGTTAATCACATTCGATTGCCAGTTAGGTCTGTATCCTGCAAATGTGTGCCCTGCACGCGTCACAGGCAAAACTGAGGCTCCATATGATGTGTTTATGGTGTGACCTCTTGCAAGTGTTGTTTGATGCAAAGTTTGCCCTGCATCGTTCCTAAAAACCAATGCAATTGGGTTGTTGATTGTCCAACTTGCTTTAATTGCAATACCAGAAGAGAAGTGCATTGCTTCAACTTGTGCTGAAGTTCTTGTGTCTTCCCAAAGGTCAGATTTCCATCCAACAAACGTATGTCCTGGATACACAGGTTCTGCAATCTTTGCAACGTTATATGTTGTGTTGATGCTTTGTCCGCTTGAAATTGTTCTTGCAGATGTTGGTGCTCCAAAGCCATCTTCAAAGCGAAGAACTCTTGGGTTTAAAACTCCCCATGTTGCCGTGATTGTTGTGTCTACATTCCACACCCTGTTGTTGATTTCAAAAGTTGTAAGTGGAAAAGGTGCAATGCTTGGAACTCTCCAGCCATTGAAAAAGTGACCAGCATACACTGCGTCTATAACATTGATTTGTGGAGAATCGTTGATTGATGTCCCAGCGTCTAAAACAATCTGTCTGATGCTTCCAGAAATGCCGTTTTCAATAGTCAACGTCACTGTTGCAGTTGTTGCATTTGCAGAGAGCATTGTTTGAGGGCTTGTTGTTTCTCTAAAGTTTGCGGCAAGAAATGAAAGCATAAGAAAAGGAATTCCTAATAGGAATAATACAGGAATAGCCCATCTTTTTATTCGACTTTTGAAAAAAGTTTTCATACTGAAAGTCCCTCCCGCGTCAGAGATTTTCTTTCTAGTTATATTTTACCTTTTTCTATATGTATATCAAAGCCAGAACACCCTTTTTAAGGCACTATTTTAAACCCTCCCAACCCACAAAAAAACTCCCAATCAGGAGTTTTTGAATTGATATTTTTATTTTACGGTCGGTTAACGAAGTTCGCAGTTCCAGGCGCAGCAGTAATTCCACCAGAGACTCCGCCAATCCATCCAGAGCCGCCACCCCCACTAGCTGTCGTAGCACCGTTTCCACCAGAACCACCACCAAACCAACCACCACCACC
>WQZR01000017.1 GCA_009780625.1 Bacillota bacterium | reverse complement strand
TTCTGCGGTGCGTGGGCTTCTTTCTTATTATTTTAATAATGGAGTTCTTGACTCAAACGTTGGAACAAGAGTTCTTATGCCAAAAAAAGAAGACAAAGAAATCATCAGACTTGAAATTGATGAGGTTGTTAGACTTCTAAACTCCAGTGAAGATGGTGATGTTTTGACTTCTAAAGAAAAGGATTATCACAACATCACAAAAACACGAGACACTGCCCTGCTCTCTTTGCTTCTTGGAACGGGCATAAGAATTTCGGAAATGGTTGGACTTAATGTGACTGATATAGACTTTTCTAACAATGCATTTGTTGTAACAAGAAAAGGTGGCGGAAGGTCTACCCTATACTTTAATGACGAAATAAGAAGCGAACTTCTTTTGTGGCTTAAAGACAGAGAAAAGATTTTAGGAAAAGAGCTTAGAAAACATAAATATACGGACGCAAAGAAGTTTATTAAAAAGACTGTAACAGACACTCAGGACATCAAGAACCTAGAAAGAGCAAAGGAACTTATTGAAGAACCTGCATTGTTTATTAGTCTTCAAAAGAAACGAATCACTCCAAGGGCTGTTTTAAACCTTGTGAAGAAATATACATCACGTGTTGCTCCACTTAAGAATATTACACCGCATAAACTTAGAACAACATTTGGAACGAACTTGTATAAAGAAATTGGCGATATATATGCTGTTGCTGAAGTTCTTGGCCACAAAGATGTAAACACAACAAGAAAACACTACGCGGCACAAAGCGAAGAAATCAAACGTGCTGCGTTGAATTCGGTTAAACTTAGAGACAAAAATTAGGAGAATTATGGAAAATAATAAAAAAGAAAAACTTTACGAAAAAGCCTATAGACAACAAGCAGAAAAAGAAGCAGAAATACTGTCAAAGGATTATGCAACAAAAAAAGCTTATTTTAAAAAACAACTCATAATATATATCGTAGCTACTTTTATTACCACCCTTCTTTTTGTTGGCACAGCTATACTTGCATACTATTTTCTAAACATATGGTGGTGTATAGGTATTTCAATAATGGCTGTTGTAACCTTCTTTATGTTTATTCCAAAGGATTTTTTAAGACTTAAAAATATTCTAGACAAAATCGAAGAAGAAGAGAAAAATAAAAAAAGCACCTAATGGTGCTTTTTATTTATCTTAATTCGCCTTTGGCACGTGGATACAAGATTGTGTCTCTGATGTTGCCAATTCCTGTTACGTACATAAGCATTCTTTCAAAACCAAGCCCGAAACCGCCGTGTGGACATGTTCCGAATTTTCTTAGTGCAAGATAATGCTCATAGTCTGTCATTTTCATTTTTCTTCTTTTGATTTCTGTAATCAACTTGTCGTAGTCCTCTTCCCTTTGGCTTCCACCAATCAACTCACCAATTCCCGGAATCAATAAGTCTGTGCAAGCAACTGTCTTTCCGTCTTCTGATTGCTTCATATAAAACGCTTTAATTTCTCTTGGATAGTGCGTTACGAACACTGGACCTTTTGCCCAAACTTCAGCAAGATATCTTTCATGTTCCGTTGCAAGGTCTAGACCCCACTCAACTTTTTGCTCAAATTTTCTTCCTGACTTAATTAACACTTCTAGAGCATCTTTATATTCAATTGTTTTAAACGGTGCTTTAACCAGTTCTTCAAGTCTGCCCCTAAGTGTTGCATCAAAATGCTTTGTGAAGAAATCGATTTCCTCGCTTGCATTTTCTAGTGTGTATTTTGTGATGTATTTAACAAAATCTTGTGCAAGCTCAATAACGTCTGGAAGTGTTGCAAATGCAATCTCTGGCTCAACCATCCAAAACTCTGCTGCGTGCTTTGTTGTTTGGCTAGGCTCTGCTCTGAATGTTGGACCAAATGTGTATACCTTTCCGTGACTCATCGCAAGAACTTCTGCTTCCATTTGCCCGCTTACTGTCAAACCTGCTTCTCTTCCAAAGAAATCTGCCTTGTTATATTCTTCTTCAGATTTAAACTTTGTTGAAAAACCGATTGTTGTCAACTTAAACATTTCGCCAGCACCTTCAGCATCACCACCCGTGATGATTGGTGCGTGTGCCATGATGTAGCCTCTTTCGTTATAGAATTTATGAATTGCATAACTTAGAACGCTTCTCACTCTAAACATTGCATTGAATGTGTTTGTGCGTGGTCTTAGGTGTGGCATTGTTCTTAGAACGTCTAAGCTCATTCCTTTTTGAATTGGAAACTCTGTATGAGAAGATTTCCCCAAAATTTCAACTGTTTTTGCATTAAGTTCAACACCACCTGGGCACTTGTCGTTTGCTGCAAGTGTTCCAACAATGCGTAGCGCCGTTGAGCTTGGGAAGAATTCTTCTGCGTGTGCAAACTTTTCTTTATCAATAACCACTTGCATGTGCGGCAAAGTTGACCCATCGTTAAGTTCAAGGAATGCAACAGTTTTTGAATCGCGATAGTTTCTAACCCAACCGCAAACTGTGATTTCTTTTTTCGGGTCGCTCTTAGGCGCGACCCCTACATTTTTGAAAATTTCTTTTATTTCTGTTCTTTTCATGTTTTCTCCTAATTTAATTATTATAACATATCTTGCTGTATAAGCGGGTCGCCCAACGGTCGACACCTACAGCAACTTGATTCCGTGAGCTTCACAGATTTTTATATGTTCTGGTTTCCAATAGCCGGCTTGAACTTCGCCGATGTGTGCTCGACCTAAAATCAACTGACACATTCTTGACTGCCCTATTCCGCCGCCGATTGTAAGCGGAAGAACATCATCTCTGATATTTTGGTGATACTCAAATTTTTCCAGTTTATATTCTTTGTCTGTTGCTTTAAGTTGCTGTTTTAGGCTTTCTGCGTCTACTCTTATTCCCATGCTTGAAAGCTCCAAAGCACAGTCTAGAACTTCATGATAGAAGATTATATCGCCGTTTAGTTTCCAATCGTCATAGTCTGGGCTGCGCATGCTGTGTGCAACACCATCTGTTAGTTTTGGACCAATTTTTGTGATGAAAACAGTTTTGTGAAGTTTTGCAATTTCATATTCTCTTTCTTCTGGCGTTTTTGTTGGATACATATCAAGAAGAGTTTGACTGTCAATCCAAAAAACCTTGTCTGAGATGACTGGAAGTTTTGCTTTTGTGATTGATTGAATATGTCTGCTTGTTATTGCAATTGATTTAACAATTTTTTCAACCACAGACTTTAGATATTCTGGAGTTCTTTGTTCCCTTGTTATAATCTTTTCCCAATCCCATTGGTCAACATAGAAACTGTGGGTTTCATCCATCACATCATCTCTTCGAATTGCATTCATGTCTGTGTATAGACCTTCGCCGGTTTTGAAGCCGTATTTATGCAAAGCTACACGCTTCCATTTTGCTAGAGATTGAACGATGCTTAGAGTAGTTCCTTCGCTTTCTTTAACAGTAAATTCAACTTTTCTTTCGCTTCCGCTTAAATCGTCGTTTAGACCTGTTGCTGCTTCCACAAACAGTGGTGCGCTTACTCTAAGCAAGTCAAGCTCCATTGTGAGTTGGGCTTGGAATATGTCTTTTATTTCTTTGATTAGAACTTGCATTTCTTTGTAGTCTATTTGGGAATATTTTTCCTTTGCAAATTCTTTTGTTATGAGTTTCATTTTTCTTTCCTTTCGTTCGGGTCGCTCTAAGGCGCGACCCCTACACTGATTACAAAAACACGAATAGTCAATAATAGCACACTTAACAAAAAACAACCCTCGATTGAGGGTTGCTCTGTTACTTATTTTTGTATCAGCAAACAAATCTCTCTATCGAGGTTCCAATGTATTGTTTGCATTATTATTAACTACACAAAATGTCTTTGTAATCATAGAACTATTATACCCTATTAATAGATTTTGTCAATGAAAAAAAGGCTTTCGCCTTTTCTTATCTTCTGCCTTGGTTTCTGTCGCCATTGCCACGGTTTTGGTTTCTCGCAGCTTTGTGAGCTCTTCTGCAGTCTGCACATCTTTGTGGTTGGTTTTCGAAGCCTTTTTCAGCGTAGAAAGCTTGCTCGCCTTCTGTGAAAAGGAATTCGCCGCCACAGTCTTTGCATTTCAGTTTGATATCAGCCATTTCTTTCCTCCTATACTATTGACCTTTAAAAATTTTTTTCTCTGTGTAGGAGAAGAACTTTTGAAATGTCTATTATTAATATATCATTTATTTATGAAACAGTCAATTGCTTTTGTGTTTTCTGGTTATGAATTTTAGTAGTTCCTTAGAAGCCCTATCACCTTTCCTAGAATCAAAATGTCTTCAAAAAACATTGGCTCCATGTGGTCGTTCTCTGGACGAAGTTCAATTTTGCCTGTTCTTTTGAAGAATGTTTTAACTGTTGCTTCGTCGTCCTCCACAAGGGCCACGACAATATCGCCGTTGTTTGCTGTTTCTTGACGTCTTACAATGATTCTATCGCCATTGAAAATTCCAGCGTTAATCATTGAATCGCCTTTTACATCAAGCATAAACAAAGAGCCGCCTGAAAAAAGGTTGGCTGGCATTTTGTAGACATCTTCGATGTTTTCTTCTGCAAGAATTGGTTGACCTGCTGCAACTGTTCCAACTAAAGGAATTGCAACAAAATCGTCTGTATCGAACGTCGAGAAATCTAATTCTGGCATTTTTCTTGTTTGTTCTTTTGCTCCAACAATTGTTATGTGACGAGATTTTTTTGAACTTCTTTCAATCTTGCCTTGTTCTTCAAGTTTGTTTAGGTGATAAACAATTGTGCAAGTTGATTTTAGATTCATTGCTTCGCCAATTTCACGAACTGTTGGCATAAGCCCAGTTTTTCTATGTTCTTCTGTTATGAAGTCAAGAATTCTTTCGTGCATTTTTTTCATATATACCTCACTTAAGAAATAGCTAGACAGTTGTAGCGCACAACTGTCTACATTTCTATGTGTGGATTATAGCACATTTGTTTTAGTACGTCAAACGTTTTATCAAACAAATTTTTGAGAATGAAAAAGGGTTGACTAGAAGTCAACCCCTACACTTTCTTCAACAATTTCTTGTTTAGGTTTTTTTGGTGGAAGCATCGCAAGAATCTTTTTGATTTCTTGCTCTTTGTTGTGCCACCATGATGTGCTCCAAAGTCTGTAAATTTTCCAGCCCCTGCTTTCAAGATATGCACCTCTATGAATATCTCTCTCCCTTGTGTTGATTGAACCGCCGTATAGTTTGCTGTCGATTTCAATTCCAAGGTCGTAGCCCGTTTCGTCTTCGTTTACAATTCCAATGTCAATTCTGTGAGCACCGATTCCGATTTGTTCTTTTACTGTTAAGCCAGCCTTTTTCAGTTCTGCAACAACTTCTGCTGCAAGAAGGTCGATTGATTTCGGAGCAGTTTGAACAGCAACCTTATCTGTCATGCTCTTTAGAATTTCTTTTGCTTTTTCTTTGTCTCCATTTGTGATTGCAAAACCATATTCTAGATATTTTTTAAACAGCCCTGGACCAACGCTTGAAAGGTCTTCAACTCTAAACTCTCTTGGTTCAATGCTTGTTATAATATATACCTTTCTTTTCGAACGAGTGATTGCAACGTTAAGCCTGTTCTCTCCACCTTTTTGATTCAGCCAACCAAAGTTTCTGTTTTGTCTTCCATTTTCATCTTTTGCATATGCTGTTGAGAAGATGATTATATCTCTTTCGTCACCCTGAACGTTTTCGATATTTTTAATAAATAAACCAATATCTTCGCCGTTGTGTTTTCTGTTTATTTCTTCTTTATACCAAACATCAAATTCTTTATTTCTTCTGCATTCTGCATCGATTAAGTCCATAATAAGGTCACGCTGGTTTACGTTGAATGTAATCACACCAATTGTTTCTTTGTGCTTCCTTTCTGTTCTAAGTTCTTTTATAAGCTCCACAACGCGTTTTGCTTCAATCATGTTGCGTCTTTTAATCCACACGCCGTCTACTTTAATAACTTCAATTGGTGCAACTTTTGGCTCTTCCACGTTTGGAGAAACAAGAAGTTTTCCCTTATAGAAGGCGTGGTTAGAGAACTCAATCAACTCCTCGTATCGGCTTCTATAGTGATAGTTAAGCATTGTTTGTGGGTATTTAAATCTTGCTAGGTCTAGCAAGCTTTCTTCTTCTAGCGCTGCGTTTGCTGCAGTTGTTTTTGTTGGTTCTTCATCGTCGTTATCAACTTCAAACTCGTTTTCGGTTTCGTCAACTCTTCCACTTCCAAGACTTGAAGGTCTAAGCTGTTTGTGATCTCCTGCGATTACAACTTTCTTTCCTCTTGAGATTGAAGGCAAGCCGCGTTCAACGTATAGCTGAGAAGCTTCGTCGAAAATTACTAAATCGAACATTCCTTTTTCGAATGGAAGAAGCTCTGCAACAACTTCTGGAGTCATAAGCCAAACTTTTACACCTCTTGAAAGCTCGAACCAAAATCTTTCAA
Organism: Bacillota bacterium; assembly: GCA_009780625.1. Taxonomy (GTDB): domain Bacteria; phylum Bacillota; class Clostridia; order Christensenellales; family UBA1242; genus WQZR01. The sequence goes on along the minus strand of WQZR01000017.1, from coordinate 9,400 downwards.
TAAATCTGTTGACGCTTTGTCTACGCTTTGATTGAATACATCTGTCGATTTCTTGGAAACGCTTGCTGTTTTTTATGTTTGTGTTATAGCGTTTTTCAAGTTCCCTTCTTACGTCTGCAACTGTTCTTGCTTTCTTTTCGTCAATCAGTTTTAGAACTTCAGATGTAATCTTTTTGAAGTTTTCAACATCTCTAAACTCCATGTGCATCGAAGATTCGAAACTGTCGATTTTATACCAAACAACAAAATCAAACACCAGTCTTAGTGCGTCTGTGATTTTCGGGTCGCTCTCAGGTGCAACCCCTACAACCTTCATTCGTTCTGAAAGATTTATTGCTGCTGCGGCAAATGTGAATTCGTTTTCGGTTAGGTTTACAAGTTCAGTTTTTAGGAATGAATATTTGTTATATAACTCCATGCCAACAAGACCTTCTTTGTCTGTAAGCATCCCTCTTTCTTTTTTCTTTCCAAGTTTGTATGGGTTTTTGAAAAGTTCTTTGAAATATGTTCTTTCGGTGAAATATTTTTTGAACATCTCTTTTAGTTCTTTTTTTGTTTTTCCAGATGTGAACATTCTTGCGAAAATATTTTTTGATAAAAACTCTTCTTGGTTTTTAATAAACTCTGCTGCATCATTAGAGAAATTCACTTGCTCCATTCTGCTCATGTTTGGTCTTATGGTTGTCACCCATGCATCAGTTTTTTTGATATCCAGATATTCTTTAACTTTTTGCAGAATTCTTTCGTTGTTGATTAGATTGAACGATGTCAGCATGTCTGTGTATTTTCTGCCTCTAAGTTCCTCAGACACAACACGCGCTGCCATTGGAAGGAATTTTGCAAGGTTGTCGTTCTCTTTGCATTTAAGTTGGTTGGCTGTGTTTTCTTGATATAGCCTATACATTGGAACGCCTTCTTTTCTATTTTCGAAAAGAACTTCTGAAATTCGGTTTAGCCTGTCAATTCGTTTTTCAATAAAGTCGGCTATTTCTCCCGTGCTGCTTTCTGGTGTTTGATTAAATGTTGCTTCTGCAGTAAGCCTCATCATTTGTTCGTAGAAAGAGTTTTTGTCTTTAACGTCGCTAATGAAGACTGTGTATTTGTTTAAATGCCCAAGGCGGGAATGAATAACTTCAAGTGCTGCTTTCTTTTGAGAAACCATCAAGATGGTTTTTCCTTTTGAAGAAAAGTCTGAAATCAAAGAAGTTATGCTTTGGCTTTTTCCTGTTCCTGGTGGGCCTTGAATAACCAACTTATCTGTGTTTTGAATTTTTACAATCACTTGTTCTTGGCTTGCGTTTAGATTGTTTATATAGTTTATTTGGCTTTCCTTAACCGGAATGTTTTCGTCGATTTGTGCAATCTCTGCGTCTTCGTCTGCATATAAATCGATTTCATCATAGTTCTCCAAAAGTTCAGACACAAGAACGTTTAGACTGTCGCTGTCCATAATCTTTTTGAAGTCTCTTTGCATTGCTGTTGAATGAAGACTGAATTGACCTAACACTGCGTTATGTCTGATGAAGAACTCTCCGTTTAGATATTTTGGAAAGTTGCTAGCTGTATATTCTGTAAATCTGTCTATTGTGACTTTGTCTTCTTTGATGTTTTCAAGTTGCTCTTCTTGTTTTGGTCTGTGCATTTTCAGGAAGTCATCGAAATTGCCTGCTTCGTATGAAAAGAAACTCAAATCCTTTGATTTAAGTTCTTCAAGTTTTAGAAGTTCTTCTTTTTGTTTTTTATATTCTTCTGTTTCAAAAAGGTTTAGCATAATTTCAATGCCGTTTTCTTTATAGAACTGAACTAAATCTGAAATGAACGTTTGATAGTTTATATCACCTACTACAGGAGAAGGAACATCGCGGCTTACTTTGTTGAATTTGTTTTGAAGCAAGATTAAGTTTGTGTTGTATAGAACATCTTTATCTCTATCTAGTTCAACCGCAACAAAATTGTTTTCAACTTTGATTTGAACTGGAAACAAAGCAAGTGGTGCTCTCACTGGAAAGTCTTCCCCAATAATTTTTCCTTCAACGAATGGGTATGCAATATACGCATCATAGTTTCCGCTTTCTCTAAAATCTTTATTGATTTCACGAACAATGTTTGTAAGACGAACATATCTTTGTTGTTCTGCATCCAGGTTTTCAAGCGAGTCGTTCATTGGCTTGATGTCTACAACCTTAAGAGCTCTTGGTTTTCCTCTCATTAAAAAGTCCATAAACTTTTCGGTGATAAGTTCTCTTGAATATAAGTCAAAAGTTTGGCGACTGTGAAGCTTTGGCATATATAGCATTTTGTTTCTTCTGTTGATATTCACCAGTCTATCCTCAAGCTTTGAAAGTGTTGCCTTGATTTTTGGGTTGCTGTCTGCAACTTGAACGTTTCTTGATTTAAACTCCATAAGAATTGGAATGAAATATTTTGCATATTTTTCTGCAAATGTTTTTCCAACACCTGGAAGAAGTGCAAAGTCTTCTGCTCTTAGTGGCTTGTTTCTTGCAATATCCAAAAGTGCTTGGTCTGTGCAAATTGGAGGAACTCTTCCGCTTGCCGTATATTTTATTTTCAGTTCTTCCCTAACCCTGAAAAGTCTTTCGTATAACTGACGATTTTCAGCAATTCTTTTTTTGTCTTCTGGACTCATAACTTTGTTTTGAATTTGTGACATATTTAAACTCCATATTCGGGTCACTCTTAGGCGCGACCCCTACAATCAATATGTAAGTTTAACATATTTTTTTTTAATTGAAAATTAGTTTAGCGGGTCGCTCTTAGGCGCGACCCCTACGTTAATCTCTAAATAGTTCCAAAACATGGACACTGTCTTTTAAATCTTTGGAATGTTTTTTGTAGGTCGGCATCATTTTTTCCAAAACCGCATAGAACCGTGGTGAATGGTTTAACTCCACAAGGTGACTAAGTTCGTGACAAATGACATAATCGATTATAGGTGGCGGCAACATAATCAATCGCCAATTGAAAGAAAGTTCTCTTTGTGGTGACGCTGTGCCCCATCTGTTTTTTGAGTTTATTAAACTCACTGCGCCAAATTTGAGGTTGAAACTTGCTGCAAGATGAAGCAGCCTGTTTTCGATGATATATAGGGCTCGTTCCTTTAAGAATTTCACGACTGCTTTTTTTTCTTTATCCTTATATTTTATTGGAATCAATAAGTAGTTATTTTCTATTGAAATTGTTTTAACGTTTGAAAAGACTGGCTCGTATGCCTCACCTAAATATAGATATTTTTCATACTCTAAAATTACTTTATTTTTATTCACTAATTCTTTTTTTGCTGTCTGTCTTTTATGAATCCACTTCTCTTTTCTTGTCACGAAATCAACTATGTCTGCTAGAGGCATATTCTTTGGTGCAACAATGTGCATCTCTCCATATCTATCAACTGAGATTTTTAGAGTTCTTCTGTCTTCGCGAACTAGATTTGTTAGCATAGTACTCTACTATAGCATACTATGCACCCACAATACGTAGTACTATTCTAAACATAGTACACAAAATCTTTGACAATTTCGCTCGTTTTTTGTATAATTGTGTGATGAGAGAAATAAAAAGCGACTACATGCGCGGCAGCATTAATAACATCATTCTTCATTCACTTCTCGAAGGCGATAAATATGGCTATGAGATTATTAAAGAAGTTGAAGAACGCAGCAACGGACAACTGAAAATTAAGCAGCCTTCTTTGTATTCTGCTTTAAACAGACTAAGCGACAGAGGCTTGATTGATGGTTATGTGAGAGATAGTGCGATTGGTGGAAAGAGAAGATATTTCAGTCTTACAGAGTTAGGACGCGAACAACTAAACTCAAACAAAGACGCATGGGTTGAAACTCGTGATTCTGTTGATAGTTATATTTTGAATAAACCAAGTGAATATCAAAACATTGAGGTAGACAAATCCCCTGCCGCTTCTTCTATGCCAAAGATTGTTGAAGCTGGAAAAACAGGAACGTCTGTTGAGACATTTGGAAAGAAAAAACCAGAGACTGCCGTGACAATGGTAAGTTTTGGAGAAGGCAAAAAGCCTGAGGTTGAAAACCTGGAACTTTCTGAAGATGAAATCAACGACATGATTGACGAAAGTTTGATTAACCACACACAAATGTCTACTCATTTTGAGGAAAGTTTTGAAAGACTCGATGATGGTGCTTTGGTTAAAGTTAAAACAAAAACAACTCGCATTATGTGCGAAGAAAAGGTTAGGTCTGCAAACAACAAAGTTAACATCACCCTGATTATTGCAAATGAAGATGGAATTGGCGCTGCAAATGATGCAAGCGAAGAAGACATCGACATGATTTTGGATGCACTTGTGACGAGTGATGCAAAAGTTAGAACTCACACTGCTGAAACACTTGAGAAAGACGGCGACAAGATTTATAAAATCAAAACAAAAACAACTGTTGTTGAAAACGAAAAGATTGGAGACTTCCACTTCCTTACTGATGATGAGAACATTGTTCAAGAGCCAACAAAAAAACATGTTATAGACAAGAGCATGAACGACGCAGCGTTTGTTGAAGATAGGCTAGATTTTAAAGATGCAACTGAACGTATTGTCAGAAAAGCAGAAGCAAAAGAGCGTGGCGAGTTTATTGATAAATATAACCTTAAAGAGGGTGATGAATCTCAACCGCTGAACTACGACACATTTGACACATCAAACGAATTTATCTATACCCCTACTAATGAATATTCAATCTATTCTTCAACAAGATATTTTGTTGAAAACAGCAGCACGCATAAACCAATCAAGTTTATAAACTTATATAAATTGCTATTTGGCAAAAATATGATTATGTTTGCAATAGGTGCACTTCAGTTCTTGGTTGTTTTCTTGGTTCTAAACAACCAAGGTTTGATTGACTATAGAACAGCATTGGTTCTGTTCGTGACACTATACCCTCTTCTGCTATTCTTCATTGCTGCGATATTCAAATATACATACAACAGAAACAAGAAAGCTGTTTCGAAACTCGTTTCCCCAACCATTTGGATTGAAGCGATTTTTGCAGTTTTGAGTATTGTGATTTTATATTCACTAAACAGATGGGGAAATATTATAACAAACGCAAGCATGCTTCCTTGGGGCTTCCTTGAAATGCCGCACGCTTCTTGGATGTTCTTTGGCTCATTGGTGTTTATCAACCTAGTGCTTTCAGCAGTTATATTCAACATCTTAAAAATATTCAAACCATTTAAGGAAAACTAAAAAACGCCGAAGGGCGTTTTATTTTTTATGTAGATATTTCTTTGCGGTTTCTGAATACGGTGTTCCAAGCCAGTTTTTAAAGAGTGAATGCCCTGTTGCGTTATATATTTTTCGTTTCTTTTCTGAGGCTAGTTTCTTAAGCCCCTCTTTTCTTGCTGCAACAACTTTTTCTTTCTCTTCACCCTTAAGAGTCTGGCAAGCCATTCCAAATCCACCAACACAACCGCCTGAACAAGCCATAAACTCCACAACATCGGCATCGACTTCGCCTCTTTCTAGAGATTCAAGAAAACTTTTTGCATTTTCTATTCCGCTTGTTTTGATTAATTTAAGTTCTATATCTGGTCTGAAACGTTTTGCAAATTCAACCACCGATTCACCCACTCCACCTGCATAACCAAAAATATGTGCAACATCGGTTGTTTGGTTAAACGGTGCATCAAAATCAAAATCTGTGATGCTGTTGAAATCAATACCTGCTTCTTTAATCTGCCCTGCAATTTGATTTACAGTAAGAGAGACATCAACTGGTTTAAGCCCACCGAGTGCTTCGCTTACATAATTTGTCTCCAGCGTCTTAAACGGACACGGCATGATTCCCACAACGAAAACGTTTTTTGAATCTAAGCCTTCATTCTCTGCATAGAAACTTTTTATGATTGAGCCCATTACAGTCATTGGGCTTTGCATGGTTGAAACATGTTTTGCAAGATGTGGAAATTGCTTTGACAAAAAATTTATCCAACTTGGGCAACAAGATGTCAGCATTGGAAGATTTTCGTTTTTAACTTTTCTTTCGAGAAGTTCGAAAACTTCTTCAATTGCAACAATGTCTGCGGTGTAGCCTATATCGAAGACTTTATCAAATCCAAGTTTCTTTAAACTAGAAACCAGATTTGAAATCTTATTCTCTCCCGGCTTATAGCCAAAGTGTTCGCCAATTGCAACAGATGTTGTTGGCGCAACAATGGCAATAACTGTGACATTCTTGTCGACAATTTTTTCTTTAACTAAATCTAGAAGTGGACTTTTAATCATACATTGAGTATAGCACAAACTATTGTTTTTTCTTTTTTGGGAGCTTGCTTAGCACAAATTTTTCTATTGGTTCTTGATATTTGATTAGAACAAAGAAAACAATTCCCGTTATGACTATAATTCCTCCCCACACAAAGAGCCCCCAACCAGAAAACGGAATTATATCCCCGCTTAAAAAATAGCTTGAAAGAAGAATTGAGATTGGCCTTGTGATTATGGTTACAACTGCGAAATACCAAAACTTCATTGTGCTGGTTCCGGCAATTATGCAGATGATATCATCTGGAAAAATTGGTAGAATAAACACTAACGGCAGGAGAATCTTTCCTTTTTTGTTTATATAGTTTTGATATTTCTTTAAGTCTTCTTTTTCGATAAACCTAGATATAAATTTATTCGAAAAAAGCCGCCCAATAAGGAATGCCAAAATGCTTCCAACAACAATGCCGATTGAAGAATAAACAAACCCCAAAAACGGACCAAACACAATTGCTCCAACGGCAATGCTTAGAGCGCCAGGGATTGGAGAAAACACAACTTGAACGATTTGAAGCACAATAAAAACAATCGGCGCCCACACTCCAGCATGCTCTATAAGTTCTTTCAATTTTTCTTTACTAGAGATGTATTCGATTGCTCCAAAGAACTTTAAAATGGTCGCAAAAAGGCAAGAAATAAACAGTAAAATAATAAAAGAAATGAGAAGTTTTTTAAACGTTTCTTTTTTCAAAATCAAAAACATTATGTACGCCAGAAAACTGGCCATGCCAACAGCCAGAATAACCCACATATGCAACATTTTGTCACTAAAGGCATATACGGTGCTTAAAACAATAAGAACAAACAAAGTTGAAGTTAAAACTAGACTTAAAATTATATTTTTCTTGCTAAAAAAACTCACAAAATAGTGTTTGTTTTATTTTCCTTATATATGCGAGTTATGATAGAATTAGAGTAAAAGATTTATGCAAGTTCAAAGTATTCTACAGGCAGAGAAACTTATTAAGTTTTCAAAGGAAAAATACATTCTTGATAATGTATCTTTTGAAGTCTACCCTGGAGAGGTTCTTGGGCTTATTGGACCTGCAGGAAGCGGAAAATCTTCCGTTGTTAAAGCACTTATGGGTCTTACAAAAATGCAAGACGGTGCTGTTTTGGTTGATGGAATTAATATTAAAGACAACAGAGTTGATTGTCTTAAGATGATTGGTTCTGTTATTGAAAAGCCTTCCTTCTATTCTTCTATGTCTGGTTATAGCAACCTTAAATATTTTGCATCACTCATGCAAGATGTTTCTAAAGAAAGAGTTGACGAAGTTTTGATTCAAGTTGGAATCGACCAAGCGACAGCAAAAAAACTTATAAACTCTTATAACCCAGAAGAACTTCAAAAGCTTGCACTTGCTGGAGCATTGCTCTCTTCCCCAAAAATTCTTATTTTAGATGACATCACAAAAGGAATGGATTTTAGAGCAATCACGGAATTTAAAAAACTTTTAAGAAGGATTGTTGCTTCAAGCACAACAGGGATTTTGATTACAACACGAAGCATTGAAGAAGCCGAAACCATGTGCGACAGAATTGCAATCATGCACGAAGGAAAGATTTTAAAAATCAGTTCAATAGAGCAAATGGATGTGACAACTGTTGGACAAGACATGGTTACAAAATATGCCATTTCGGTTGCTAACCCATTTGTTGCTGGTCAGACGATTTCAAAATACTTTAAAACAGTTAAGTATGAAACAGTTGGAAGTAAACTTGTGATTAATACAACTAGGTCGCAGATTCAGGAAGTTTATAAAGCCTTTCTTGATAAAGATGTTGTAATCATCTCAATTGAACAAACATCCCATTCAAGTGACGATTTATATAACGAAATCGTTAAGAAATATTCATAAGGAGAAAAACGGAAAGAAAAAATGTTAGTACTAAAATTAATAAGAGGAGAGTTTTATAAAACAATCAAAAACCCAGTGGTTTATCTTTTGGTTGTTTTGGTTCTAACTTCTCTAATTTTCAGTCACCTGACATTTACCCCTCAAGCTAGACAACCAATCTCTACACCTATGATTAGCCGATTTAATTCAACTATGAACGCGAGCACCCTTGAAAGCAATCTCTTCGGGCTTCGAAACGATGTTTTTTTGGAAACAGACAGAATTCTTGCAATATTAAATTTTTATGAAAACCTTGAAGCAAGAAAAGAAGCTCTTAACAACCCAGGTTCGGAAACAGGCACTGGTGGTGGAACAGAAGCAGGCGGTGAGGGAAGTAGCAGTGAAGAAGGAACTACAACAGGAGACTCTACACCTACTGATGTTTTCTCAATAACTCAAATTAATTCCTCATCCCCTACCTCACATCTTAGAGCATTTGAACAAGCCTTTAACTCATATTCAAATACAGTAAATATGGCAACAGCTACACCAGCTGACTTAACAATGCTTTCTGATAACCTTACTACTCTTTTTGACAAAACCGTTGCACTCGAAGCTGCATTGACAGAATTAACGACCAAAGAAATCCACTTCCTTGGAGAGATTATTGCAGTTCCTCTGGTTAATATCTCTAACAAACTACTAGAAGAAACGCTTGATAAACTGGAATTTATGGTTGAAAAAATGGATGGTGAATTTGACAAGCTTACTGAGGCATCTAGTAGCGCAGCCGTTTTGACCATTCATAGAGATTTGCGTTCTGCTATTAATAATCAGAAGGCTGTTGGAACAGTTTCAGAAAATATTAAAACTGCAAGTGATTTAAGCGTTTGCACAGATTTGATTGAAGAACTGAGAGAAAGAATTTTTGAGCATCTTGAAGACCAAAGTGAACTTTTTACAGAAATGTTAGATTCAATCGGAACTGCTGGTTTTAAGTATGCAGACTTCATTAAAGATGTTGAGACGTATGCATTCAGACATCTTGCGCTTTCAAATATTGTTTACAACACAATTTATTTAGAATTTGTTAGTGACATTAGAGACTATCGCATTCAAGACCTCTATATGCTTGAAACAAACCCTTTTATGAACCTAAGCGAGTTTTGGGGCAATGCATCGGCTCTGGGTTTAGACAGTGAGCGAGATGTTCCAACAACCGTGGCTGCGATTAACTCACAAATCT
>WQZR01000016.1 GCA_009780625.1 Bacillota bacterium | reverse complement strand
GACAGCCGTCTCCTTTGCGTCACCTGTCAGCATAACAGGTTGAATCCCTGCTTTTTTCAGACTTTCAATTGTCAAACTCGCTTCATCTCGCATTTCATCTTTAAGAAGAATAGCACCAATAAGTTCTGAATTTTCACAAAAAAGCAAGATGCGAAAGCCTTGTTTTGCATAATTTTTTAGCCGTTCTTCAAACTCTTTTTTCTCTTCTAAACCAATATCGCAGCAAGGCAAAAGTTTTTCGGGTGAGCCTTTTAAATAGGTTATAACTTCGCCATTTTGCTTTATTGTAATTGAAGAAAACTTGTCTGTGCTGTTGAATTCAGTCTTTGAAATAACCTCAGTTTCTACGTCTAAACCAACAACTTTTTCGCTGTTTAAAGCGTATGCAAGAAGTGCTCTATCAGTCGAATTTCCGCCAAAAATCTTCGCTTTGCCGTCTTCTTCCACAAGTGAAGAGGAATTGTTGTAAACGCAGTTTCTAAGCAACCTAGCCCTCAAAAAGGGGCTATTTTCGTCGTTTTCGTCTAGTGTGACAAATTTCTTAGCTTCAAGTTTACCCTTAGTTATTGTTCCAGTTTTGTCGAAAAACAGCATATTTAAACTGCCCATTGTCTCTATAGAAACAAGTTTTCTGACTAGAATTTTATCCTTTAGCATCTTCTTCATATTGGAAGAAAGAACAACAGAAATCATCATAGGAAGCCCTTCAGGAACGGCTATCACGACAATAGAAACAGAGAGGGTCAGAGCATAGAAAACATGCCTAACAATATAGGCTAAATCCCAACTAAAACCAGATGATAGAAAGAAGATATTAAACAAATAACTAAGCCCAACAAACACAGCAACACCATAGCCAATGCGAGAAAGAATGATTGCAAGTTTTGTCAGGCGATGTCTAAGCGGGCTTTCCCTAAGGTCGTCTACAAGTTCCATTGCAAGGCGACCATATTCTGTGTTTTTGCCAACAGCAGTCACTCGCATTTTTGCAACACCCGAAGTGACAACCGTTCCCATAAAGACATGAGAAGGGGAAAGGAAATCAACTTGTACTTCGTGCGCTGTGTGTAGGGGTCGCACCTGAGAGCGACCCGATTGTGACGGGCTCGTCTCAGGTCGAGCCCCTACAGTCTTCGTTGCTTCTTTCGTTTCACCATTCAACGCCGCCTGATTGACAAGACACTCGCCGTCAATAATCACTCCATCAGCAGGCACTTTTTCTCCAGCTTCCAAAAGAACAATATCATTTGTCACAACTTCAGAAATAGGCAAGATGGTGATTGTTCCTTCTCTAAGAACACGACACTTAATTTCTTCTGCTTCTTTTTTAAGTTTCTTAAAAGCCGATTGTCCGCCGCGTTCACTTATTGTTGCAACGGTTGTTGCAAGAAGAATTGAAGAAAGAATGCCAAGAGTTTCAAAAATTTCTCCCCCAGTGAAAGCAAAGAAAATGCTTATAGCAAGCGCAACCAAAAGAATTTTTATAATAGGGTCATCAAATGCAGATAGATAGCTTCTCAAAAAGCTTTTTTCTTTCTTTTTTGGAAGCACGTTTTTGCCATATTCTTCTCTATTTCTTTCCACTTCAACTTTTGAAAGTCCAAATTTTTGCATAACAAATTATATGAGGTAAAACTTATAAATATCTGTTTTGCTAAACAAAATATATAGGGTATAATTACTAATATAATAGTGTAATGAAAGGGAGGAGTAATATATGGAACCATGGATTTGGGCAATAATATTCGCAGTATGCATTTTAATTGAGTTTGCAACGCTCGAACTTTTTGCAATTTTTGTTGCAGGCGGAGCACTTGGCGGAATGGTTATGGCGTTTATGCCAATCACAGACCCAGGCTGGGCAGTTGCAAGTGAAGTGATTGTTTGCATTGGTGTAACATTCATACTATTGCTTTTGCTACGTCCAATTATCAAAAAAATGCTTATGGGAAAAACTGGAAAGTTTAACATGGACGGCATAGAAGGAAGAGAACTCACACTGCAAAGCGACATAAAATTTGGGCAACATGGAAAAATTAAAGTAAACGGTGTTGTTTGGAACGCAATCAGTGAAAACGAAAAAGATGAAATTCTAAGAGGGGCAACAGTTAGACTAATCAAACTCGATGGCAACAAATGGGTTGTTAAAGAAGTTGTTGAGGTGGCTGAAGTCGCTGCAGAAGAAAAGCCAGAGAAAGGGGCAAAACCAAAAACTGCTAAATAAAAATTTAGATATAAAAATAAAAAAATAAGGAGAAAAATATTATGTTTACATTAAGTATGGCAATGCTAGGCATGACAACAGGGCAAATAGTTGGTCTGGTGTTTGGTATTGTTTTTGGTGTTACAGCACTTATTGCACTTACAGGTGTAAAAGTTGTAAGCCAATCAACAGCAAGAATTGTTGAAAGAGTTGGAAAATACAACAGAACAATGACTGCGGGAATTAGATACGCAATTCCAATCATCGAAAAAGCGTATGCACCAATTTCACTAAAGGAGATGGTTGCAGACTTTGCACCACAACCAGTGATTACAAAAGATAACGTAACAATGCAAATTGATACAGTTATTTATTTCCAAATCACAGACCCAAGACTTTTCATGTATGGAATCGACAGGCCAATCAACGCGATTGACCAGCTTACAGCAACAACTCTAAGAAACATTGCAGGTTCGCTTGAACTAGATGAAACACTAACTTCAAGAGACCTTGTAAACGAAAGAATCAGAGAAGTTATCGACGAAGCAACAGACCCATGGGGAATCAAGATTAACCGTGTGGAAGTTAGAAACATTCTTCCACCACGTGCAATTCAAGAGAGCATGGAAAAGCAAATGAGAGCAGAACGTGAAAGACGTCAATCAATTCTTCTTGCAGAAGGTGAAAAGAGAAGTAAAATTCTTATTGCAGAAGGTGCAAAAGAAGCTGCAGTTTTAGAAGCTGAAGCAAAAAAGATTGCTTTGATTACAGAAGCAGAAGGTCAGGCAGAAGCGATTAAGCGTATTATCAACGCAAACCCAACAGCAGCGTATGTAACGCTTCAAGGTTTTGAGGCACTTAAGCACGTTGCAGATGGACAATCAACAAAGATTGTTGTTCCAACAAACATTGCAGATGTGACAGGGCTTCTAACAGCTCTAACAGACACACTCGGCGGCGGACCTAAAAAGAAATAAGAACTAAACAAAAAAAACGGCATTGCCGTTTTTTTATTATTGTCTGTTTCCACATTTGCCGCAGAACTTTGTGGTTGATTTAATTTGGTTTCCGCAGTTCTCACAGAACGCTGTTTGAGGTTCTTGGTTGCCCATGCTTTCAGTAAGTTCTCTTAGGGATATTGTGTGTTGTGTTGTAAACTCCGTGTCAGTGTTTGAACTTTGTGGTTTGTTGTTTGGCTGGTTGATATTATAGTTGGTTGGTTTTTGTTCTGTGTCTATGTTTAGATATGTTTTAACCGTTTGCGACTTGTTTTGCGAAATCAAATTTGCACCAATTTCTTTATCTCCAGAACCAAAGTTTCCGACGCGCTCGAAATAGATTTCTGTTTCGCCGTCGTCATCTTTTCTTGTGGCAAGTGTTTCAAAGTCTAAGTCAATTTCGCCTCCGCTTCCAACTGGGGCAGCAGGGGAACGCTTTTCACCTTTGATTTTTGATAACATTTTTTTAGTCACATCAAGTGGGTTTATAACCTTTTCAATTTTAAGGTTTTCAATTCCTTCAATTCCGTCTTCATCAACAATTTCGATTCCCATTCTTGCAAACTCTTTTCTTGTCGAATCTTTGATGAATGCTTTTGTTTGTTTTGGGTCTTCAACCAATGCTTCAAGCGTTGCGTCTGATTTGTTTAGGTGCCTAGCCATAATCTCTTCGATATATTCTCTAAGAATATTTCTTGCCATGCCTTCTTCCAAAATTGCAACTTCTTGTTTGATTACGTTAAAAAAATCTTTTGGAGAGAATATATTAAGTTTCAAATCGCAAGCTATTCGAACAGTATGTTTTTCACCTGTTTTTGTTTTCACAACAAACGAATCGCTCTTTTGCCCAAACATATCAACTTTGCCACCATAAACAAAATATACGTCCATTCCAACAATTCCAACAGAACTTGCTTGGTCCAGCGCTGCTTTTCTTTTTTCTTTATTTACTGCATATTTTCTTTCAAAAGCTTTTTTAATAAACAGTGTAGGGCCGCCATATGTCACTTTGCTGCTGTGGCTTCCAACTCTATCAATTCGATATTTTTTATCTTCTTCCATTGTCAAGGTCGCGTCCCAGTCTGAACTGTCAAAATCATTCACGTCACAAATCATGTCGTCAATCACCCAAACAAGCAAGCAGTCTCTTGGAATAACAAACTTAGTTCCAACTTCAACCATTCTGTTTGGATACATCCAAACAAGCTCTCCACTTGCGAAGGCTTCCTTAGGGCTCACGGCATATTTCTTTTTAAACATGTCGAAACGACTGATGCGATTTAGTTTCATATTATGATTTTAACATAAAAAATGCAAATATTGACACTGTTTGTGAAAGGTAGTATAATTATAAGCATCACAGGAGGCTGTCAATGGTTACAAAAGAACAAATTGATTATGCAACTGATGTATACACCGCAAAAAGGCAGGTCTATGATACAAGTGGGCGGTTGGTTGAGCATAAAAGACTTTGGGCAGATGGTTCTGCTCTTTTTCCATCACTTAAAAATCCAAAAACATTCATGTGGTTTACAAAACTAAGAAACGGTGGAAAGCTTACAACAGAGCAAGTCATTCAATTTCTTGGAAGACATGGACTGCAATCTATATATCAAGACGCACAAGCCTACGAAAAAAAGGGGCGGGATGCCGAAGACCTGCTGGACGAACTTAGGCAAATCGGAAGCATCATGGACACTCTCTACAAAATGGGTGGTGAACTGACTCCAGAGGAATTAGGATTACTCCAGACACAGAACTAGATAAAAAACTTTTGCAATGTGTTCGCGATACAAGAGAAAGTGTTTTCCTTCGTGGAACTGGTGTAGTCACAAAAGAGAAGGTTGCAAAATCTCTTCCACGCATAGAAAACTTTAGAAAGGTTCATGCGCAAAAAGAACTACGCATAAAAGAAAGCGAAGTTCAATTCAAACAAGCAAGCCAAGTTGCAAAACTTAAAAAAATACAAATTGAGCAAGAAGAAACAATAAAAAAAGTCAATGCCGAACAGGAAAGACTCAGACAACAAAAAGAAATGTATCCTGGACTGATTGATTTAGATGAGGGAGCAATCGAACTTCATACTTGCGAATAGGTTTCATATTATTACAAAAAAAGAGATTGTTGCCTGTGCTAACAATCTTTTTTATTTCATAGAATCAATCAATAGGAGACAAGATGATTAGTTTAGAGAAGTTACTAGCACTGCCTGTCATTGATTTGCTTGATGGAAACCATGTTGGTTATGTTAAGAATATTGTTGTAGAAGAAGGAATGCTTACAAAGATTGTTGCGTTTAACGAAGAAGAGAACGACCTTCATGTGAATGCAAAAGACGTTTTCAGTTTCGGAACAGATGCAATAACTCTAAAAACCCCAGATAATATTATTGAAACCGATGTTGCTTCAAACAGAATTTTGGGGAGTGGAGTTTTCACTGGAAAAGGCATAAGGCTTGGAACACTTCAAGATATTGTTTTTTCAACAAAGACTCTAAAGGCAAAAACCATAACGATTGACGGCGAAGAGTTTAACTTTTCGAAAATTGCCAGCATGAAGCATAATGTGATTGTGCTCAAAGGACGCCTTGCCCCCAACGCCCCACGCGGGTCGCTGAGGACAGCGACCCCTACACGCGACCCAAAAGTCAGCAAAACCATCCCAGAACGACTCATAATAAATCACCAATTTCTTATTGGAAGAAAACTTAGAGAAACAATCTTCCTTTCAACTGGTGAAGTGCTTGCAGAGCGAGAAGAATACGTCACAAAAGAACTGATTATAAACTCGCTAAACACCGGAAAACTGCCATTTTTGATTGAAAAAAGTTACTAAAAGAATAAAGAAATGCCCTAACGCAAAAGATAATTTATACCACAAATTTAGAAAAGAAATTAGGGTTTTTTGTGCTCCCATGGTATATTTAAGTAGAAGGGAAAGTCTAGGCATTTATATAAGCATATATATTTGCTCCGGCTTTTATTAAAGTACTTCTTTATTACTATTTAAAAAACGAAAGAGGAGAGGTAAAAATGGCAGTTACTCAAGAAGAATTGGAAAAAGAAAAAGAAAAAATCATGAGAGAAATGTCAGGGGTTACTGGTGGTTATTCAACTAGTCATCAAATGGAACTTTTTGAGTCTAGTATCGTGGAAGCTGTTGATACTGAAAGACAATACATTGGCGTTAAGCGTGCAATAGAAAGAGGCGATATTGGTCTTAATAGACAGAGAGCTGCGGCAATAATTGAGCAATTTGAAGAAAGTAAAAAGAATAAATTTGAAACACCTGAATTTATGGCGAGGCTTACTCTTTATCTTGAAGACCAATCAAGAGCAAATAAGTTAACACAAGAATATGGTGGTTTAGTTAGAGAGGTTTTAGATGAGCATGATTCTAGCTCAACAATAACCAGATTTGTCGCAAAAGAACTAAAAAAGAGTATCGGAGTAGACATAGAGCAAGAGTCAGTCATGGGCGACCTCGACGATATCGAAAATGCCAGCAATTTAACCGAAGAAGAATATTTTGCTGAACAGGAAAAAGCTGACATTGCGGCTGAACAAAAAGCAGAAAACTTTGCTGCGGCAAACTATCGCTTATACGATATCTACCCAACTGTGGGCATACTTGAAACTAGAATTGGAGATTTGCTTAAGTTAGAGCAACAGATTGAGGCTCTTAGTAAGATGGACGTAGCTCTAAGAGATAAAGGAAATCAAGAAAAATTCACTAGTCTTATTAAGCAGAGAGACGAACTTATGAAGGTTGTTGATGATTCTATCAACTATCACAGAGGTCAAAATGCGGCAGAAACTGACGCTATGCTAGGACGTGTTGAAAATACACATGGTGCAGATATCGATGCAATGATTGCAGGTGCTCCATCGAATAAAAATAGTCAAATCGCTTTTGCAAATCAAATAAGAAATAGTATAAACGCAGTAAGACAAAACCAAGCAGTTGTTGACGGCATCGGAAGTGGAGCAACACCTCTTCCAAACCCAGCACCTCAGACAGAAGAAGATAGAAAAAGAAACATGACTCTTCTAGAGCACCTTCAAGGAAAAGGTTTTAGTTTACACGGTCAGAACGCTGCACACAGCGGTCCTTTTACTACTGACATAAACAGACCAATCACAACAACACACCTTTCTCCTCCAGATGTAAACAGCAGACTGGCTGAGATAAGCCAGAAATATGGTGGTGTGAATTATGACGTTTTTAAAATAAGAACTAACATACACCCGGTAAGCCAGGATGTTGACCCGAAAAAGGCAGACTGGAAAAAAACTGAACTAGAAACAAAGGGACGTGAATTTGTTGCAACCACTGGTTTTGGTGGGCAACCAACATGTGACTTGTTTAAAATTCTCCAAGGGTATCAACAAATTGGAGAAAGAGGGATGGAGGTTCTAACTAGAGCCGCAAGAGCGAATACAAAACTTGACCCGAACTCTCCTGAAGGAAAATTTGCAAGCATTTCTGGAAGAATTTATAAAGAACTAACCCCAGATGAACAAGTAGCGTTTAAAAACCTTGTTATTCTCGGGTCTGTAAAAAAAGCGATTAAGCACTCTCCAGACATTCCTAGTCAGGAAATGAGAGAAGAGGTTATGGCACTTGTAGATGAACTTATAACTCACCAAACAGAACACATCGGCGAAAAACTTGCAGGAAAAGTTCATATTGGAGATATTGTTGATTTTAGAAACTTGCTTTCTGAGCGTGTTTTTATACCTCAAATGAATGCCAACTATACACCATTCGTAAACCAAGAAGGCGAAAGAACTCCAAGATTTGATGAAGAAGTGAAAAAACTTGAAAACAACCCAAGATGGGAAGCTGACATGAAGTTGTTTAAGGCAGACGAGAAATCGTTGTCACCAGAGGATGCAGCAAGAAAGAAAAAAATGGGGCTTGATAGAGCAACATATATGCGTTGTGTGAGAGAGATTCTAACAAAACCACACCCAGAGTTTAAAGAGCAGGCTTTTGCGAAAATCAGGTCTGCATATATCAATGGTCTTCTCGACCCACTTTCAAATCAAGAGAAAGCAGAAATGCAACTTCTTGCTGGTCCAGACGGTTGGGCAGAAATGCAAATGGAAAAAGGAATTAAACTTGGAAAAACAAGTTCTCTGCAAGAAGACCTTGTTGGAACAGATTCAGTAGAAGCAAGATTGAAAGCGGCAACAGATGTTGCCCAAGCAGCTGGTGATAACATGGAGTTTAACACTCCAGAAGTTCCAGCAGCAGCTGGCGGTAGACCAGGTTTAAGTGCTGAAGAAATGGCAGCAATCAGAGAAGACTATGTAACTGGAAAAATGGACCACATAGATGAGGAAAATGTTATATTAAGCATGGACCAACTTTTCGGTTCAGAAGAGTTCGACAAGATGCAACAAGAATATATGCTTCATAAACAAGAAGCGCAAAGAATTGCAGAGCTTGAAAGCATGAATACTGTTCCAATTGAAAACCCTGGTGCACAAACGATGGTTGCAACTGGTGATGAACTTACTCCACAAGACCAAATTGATACAATTCTTAGAAGCCACGCAGCTCAAATTGGTCACTTAAACAAGAGACTTCAAGGAATAGCTGCAATAGATGGCATGAAACTTCGTGCGCTTCAAACAGGCGAGTTTACCGACAGCGAAATCAAAGCTGCAATGAACCAGTTTAGAAAAGACTTCAAAATTCCGAAAGGCGACCCAGACCCAACTGTTCAAGATTATGTCAATCAAAGAGATAAGATTGGTGCAACAACCCAAGGAAAAATCGACGGTGTTGCAGGTCTAACTGACGACCAACGTGAGGCAGCAAATAAGAAGATGCAAGAAGGTCATGGCTATAGAACCGGCAACAGAAGACGTAATGATAGAGACTTCCAAAATGCTGTTGACCAAGCAGAACAATTGAAGTTGCTTCAGTCTAAACAACAAGCAAGCAAATCTCAAAGAGAAAACGAAGCAGAAAAACTTATCAGACAACAAAACGAAAGAAGAATGCTTGCAGAACAAGAAGCAGCTAAAAAAGCAGCAGAAGAGACAAAAGAAAAAATGACATCAGGTCCAAAATTTGCTACTGACAAAGACGGTAAAGAATATCAATTGATTGATTGTGCTGTCAAAAAAGAAGCTGACGGTTATTCGTTTAAAGCAGGCGGTGGGCCAGCTATGAAAATGAGTAAAGAAGAGTTAGGCGAATTCTTAGAAGAAACTCTTCAAAAGGGACTATTCCCAATCAGCAGCGAAGATTATGATGCAATCAAACAACGTCTAGACAGTGGTGAAGATTTTACTTTTGACAGATATAGTGGCAAACTACAGGAGCAAAATGAAGACCAGATTAGACGAGAAGAGAATGTTGTTGCCGCAGAAGAAGTTCAAGGCGTAGACATCGGCAGTAATCTAGAGCAAGCGTTCTTTATGGGGTCAGGCTTATCTGAAGGTTCTGGTGAACAATTTAGAAATGAACTTAGAGATGAGATTAAGAAAGCTCTCGAAAGTGAAAATGTAGACCTCGAGCAACTTGCTAAAATTGTGTCTATGACAGAGAAATCAAAGTTAAATGAGTCATGGTATAACAAACTATCTGACCTTGCTGATATGCCTGGTGTGAAAAACATGTCACCAGAAAATGCTGAGTTGTTCAATCAAAAGCTTGAAGAGCAACGTAAACTTCTAGAGCAACAAGAGCTTGAACGTGCAAAAGCAGCAGCAGAAGCGGCAAGAAACCAAAACCAAGAGGTTGCATAACCCAATAAAACAATAGGAGAAAAGAAATGAGAACGCCAAAACAAGAACAAAAAGTGGAAATTGCAAAACTTATCATGAGCACACTAATCACAACAGGTGCACAAGATAAAGATACACTTTTGAAAAATGCAAAAGTAATGCGAGACACCATAGAGCACATGGACGAATATTCAACCGAGCAAAAGATGAGATATAAAATCATGGTTGAATTTATCGACCACTTGTGGAGAGATGATTTCAGAAAAATCAAGGCTATCGTTTTCGAAGAAAACGCATAACAACTCCTGTTTGTGAAATTAAAAAAACGGCAAGAAATTGCCGTTTTTTCGTATAACCCCAAAACGCTTTGAAAAATTCGGGGGGGGGGGTATAATGAGACTATTATAAGCAAAAGGAGAAAAACATGAGCAACAAAAAAACACACGACATTCTCCTCAAAAAAAGACTGGACTAGCTCCAGTCTTTTTAATTTTAAAGT
This sequence comes from Bacillota bacterium, assembly GCA_009780625.1. Lineage (GTDB taxonomy): Bacteria > Bacillota > Clostridia > Christensenellales > UBA1242 > WQZR01. The sequence goes on along the minus strand of WQZR01000016.1, from coordinate 5,494 downwards.
GAATGTTTTTTTGGTATACTAGAAGCAAAGTGTAGTGGAGGGTCTATGACGGCATATTCTCTAATTGTTCCAATTTATAACGAAGAAAACAGAATTGAAAGTTTTGTAAAAGCGGTGAAAGAAAAACTTATTCTTTCTGGTGAAGTTGAACTTATTTTTGTTGATGATGCAAGCACAGATTTCTCACTAGATATTCTAAGAAGACTTTCAAGAGAAAACGAATTCGTAAAACTTTTGGCTCTAGATAAAAGCTATGGAAAAGACGCTGCAATCTCTGCGGGAATAGACCATGCAAAAGGCAATGCAGTTATCATCATGGAACTCGATTCAGAAAACCCAATAACAGAAATCAAAAACCTAACAGCACGATGGCTTACGGGAAGCCATGTAGTCCATGCCTACAGAAGAGACAAAACCCCAGAATGGTGGAAAGTGTTTAAGTTCAGAACTCTTAAATCAACTTGCAGAATGTTTGGTGTGCAAAACACACTTATGCCAAAACCACAAATTGAGTTATACGACAGACAAGCAATAGATATTCTAAAGTCTCTTCCAGACAGACAAACCCTTCTAAGAAACACAAATGCGTGGGTAGATTTCAAAATCTCAACTTTCGAGTTTGATGCAAGAACTCCAAGCGAAAGGGGAATAGCGCAATACACAAAAACAAAAGAAGAGCACAAAGAGAAAAGAACAACAGGAAATATAAAACCAGAAAAACCAGAAAAGGTTAGGCTATACGCAAAATCTTTCTACACAGCAAGCATAGGCTTCATCATTTTTGCAGTGTTGCTTCTCACAACAATTCTTCTAAGCACTCTAGACGTAATCACTCTTTCTTGGTCTTTCTTTGGCTATTTTTTCAGCATTTGCAGTTTGGCTCTCACTGTGTTGTTTGCTGCACGAGGAATGATTATTCGCAGACTCGGAATGGTGTTTGGAACACAACGAAATATAAAACCCTATAATATTAAGGAGACGTATCTATAAAAAAGCGCCACAGGCGTTTTTTTAATTTGAAATATTGCGTATAATGCTATACTTACTGTATGAGAAGAAAAAGCCTTCCAGACACACGTCGGTATAAAAAGAAACATTTCAGATGCCCATATTGCAGGCTTAAAAATGATGTTAGAGCATTGACTTGCTACAATTGCAAAATGTCTTTTAAACAACTAGACAATCTTTCAAATAGAGAAGCAAAAGCATATATGAAAAACACTGTGTGGGGGGAAAGCACAGAAGGCGAAATTATCTACACAAAATATGCTCCAAGCGATGTAAGCAAACTTAGACTATATATGTATTTCGTTTTTATGGGCTGGTTTGGAATACATAACTTATATGTAGGAAAGAAAAGAGGCATTGCTTCTGCAATTATGGGAAGTTTGTTTATTGTGTTCTTCACAATATCAATGATTCTAAGCACACTAAACTATCCAGTTCTAGTTGGGCAAGGGTTTATCAACTTTGCTCTAATTTCTTCAATCTTGGCAGTTTTCCCAATGTTCTGTTGGGCGGGAGACTTCCTCACACTTGTAATTCTAAGAAACTTTGCATATCCAGCAAGGCTTAAACAACCAGTTGTCTTGCCATATTTCTACGAGCAAACTCAAGGCACAAAGAAACAAAAACAAAAAAGCGCTTAAGCGCTTTTTTTCATGCTAGAATATATACATGAAAACAGTGGTTCTTGGAGTTTCAGGCGGAGTCGACAGCAGTGTAAGCGGCTTATTGCTAAAAGAAGCGGGGTATAACGTCCTGGGTGTTTTTATGCATAACTGGCATGAAACAAACGAAGAGTTTTGCCCAGCAAAAAAAGATATCGAAGACGCTAGGAGCGTTTGTCAAAAAATTGGCATTCCATTTTCTATTGTTGATTTTTCAAGAGAATACGAAGAACATGTTTTTTCGGTGTTTAAAGAAGAGTTGAAACTTGGAAGAACTCCAAACCCAGACATGCTCTGCAACCGTGAAATAAAGTTTGGACCGTTTCTAGATTATGCTCTAAGTATTGGCGCAGACTATGTTGCAACAGGGCACTATGCCAATGTTGAAATAATAGATGGCAAATATAACCTAACGAAAGCAAAAGACGAAAAGAAAGACCAAACATATTTCTTGGCTCTTCTAAAAGAAAGACAGTTGAAGAATGTTTTGTTTCCACTTGGCAAACTAAAAAAAGAAGAAGTAAGAAAGATTGCAAAAGAGAATGGACTGATAACTGCAGAAAAGAAAGACAGCACAGGAATATGCTTTGTTGGAAATCAAGAGTTTAGAAACTTTCTATCTAAGCACCTAAAAGCAGTGCCTGGAAATATTGTTCTAACATCTGGCAAAAAGATTGGTTTGCATGATGGACTTATAAACTACACAATAGGGCAATCAAAAGGACTAGGAATTGGTGGACAAAAAGGCATGGAAGGGGCAAAATTCGTTGTCCTAAAAAAAGACCTAAAAACAAACGAACTTATTGTTGCGCCAGAAGGTTGCTCGGAGTTATATTCAAAGACCGTAACAGTTTCCGATTTCAGCATAGTTACGGACACAAAACTCGAACTCTCAAAAACATATAACTACACAGCGAAAGTTAGACACAGTAAAGAAGAACACAAGTGCAAAATCATCAGGGTGACAAAAAACGAAATAGAAGTGGAGTTTAAAGAGTCGCAACGTGCAATTGCTGCAGGGCAATATCTTGTTTTATACAAGGGTAAAATCTGCCTTGGCGGCGGAGCAATGAATTAAAAAAACGGCATCAGCCGTTTTTTATTTAGTAAATGGGTTTATTGGTCCTTTTTTATGGTTAAAGTTTTTTGCTTGTCTGTTTGTTTCTTCAAGTGTTTCAATTGTTTTTTGCGTTTCAATTGTTCTTTGTGTTTGAAGTTCAACGCTCTGACTTTCCATTGTGATTTCATCAGGGACATATCTCTCAACAGTCAGACCTGGTTTTTTTGGTGTTTCTGGTGTTCTGTCGTCTTCAACTGTTGTTGTGCCTGGGTTTTCAGGAACACCGCTTCTATCAACATTCAAGCCCGTTTTTGGAGGGTTTGCTTGATTGCCAGTGTCTCCGCCAATGTCTGCACCACCGAATGTGCTTGGTGCAACGCTGCTGCCACTTGCTTCAAGTTGGTTTATAACTTGTGCAGTCAGGTTGTGAGGGTTGTTGATTAAATCCCTAATTTCCATATTTGGACCCGTGATTGTTTCTTCAAACTGCAACACGTCTCCATCTTGCAACACATTGATTCTAATTGTTGCAGAAGTTTCAGACCTGTTTATAGCATTTTCTCTAAGAACTTCAATAGAAACTCCATCAACAGCACCATTCACGCCAAGTGCATCAAGAAGGTCTTGTTGCATCATGCTCGGAACCTCTGTTCCAGTCAAGGTATGGTCTGGAGTTGATGGTTGGAATGCTGGTCCGTCTCTGTCCACAGATTTGCTTCCTGTTTCAACGTGAGCATTGTTTGTATACAGTGCGCCAGTCACAATGTCAATCACATCTTGAGGAGCATTTTGCCAGTTATCAAATGTTCCAACGTTGCTTGTTGGTTGAGATATTTGAATCACCATTGGGTCCAAATCTCCACCCGCAAAGAAGTTTCCATCAGCATCAATAACCGTAACTTCCATTGTGATGTTTGAGAATCCTGGGTTGTCTGGAATCTGGTCAACAACCGAAATATTGAAACTTATGCTTGCACCTTCTGGAATTTTCAAATCAGGAGTGTTCTGGAACCAAGAGTTGATTGCATCTCTAAGCGAACCATCTGTGTCGTTTGCAAGAACGTTGTCTGGTGGGTGAATACCTGTGCCTGGTCCGTCTGGCCCGTCCGGTCCGTCCGGTCCATCTGGCCCATCTGGTCCGTCTGGTTCGTCATCATCAATGTTCATTCCGCCGCCAGAAGACAACACTGCAGTTGTCACCGTAATTCCAGCAAGAGCAACCGCACCTGCTGCAATAAACAACTTAGTTCTCATTCTAAGTCCACCGCGGTGAGGAATAACCCCGCCAAAGCTAGAGTTTTGTGGTGTCATGTGCTGTGACAACATGGTGTCAATTTCTCTTCTAAAGTTGCCTGGGTTGTTTCCGTCTAAGTTTGCTTTCAATGCATCAAGGTTTTCTGGAGTTTTAACTGTAAGAATGTGCGTAGTCTTGTTCTTTTCCAAATCTTTTTCATAGTCTTTGATTGTTGTTCTTCCGTCTAGAATTGCTCTTTCAATCAAAGAATCTGTTGTAAGTCTGATAAGCTCACTTTCATAAGCAGGGTGTCCTCTCATGATTTGTTTTGCTGCAAGTTCTTTTTGTGCTTTTTCAATTGAGAGTTTAATGTCGTCCTTAAGTTTTTCTTCAGGTTTAACAGTCTTATCTTCAACTTTTCTAAACCATCTTCTTTTTGTTGGGTGAGAGTCATATGCTGCGTTCATATCAACAAAACGTTCAAACAGTTTTTTCTCAATTGCTTTTCTTTCGTCGCCTTCAACCATAAAGCGAAGTTTTCCAATATCTTCCGAAACATTTTTTCTAAGTTCTTTCAAAGCTTCAGCTTCTTTATATTTTCCTGAGTGTATTGTCAGAACAACTTCATCTTTGTCAGTCAACTTCACGCTTTCAAGGTGAATGTTCGAACCATGCTTATAAGTCCCCGGAAGAAGTTTATTCACCGAAGCAATAAGAACATCGTTATTTTGGTCATACGAATAAGCAGGGAACTCTTTTCCTTTAATAACTTTAAGAGCTTCTGCAGGTGTTGTTGGCTTATGCATAAAGTCCGAAACCTGTCTAAGCGTTGCCACATTCGATTTATATGAAATATGGTGAAGCATCTTATCAAAGCATGTTGAGATGCTGTTTCTAAGTGCTTCTGTGTTTTCTGGAGTTTGAGAAGCCAGATATGCTTCATATGCACCTTTAGTTTGCTCATAAAGTGCTTTATTCTTTTTAAAGAAGAATTCCGATGTATCAATTTCAAGTCTAAACTTCTGAGCTTCTTTGTCTCTTGCTCGTTTTGAAACGATGTTAAAAACCAAAGTCTTGTCGTCAACAAATTCCATTGTGTCAACCGAAACTGGTCCAAACCTATCACTTGCATTGTTTGGCCCAACATAAACCGCGTTTAAGCCTTTTGCCAAGCGGTCAGCATCAACTGGAATAGGTGGAAGGACGCCCAAGAAAGGATTAGGAACAGTGTCATCAACAAGAGGTGACTGATTGTCTGGTGGAGTATTATTTGGAGGAACAATGTTTGTTGTTGGAGGTGTCACATCGTCTAAATCATCTGCAGTGCTTTGTCCACCGCCAATTTCTGTTGTTGGCTGTTGTGTCAGAAGAGAATGAAGAAGTCCACCAGTCTGCGCCCATGTTCTTTGAACAGCAGGGGAGAATGTCGCTGGGTCAATAACTCCTGCACCAACTGCAAGATATAAGTTAGAAATTGCACCATAACCATGTGTCTGGCTGAAGTTATTAACCCCGCCGCCAACAGCAATT
>WQZR01000015.1 GCA_009780625.1 Bacillota bacterium | reverse complement strand
GTTCTATGAAAGAGCAGGCATGGTTGAAGTTCTTGGAAAAGAAGAAAAGAAAGCCGGAAGTGTTACCGTAATCGGTGCAGTAAGCCCTCCAGGTGGAGACCTTTCTGAACCTGTAAGCCAAGGAACACTTAGAATAACAAAAGTTTTCTTGGGGCTTTCTGCAGCACTTGCATACAAGCGTCACTTTCCAGCGATTGATTGGCTTATCAGTTATTCGCTATATGCAGACAAAATGGAAGAATGGTACACAGAAAACATTTCATCAATGTTTCTACAAAACAGAACACAAACAATCAAACTTCTTCAAGAAAGTTCAAACCTAGAAGAGATTGTAAGACTTGTTGGAATGGACTCACTAAGCGACAGAGATAAATTGATTCTTGAAACATCAAAACACATAAAAGAAGACTTTCTATACCAACACGCATTCTCTGATGTAGACAGCTATTGCTCTAAAGAAAAGCAGTTTAAGATGCTTAACGCAATCATGGAATATTTCAGACTCGCAGAAGCGAAAATCAACAACGGTGCAAGATTTGCTTCAACACAACACGCAGACCTTAAAGAAAGACTTTCAAGAATGGCAGACGTGGAAGAAGAAAACATCGGAGAACTAGACAAACTTGCTATTGATATTGGAAAAAGGTTAGGATAAGATATGAAAAAAAAGTTTAAAAATATTGAAGAGGTTGTTGGACCATTGATGCTTGTAAACCAAGTTGAAGGTGCAACATACAACGAACTGGTTGAAATTGAGCAAGCAAACGGCGAAATCCGTCAAGGCAAAGTTTTGGAAGTTAAAGACGACAAAGCAATTGTTCAACTTTTCACGTCAAGCATTGGTCTTCAAGTGAATACATCAACGGTGAAGTTTAAAGGAAAAGCTCAAGAACTTGGTGTTTCGCCAGACATGATTGGGCGATTCTTTGATGGAATGGGAAGAGTGAGAGACGGCGGACCAGAAATCGTTCCGCATAAATATATGGACATCAACGGTCTTCCAATAAACCCAGCGGCAAGAGAATTTCCAACAAGGTTTATTCAAACCGGAGTTTCAACAATTGACGGACTAAACACAATGGTTAGGGGTCAAAAGATTCCAATCTTCTCAATGTCTGGTCTTCCACACGCAGAGTTTGCAGCACAAATTGCAAGACAAGCAGCAGTTACAGACGGAAAAGAATTTGCGGTTGTTTTTGCAGCAATGGGAATAACAAACGACGAAGCAGATTTCTTTATTAAAGACTTCACAAAAACTGGTGCAATAAGCCGCTCGGTTGTTTTCATCAACCTAGCAAACGACCCAACTCTAGAAAGAATTTCAACACCAAGAATGGCTCTCACAGCAGCAGAATATCTTGCATTCGAACTTGGCATGCAAGTTTTGGTTATTATGACAGACATCACGCTATACGCCGAAGCCCTTCGAGAAGTTTCTGCAGCAAGAAAAGAAATTCCGGGAAGAAGAGGTTATCCAGGTTATTTTTATACTGACCTTGCAACGCTTTATGAGCGTGCAGGTTGTATTAAAGGCAATCCAGGCTCAATCACTCAAATTCCAATCGTAACAATGCCAGAAGACGACAAAACACACCCAGTGCCAGACTTAACTGGTTATATCACAGAAGGGCAAATCAATTTGTCGCGTGACTTAAACAAAAAGGGAATCATGCCACCAGTTGATGTTCTTCCATCACTTTCAAGACTTAAAGACAGCGGAATTGGCGAAGGCAAAACAAGGGCAGACCACAGTGGTGTTCTAAACCAATTGTTTGCTTGTTATGCAGCAGGAAAAGAAGCACAAGACTTGGCACAAATTCTTGGTGAAAGTGCGCTAAGCGATTTAGACCAAAAGTATGTGAAGTTTGCTTCAGAATTTGAAAACAAATTCATCAACCAAGGATTCTACACAAACAGAACAATCATCGAAACCCTAGACATAGGGTGGGAGCTTTTAAGAATCATTCCAAGAAACGAACTTAAACGTATTAAGCAAGTGCATCTAGATTTATACTACGATTCAAAATAACAAAAGGAGAACAGTTTGAAACAGCAAGTAACACCAACGAGACTAGAACTGCAACAGCAAAAAACTAGGCTCAAAACAACAAAACGTGGACATAAACTTCTTAAAGACAAATCAGACGAGATGATTAGAAATTTTATGTTGCTTGCAAAAAAGAACTGGGACATCAGAGAAGAAGCCGAAGCCGAAATTGAAGAAGCACTAAAACATTTCTATCTTGCGCGTGCATACATGAGCACAATGCAAATCGAAAACGCAGTAAGCAGCAGCAAAATGACTGTGGAATTTGATGTAAGTTCAACCAACATTATGGGCACGCACGTTCCGAAGTTTACATTTAAAGAAAACAAACAAGAAAAAGAAAGCGGCTTTTCTCACAGCATAATCAACACAACTGCAAACTTCGACACAGCAATCATAAAAATTCTTAAAGCCATGGAAAAGATTATTGCTTTGGCTGAAGTTGAAAAAACCTGCGACATGCTCAGCGAAGAGATTATCAGAATAAGAAGACGTATGAATGCTCTTGAGTTTATTGTTATGCCTGAAATAAAAGCCAACATCAGAATGATTACACTAAAACTTGCCGAAGCAGAACGTGCATCGAAAATTCAACTGATGAAGCTTAAAGGCATGAAAAAAGCATAAGATATTATGTGAATATCGATTTAACAAGTCCAAGTTTTATAATAAGTCAGTTGCTCGTTGTGGCTGGCTATGTGCTTGTTGCGGGCACATATTTTGCAAAGAAAAGGGAAAATGTCCTTTTTTTAATGCTCGGAGCAAACAGTTTGTTCACACTCGCGTTTGTTTTTCTTTCCGCATGGGCAGGAATGGGCATGACTCTTTTTGCAATAGCAAGAGACCTAACAAACTTTGCCTCACATAGATTTAACAAAAAAGAGGAAACATCACTAATTGATTTTATGACGATTTCGATTTTCGCCGGAGTTATTATTGTTGTTGCATCAATCACGGTGAATTCGTTCTTGGCAATTCTTGCTCCAGTTGCAACATTACTTTTTACAATAAGCATTTGGCAGAAAAACCAAAGTGTTTATAGATTTTTAGGAATTATCATCTTCTTGCTATGGTGTTTATATAACCTTCATGTAGAAAACTATGTTGGGGCAGTGCTAGATGCATTTCTTCTTTTTGTTGCACTGTTTCAATTTTTAACCACAAGAAAAAAGTTGACACAAGCCTATGCAATGTGATATACTTGCATCAAGTAAAAATGGTTGCATGGGTGAGTTATGGAAATTATAGAACAAAACTTAAGAATTGCAAGTATGTATGACATATATTTTAAGTTGCTTACAGACAAGCAACAAGAATATATGACAGCATATTATTTTGACAACCTAAGCATCGTTGAAATTGCAAAAAAAGAAAATGTAAGCACCCAATCGGTGAGTGATTTACTGATTCGAACAGTTAAAAAATTAGAAAAATATGAAGAAGCGTTGGCTCTTCTAGAGAGAGGGAGATAGATATGTTTACTGGACTTGGTGAAAAACTTAATCATATATTCTCAAAACTTAAAAACAAGGGCAAACTTACAGCCCTAGAAATTAAAGAAGCAATGCGTGAAGTTAGAATTGCTTTACTTGAAGCAGACGTAAACCTTATGGTTGTTAAGCAATTTGTTGCAGAAGTGACAGAAGAAGCAATGGGCGAAGAAGTTCTAGGAAGTTTATCTCCAGGACAGCAGGTTATAAAAATTGTAAATGAAAAGCTTACGGCTTTGATGGGAAACAAAAACGAGAAGCTAAATTTCTCAAGCCAGCCGCCAACAGTAATCATGCTATGCGGACTTCAAGGTGCGGGAAAAACAACACACGCTGGAAAGCTTGCATATAAGCTTAAAAGCCAAGGCAAGAAGGTTATGCTTGTTGCCTGCGACATTTATAGACCTGCAGCGATAGACCAACTTAAAGTTGTTGCAACAAAGGCTGGAGCAGAGTTCTTCGAAATGGGCAAAACAAACCCAGTGAAGATTGCACAAGAAGCAATCAAAAAAGCGCAAAAAGAACTTATTTCGGTTGTTATTCTAGATACAGCGGGAAGACTTCACATAGACGAAACATTGATGTCTGAACTTAAAGAAATCAAGAAGATAGCAAAGCCAACAGAAATTCTGTTGACAGTGGACAGCATGACGGGTCAAGACGCGGTTACGGTTGCAAAAACATTTGATGAGCAACTTGAAATAACAGGCGTTATTTTGACAAAACTAGATGGCGACACGCGTGGTGGTGCGGCACTTTCAATCAAACACGTCACAGGTAAGCCGATTAAGTTTACAGGTGTTGGAGAAAAGATTGCAGATTTAGAGCCTTTCCACCCAGACCGTATGGCTTCAAGAATTCTTGGCATGGGTGATGTGCTTACTCTGATTGACACCATAATGGAAGGTGACAAAACAAAAGAAATCGAAGAGATGGAAGAGAATATCAGAAAAAACACTTTCACTTTCGAAGACTATCTAAAGCAAATGGACCAAGTGAACAAGATGGGCGGCATTTCCAAAGTTATGAAAATGATTCCAGGAATGGACGCAAAAGCAATGGGTCAGATTGATGAGAAAGACATGCTTAAAACAAAAGCAATCATTCAAAGTATGACGCCACAAGAAAGAAGAAACCCAGACCTTATGAAGTCTTCAAGAAAACAAAGAATTGCAAAAGGAAGCGGAACGACTGTAAACGACATCAACAGGCTAATCAAGCAATTTGAACAGACAAAAGTTTATATGAAGCAAGTGAAGGCTATGGGCAAAAAGGGTGGATTTAGGGGCGGACTTCCGTTCTAAACAAAGTGTTAATTCAAGCGAAAGCTTTAATTATATATAAAAAGAACAAAAGGAGAAAAAAATGGCAGTTAAAATTAGACTTACAAGACTAGGAAAAACGCATGCACCATTCTATAGAGTTGTTGCAACGGATTCTAGACAAAAGAGAGATGGGGAGTATCTAGAAAACCTAGGAACATACGACCCACTTAAAAACCCAGCTGAAATTAAAATCGACGTTGAAGCGGCTAAAAAATGGCTAGACAACGGTGCTCAACCAACAGCAACTGCAAAAGCGGTTCTAGTTAAAGCTGGAATCAAGTTTGCAAAGTCAAAAACAAAAACAAGCACAAAAAGACCAGCACAACCATCTAAAAAGAAAGCAAAATAAGGAGTGATTCATGGAAATAGAAAAAACAAAAGAATTTGTTGAATTTTTAGTGAAAGAACTTGTTTCAAATAAAGATGCGGTTGTTGTTTCTTTTGTGGAAGAAGAAAATGCATATGTTATCGACACAAAGGTTCACGCAGACGACCTTGGACGTATTATCGGAAAACAAGGCAAAAATGCAAATGCAATCAGAACAGTTGTAAAAAGCTTTGCAGGAAGGGGCAAAAAGCACCTTGTTATGAAGTTTAACTAAAAATCGTCAAATATTGACTAAAACGCTGATTTATGATAAACTAATAAAAGTTATATAAGTAGAAGAGGAAGAAAGTTGTTTATGAGAAAAATATATTTAGATTCAGCAGCAAGCACTTACGTTTCAAACGATGTTCTGCAAGAAATGCTTCCGGTTTTCACAACAGACTTTGCAAACAGCGCGTCTGTTCACAATATGGGGACAGAAGCAAGTAATCTTGTTGAAATCGCAAGAGAAAGAATTGCAAAGGGAATCAAAGCTCGCTCTGCAAGTGAAATCTATTTCACAGGAAGCGGAACAGAAGCAAACAACCTTGCAATCCTAGGTGCAGCACGTGCAAACAAGCAAAAAGGTAAGCACATTATTGCAACAAAAATAGAGCATCCTTCAGTTCTAGAGTGTCTTAAAGTTCTAGAAACAGAAGGCTTTAAAATCACATATCTAACAGCCGACGAAAACGGAATGGTTTCAATGATTGCATTCCTTCACGCTCTAAGACCAGACACAATTTTGGTTACATGCATGATGGCTTCAAGCGAAGTTGGAACAATTCAAAACATCAGGGCAATGAGTAAAGTAGCTAACGATAAGGGAATACTATTCCATACAGACGCGGTTGCAGCACTTGGAAACGTGCCAATCAACGCAGAAGAAATGGGAATTGATTTATTGTCAATCTCAGCACACAAAGTATACGGGCCAAAAGGTGTTGGTGCTCTTTATGTAAGAGAAGGCACAAAGCTTCAACCAATCATCTATGGCGGTGGACAAGAAAAAGGTCTTCGTTCAGGAAGCACAAACGTTCCTGCAATTGTTGGATTTGGAAAAGCAGTTGAACTTGCAACAAGAGACATTGCAATCAACAACCAAAAATGCAAACAAGTAAGAGACTATTTCATCAAAAAAGTTACAGAAACAATTCCGTTTATTCAAGTCAACGGACACCCAATGCAAAGACTTCCAAACATTGTAAGTATAAGCTTTGACATGATTGAAGGCGAAAGTATTGTGATGCTTCTAGCAGACGCTGGAATCGCAGCGTCAACAGGAAGCGCATGTAATTCAAACAAACTTCAAGCAAATCATGTTCTGACAGCAATGAGACTTCCAATGAACCTAATTCACGGAAGCGTGAGATTCAGTTTCCTAAAGAATATTCAGATTGAAGAAGTTGACTATGTTGTTAAAGAGTTAGACAAAGCGGTTAAGAGACTTAGAGAAATGAGCCCAATCAAGCGTTCAAAGTTAGCGAAGTAGAGGAATAGGAGAAAAATATGTATACAGAGAAACTATTAGATTTATTTAAAAACCCTAAGCATAACGGCAGAATTATCGGAGCTGATGCTGTTGGTGAAGCTGGCAACATGTCTTGTGGGGACATTTTAAAAATCTATCTTAAACTAGACGGCGAAAAAATCGTTGATGCAAAATTCCAAACGCTTGGTTGCCCAGCAGCAATTGCAGCAGCAGAAGTGACTTGCTCTTTGGCTATTGGAAAAAACATCAACAACGTTGATAGAATTACAAACAAAGATGTTCTAAACATGCTAGGAGATGTTCCTCCAAGCAAAGTTCACTGCAGCATCTTGGCAGAGCAAGTAATCAAAGATGCTCTAAAAGATTATAAAAAAAGACAAGCAGCGCTTGAAAAACAAAAAAAGAAATAGGAGATAAAAATGTCTTCAGTTATTCATGTGTTTGGGCATAAAAACCCAGACTTAGACACAGTTGTGTCTAGCATTTTCTTTAGCGAATTTCTAAACAAGATGGGGCATACAGCCAAACCGTTCATTTTAGGAAAAGTAAATAAAGAAACAGAATATATTTTAAACAAGTTTAATCTAGAAACACCTGAGATTTTAGGAATAGTTGCTGACAAAACAGTTGCAATTGTGGACACAACCGACCCAAACCAACTTCCAGAAGATATTGCTAGGGCAAATGTTATGTTTATTGTAGACCATCACCAACTAGGCGGACTTAAAACAAAGGGACCAGTTGATGCAAACATCATGCCATATGGCTCAACTGCAACAATTCTATATGCAAATGCAAAAGAAGAACATATGTCAAAAAATCTTCTTGGTGCACTTATGGCTGCAATTCTTTCGGACACTGTAAACCTAACAGGTCCAACAACGACAGAAGAAGATGAAAAAACAGTTGAAAAGCTTTCTAAAAAACTTAAAATCAACAGACAAGAACTTTGGCAAGAAATTCTAGAAAAGAAAGCAGATATCTCAGACATATCAGATAAAGAACTTATTGAAAGAGATAGAAAAGACTATGTCTTTGGTGGAAAAACAAAAGTTGTGACAGGACAAGTTGAGGTTGCGTCTTTATGTGCCGCAGAAAAAAGATATGACAGCATTAAAAAAGAAATGGCAAAAATCATAAAAGAAGAGAAAAAAGACGGAATTGTTTTCCTGATTACAGACTTAGTTAAGAACGGAAGCATGTTTATATACCTTGGAAACGATTCATCAAAAATCGAAAAAGAGTATGGCATCAAACTGGCAAACGACATGGCATGGGTGGAAGGAATGGTCAGCAGAAAAAAACAAGTCATTCCGCCACTAGAAACGATATATAACTAATAATAAAGACGAAGAAAATTTTGATACTAGACGAGGAAAACGAAAAATTGCGAGGTGAAGTGTATTAGATATACTCGAACCTTGCAATTTTTTTAGTTTGACGAAGTATAGTGCAAAATTAATTTGTCTTTTAATCTTTAGCTGGTTGGATGTTAGACAGTTTCACAACCCAATGAAACAGTTTCTGTCCATGGTTTAGCTCATCGCTAATAATCTCTTCGATATCGTCAATAAGTTGTTTTGGTGCATGAATTTTTCTTAAATCTGAAATAAGATTCAGATACTCTTCAATGGCCTGCCATTCGCCAGCTGCGTTTTTTGAAATTTCTGCAATTGCTTGCTCTAGTGTCATCTATTTTTCTCCTTTTATATAGTGTTATATATGCATTTTTAAATCGTGTTGCCACAATATATGGTATACTTTCTTTATGGAAAACATAGAAAGCAAATGCGGAAAAATCAAAGAAGAGCTAGAAACTAGACTAGCAAATGTTTCAGACTTAAAAACACTGGAAGAAGTTAGAATCGAATTCTTTGGAAAATCTGGAAAAATTACTCTTTTGGTTGGAGATATCAGAAATGTTCCAAACGAACAAAAGAAAAAATATGGCGAGTTGACTAACGCAACAAAAGAATATGCGATTGCTTATTTTGATGACAAAAAAGCAGTGTTAGACCATTTGGCACTTGTGGCTGAGCAACAAAACTCAACAGCATACGATATGAGTGTTCCATCAAAAAAGAAAGTTGGAAGTCTGCACCCAGTGACGATTGTTGCAAACGAGTTTAGCGAAATCTTTAAATCGATGGGTTTTATTGTTGAACAAGGAAACGAAATTGAAACAGAATATAACAATTTCGAAGCACTAAGAATTGGAAAAGACCACCCAGCAAGAGATATGCAAGACACATTCTATCTAGAAGATGGAAGAGTTCTTGTGACGCATACGTCATCAGCTCAAAACAGAATTTATAAGCAATATGGAGCACCTGTGCGTGCAATTTTCCCAGGACGCTCGTATAGAAACGAAGATGTTGATGCAACGCACGATGTGAGTTTCTTTCAACTTGAAGGCATTCTTGTTGATGAAAATATCACTGTTGCAAACCTTCTATATTTTATGAAATCAGTTTTCTCTAAAGCATTTGGAAGAGAAATTGAAGTTAGGCTTAGGCCATACTTTTTCCCATTCACAGAACCAAGCTTTGAGGTGGACGTGAAATGTATATATTGTGGCGACACGCCATGCAAAGTTTGCAAAGAGACAACTTGGATTGAACTTGCAGGATGTGGAATGATTCACCCAGAAGTTTTGGAAATGGGCGGAATTGATTCAAAAAAATATAGAGGCTTTGCATTTGGCATGGGTCTCACAAGATTTGCAACACTTAAATATGGAATTAAAGATATAAGAGAACTGCACAACTTAAACTTCTTAAAGCAGTTTGGATTGAAATAAGGTAGGAGAATAGAATGAAATTATCATTAAACTGGTTAAACGACTATGTTGACACATCAAAAATCAGTGTGAAAACTTTGGCTGAAAGGCTTTCTCTTTCAACTGCAGAAGTTGAGTTGATTGAGGAAAGAGGTCAAGATAGAACAAATCTAATCACAGCAAAGATTGTCACAAGAGAAGCAATTGAAGGAACAAAACTTTCAGCACTTAAAGTAGACGCAGGGGACGGCAAACTTCTTGATGTTGTTTGTGGAGCTCCAAATGCTAGAGCCGGGCTTGTTGTTTGTTTTAGTCCTGCTGGCGCAAGACTTGGTGAAATGACGGTTGCAAAAACAGTCATTAGAGGGCATGAGAGCAACGGGATGTGTCTATCTGCCGATGAGCTTGGAATATGTGAAGAACGCCAGGAAACGATTATAGAGCTTCCAAACAACACAAAACTTGGACTTGCTCTAGAAACTGTTGTTGGATATAGAGATACAATCTTACATGTAGACCCAAAGAGCATAACAAACAGGCCAGACCTATTTTGTCACTATGGCTTTGCTAGAGAAATTGCTGCAATATTTGATTTAAAACTTAAAGCTCCAAAAACTCTTGGAGTTAAAGAAGAAGCAGCGCTTCAGACTGAACAGATTAAAGTAAAAATCGAAAATAAAGAATTATGTAGAAGATATTCGGCTATTAAGTTTTCAAACATCAAAAACGAAAGCGCACCGCTCGACATTTTTGTTAGGTTGAATATGCTTGGAAATAAATCGGTAAATATGCTTTCAGATATCACAAACTATGTGATGCTAGACATTGGTCAACCAATGCACGCATTCTGCTTCAACAAACTTAAGCCAAGCAAAAAATGCGAAATTTCAGTTGAGCAAGGAGTTGTTGGAACACCTGTAAGAACTCTGGACAACAAAGACAGAACACTTCCAGCAAATGCTCTAACAATCAACATAAACAACAAGGTTGAGGCGATTGCTGGTGTAATCGGTTGTGATGATGCAAAAACTGATGAAAACACAACAAACATGATTTTGGAATCTGCAACATTCGATGCAACAAGCATCAGAAGAACAAGAACAAATCTTGGCGTATACACGGAAGCATCAAAGAGATACGAAAAGACTCTAGACCCAGAGCTGACGCTTCTTGCAATAGACAGATTCTATTATCTTCTTAAAAAAGCAAATAAAAACGCAGTTGTTTCAAGTGGTTTGGCAGACAACTATCCAAACCCACATAAAGCAATAAACCTTAGAATAACAAAGAGTTTTATCGACGGCTATATGGGTAAGGAGTCTAAAGCAGGGGATATAGAAAAAGTTCTAACACGTTTAGGCTTTGTTGTAACAAAAAATAAAACTGAAATGAATGTTTTGGTTCCATCTTGGCGTGCAACAAAAGACGTGAAGTTTGCTGAATGTCTGGTTGAAGAATATGCAAGAATTGTTGGCTATGCAAGCATATTGCCAGCGGCTCCAACAATGAACATAGAAGGCAACCCGCAACCAAGAGGATTTGTTGTTGAACAAGAGGTTAAAAAACATTTCGCTCAGTCTGGTTTTAACGAAGTCCACACATATATTTGGAGTGATACAAAACTAAACCAAAGACTTGGAATTGTTGATAAATCAGTTCTTAGAACAATGAATAGCGTAAACAAAGATAATAACGATTTAAGAACAAAACTATATTCAAGCTTAATCAAAGTTGTTGAGCAAAACAAAAAAACTCAAAGCGAAATTAGAGTTTTTGAAATAGGGAAAATCATGGGAAGCGATTCCAAAGAAGCAAAGAGGCTTTCGGCAATCATTGCAACAGGGGAGGAGGATAAAGATGCTCTTGAAGAAATGAGAGATTTGCTCCACTCAATGTTTAACAATAACTTTAATGCAAAAATTAGAATCATTCCATATAAAGACGAATGCAATATTCCACTACATGAAAACAATTTTCACATCAATAACACATTCAGTGTTTATTGTGGCGACATATTTATAGGTGTGTTTGGACTAATCAATCCAAGAATAAGAAAAAACATCGACAGATATAAAACAATCGCCATGCTTGAAATCAGATTTGAAGAACTTCTGGGCATAAAAGTTGGAACAACTGAGATTGAATCAACTTCAAGGTTCCCAACAACAACCAGCGACTTTACTTTTGTGGTTGGGGAAGAGACGA
Source organism: Bacillota bacterium (assembly GCA_009780625.1). Taxonomy (GTDB): domain Bacteria; phylum Bacillota; class Clostridia; order Christensenellales; family UBA1242; genus WQZR01. The sequence continues at coordinate 4,868 of WQZR01000015.1, read as the reverse complement.
AATACTTCGAATTTGAAAAAGCAATGATGTCTTTTAGAGATGAATTTGCTATGTCTAAGCGATTTATCACAGATTATGACGTTGGAAATGGCAGAAAAACATTCACGGTTGAAATCACAATTGGAAGTAGAGAAAAAACTCTAACATCTGCTGAAATTGAAGTTGTGCGAGAAAAATTTGTTAGACACATGATTGAATACGGCTATTCGCTATAGAAAATCAACAAAATAGAGCTAAAGAGCACCAGAAGAGAGGCGTTTCCACGCCTTTTTTACTACATTCTAGAGAAAATAGATATAAAGTGACCGCCGATAGACATAGCTCAAAATGCCGTGGAGCCTCTCCACCGATAGTAGAGTGAGGTATTTTGATAGTAGAGTGCTGTCCATAAAAAATAGATATGCGTCTGAAATGTTTGGCGTTATTTCTACTATCTGCTATACTGTTAAGTATAATGACAGAAAACAAAAATAAAACAGAAGAAACAAAAGAAGTTTCAAGAGTTGAAAAAGAGCAAGAGTTTAACAAGAAACTTGCCAAGAATTTGTTGCTTTTCAGACGTTCTAGAAACCTAACACAAGGACAATTGGCGACTAAACTTGGCTATAGCGATAAGTCTATATCTAAGTGGGAAAGAGGCGAAGGAGCCCCAGACGCTTTCACACTGACTCAAATAGCGTTGTTTTTTAATACAAGTGTTGACAACTTGATTTCCGAAATACCAAAGCTCGATAAAAAAATAAACCGCATATATTTTGCACTTATGAATTTTGTGATTTTTCTTGCAATTGGTTTTCTGGTGTTTATTTTTCTTGCAGAAATTCCAGGCTGGGAATATTCTTGGCTTGCAATACTATATTCAATTCCACCTGCAGTGCTTTCGGCGTTTATTGCTGGCGGATTTTATGCGGTCAGATGGAAGTTTATTGCTTCAGCCGCCGCGTTCTATTTCAGCATCAGCGTCGCTCTGCATGCATCGTTCACAACGCTTATGATTGTAAATCATTTATGGGTGTTTTGGGTGGCAGCATTGTTTGCAACAATCATCACAGTGTTTGCAACAGCTATAAGAAGAACAATCAAAAAGTTGCCAATGATTATAGCCAACATTCATCAACAAGGAGAGGAGAAAGAGTAATATGGAAAAGAAATTTTATATCGTAACGGACAGCAGTTCAGACATCACACAAAAGGAAGCAAAGCAACTTGGAATCACAGTTCTGCCTATAAGCGTCAATTGGGGCGAAGAGGTATATCAAGACGGAATTAATTTAAGTTTTAGCGAGTTCTATAAGAAACTGGAAGCGACAGAAGAGCCAGCAAAAACTTCTCAGTTGACATATGAGGCGATTGAGAATGCTGCTATGGCACATCTTGGCAACAAAGATGTTTTGTTTGTTTCAATTTCAAGTGGAATGAGCGCAACCTTTTCTGTTATTGAAAAGTTTAAAAAAGAAGTGGAAAAGGATTCTAAAAATAAAGTATATGCTTTTGACAGTGAGACTGTAACATTGCAACTAGGCAAGTTTGTTTTTGAAGCTATTAGGCTTAGAAATGAAGGCAAGACAGCCAAAGAGACGTATGACGAACTTGAGAGGCTAAAGCCTAAATCAACACTCTATGCAAACGTTGAGGACTTGAAATACCTAAAACGAGGCGGAAGAATTAAACCAACTGCAGCGGTTATTGGAACACTTCTAAACATAAAACCAATCATCACAATCAGAGACAAGATGGTTGAAAACATCGGAAAAGAATTTGGGCAACAAAAAGCTTTCAATAAAATTATTGAGCTTGGAACAAAAGAAGAAATTGATTTATCTAAACCTGTATACGTAGGTCACTCAAACAACCTAGAACTTGGAAAAAAGCTTGCAGCAAAACTTAAGGAAAGAGCGAATATAGAAAATATTGTGATTAGAGACATCGGCCCAACAGTTGGAACACATATTGGTCCAAACTGTGTTGGACTTGCATTCTTCAAAAAATAAGAAAGAAAAAAACGCCATCGGCGTTTTTTTTGTTACTCTTCAAACAGGTTTGATATAAGCATTTCATAGATTTGCGGAGCAACTGCTTTCCATTTTTTGTATACGATGATTGCCTGTTGTCTGGAATTGGTTTTAAGGTTGATTTCAAGCATTGGTTCATAACTTGCACTGTCTTTGATTTTAAGGTTAATCATATATTCGCCATCTGTAACTTTATAGAAGTCTGAAAGATATTCTTGATTACGTTTAAGCGTTGCACGAGATTTTTTTGAATATTCCAAAATCTCTTCTCTAAGTGTTGCAGGAATTCTTTGGAAATAATAACTCAAGCAACTTCTTCCGTCGTGAGTGAGGGAGTATTTTCTCTCACGTCCTTCGCCCATAAATTTAACAAAACCAACATCAACTAAATCCAACAAAATAACTTTTGCATCCATATAGTTAAGCCAGTCGTTGCTGCTTGTCACAATTTCAAGAATAGAATACTCCGTTAGAGGAATATCCATTTTTTCTAGCACATAAAGCATAATTAACTTCGCAACCATTGGGCTTGGTTTATACGGAGCAGTTTTCATACTTATATTTTAACATATATTTACAAAATAAGCACTTTTATAAGGTATAAAGAAAAAACATATATTGACAAATTGAGATGATTGATATATACTAAATTATAAAGAGAGGAAGAGAAAATGTTTGATTTCGTAACTTCACAATATTTCGTAGACTTATTCACAGATTTGCTGGCTTTTGTTTTGCAGGTGCATATTGTTGCTGCAATTCTTTTTGCAATTCTTGGAGCGTCTTTGGCAATTATGGCAAAGCCAATTGTTGCAAGACTTAGAAACATCGAAAAAAGCGAAATCAAATTTTACGACACAAAAGTTTGGACGCTTAACATCGTTGCATTGTGTTTTGTTGCAGCGGGTTTCGTTCTTGTTGCACTAGACTATTTCTTTATTATATAAGAAGACAAAATTTCAAAAAGAGCCTACGGGCTCTTTTTTGTTGGAGTTTTGGAAAATCACAGATATAATCTTAAGTATGTTTTATAACGCAGAGGAAAAATATTTAACATGGCTTTCATATATATCTGTCAGCAATGCAAAGATTACAGAACTCTTCTCTATATATAAGTCTTATGAAAACGTTTTTGGGGCATTCAATAAGCGTGATGAAAAGCTTGCCGAGATTGTTGGAAGAGATAAGGCTGAAGAATGGGGCTGGCTTGCAACAGAAAAAATTCTTAGCGACATGCTTGATGTGCTTAAAAAAGACAACACAAAAGTTCTAACTAAGTTTTCAAAATACGTTCCAAGAAAAGTCCAAGAAGCAATTGATGCACAAGTTTTTCATCTGCTTTTCTATAAAGGCGACTTAAGATATATCGACCAAAAGACAGCAAGTATTATCGGAACAAGGCTTCCAGATGGCTATGGAACACGTGTTGCTAAAATCTTTGCATCTAAACTTGCTTCGCACGGAGTTGTTCTTGTAAGTGGTCTTGCTCAGGGCATTGACACAATCGCACACGAAGAAGCATTGAAGGCCGGAAGCGGAACCATTGCAGTTCTTGGTGGTGGTTTTAATAGAATATATCCAAAACAAAATGCAGAGCTTGCAGAAAAGATTGCAAAAGATGGTTTGCTTCTGAGTGAATACCCTCCAACAAAAGACATCATGCCACACAACTTTCCAACAAGAAATAGAATCATTGCTGCTCTTTCTGATGCGAACGTGTTTCCGCAAATGGGCAAAAAATCGGGAGCGCTTCACACATTCAACTTTGCAATAGAATATGGAAAAGATGTTTTTGTTGTGCCTGCAGAGATTGAACGCACTGCAAGCGAAGGAAACCTGCTTGCCATAAAAGCATATCCACAAGCGTTTACAATAAGTCCAGACGAAGTGCTTGATTTCCTAGATAGGCTTGAAGGAAATCAAAATAAAATTCCAAAAAAAGAAAGTAAACCCAAAAAAGTTAAACCTCAAACCGAAAAGAAAGAAGAGTTAAACGAGAAACAAGAGGCTAAAAAAAGTTTTAACTTTATAAAAATCTATGCTACATTGAACGAAGGCGAAAAGCAAATCGTGAACACAATAGGCTATAACTCGCTTTCAAAAACTGAAATTGCAACTCACTCTGGCTTAGATGCAAAAGTTGTAAATTCCACACTAACCGTTTTACAGGTTAAAGGCATAGTTGAAATCAAAGACGGTTTATACTGTTTAAAATAAGGGAGTATATATGAAATTAGTTGTAATCGAAGGTGCTGGTAAAAAAGACTCAATAAAAAAATTTCTAGGCAGTGGCTATGAAGTTTTTCCTACAAAGGGTCACGTTGTTGATTTACCTAAAAAAACTCTGGCAGTAAGTATAGAAAAAAACTTCGAACCAAGCTACACAACAATGCCAGATAAAAAAGATATCGAAAAGACATTAAAACTGAAAGCAAAAACAGCAGACGAAATTCTGCTTGCAACCGACCCTGATAGAGAAGGGGAAGCAATCAGTTGGCATATTGCAAGAATCTTAGGAATTGATGAAACTGCTCCAGTTAGAATTGTGTTTAACGAAATTTCAAAGAAAGCAATTGAAGAAGCACTTAAAGTTCCTAGAGCCATAAACCTAGACCTGGTTGACGCATATCAAGCAAGACGTGTTCTGGATAGACTTGTTGGTTATAAACTAAGCCCATATCTAAACAAAAAGATTTCAGGTGCAAAACTTTCTGCTGGCCGTGTTCAATCTGCAACACTTAAAATTGTTGTTGATAGAGAAGAAGAAATCAGAAACTTTAAACCAGAAGAATATTGGAACATTGCTCTTATATTAAGTAAGAAAAATGATAAAAACAAAAAGAATCATTTCAAAGC
>WQZR01000014.1 GCA_009780625.1 Bacillota bacterium | reverse complement strand
GGTTTCGTTTTCTTCTTTTTTATATTCAAGAAGTTTTTCAATAATAATCTGCGGGTTTGCACGTCTAAAGCCATAGATGCTTTGCTTCACATCACCAACAAAAAACATATTGTCTAACTTTTGACATCTTTCCAATATTGTGTTTTGCATGCTGTTGATATCTTGATATTCATCAACAAAAATATGAGTGTATTTATTTTTGATTTCTTCACGCACTGCTTCGTTTTCCAAAAGTTTAATTGCTTTTTCTTCTAAATCATTAAAATCTAAGAGTGCTCGCTCTTCCTTAATTCTTGAATATCGGCTAGAAAACTTTGCTTCAATCTCCAGAAGTTTTTTTATTCCTTCTAGGTTTGTCCCTAGTTGTTCTTTAAGTTCTTCCACAGTGCTCACGCCAAAGCCAGCTTTTGCATCTTCAAGAACTTTTTTTACTTCGTTTTTAAACTTAGTTATTTCTTTCTTAATTTCCGCTTCTTCTTCGCTTAAACCTTTTCCTGGTGGTGTTTCAGGAGAATCAAATTGCATCAACACTTCAAAGAAAGTTTTGTTATCACTAATGTTATCTAAAAGTTGTAGACCAGAAAGCATCCCTTGCAGATACATCGTCATCTTTCTATAACCAAACTCATCGCAATATGTTCTATGTTCTTCAGTTCTTAAAATAAGTATTTCAAGAGATTTTCTGATGCTTAAAATCTGCTTGTTAAACTGAGTATTTTTTTCTAAATCAGTTGAATAATGAACATTAAATAAATCATCCAAAAACTCTTTTCTGTTTGGAATACTTCTTAGAAACTCCCAAATTGCAAGCACCATCTCTTTGATGTCGTTGATGTTTCTTTTCTTTCCATAGAAGTTGAAGAACTCGTGAAAGTCTGTTTTTGGAAGAAACTCAAGGATTGTTGTTTCCAGTGCATTGTTTTTAAGCAGCTCCTGCTCGTTTTCGGTCAGCATAACAAATGCTGGGTCTGTTCCGATATGATAGAAATATGTTCTAATCAGTTTTGCAGAAAACGCGTGAATTGTTGAAATGTCTGCTATTCCTAAATCAAGCAGTGCGTCTGTAACTTTTTTTGTTTTCTTTGCTTCGTATAGACTCTTATAAAGTTTATGCCTCATGTCTGCAGCGGAAGCGTTTGTGTATGTCAAAACAAGAATGTTGTGTGCACTTGCCTTGCCTTCTTCAATAAGTCTTTTGATTCTTGAAATCATTGTTGTTGTTTTTCCAGAGCCAGCACCAGCAGAAACAAGCAGGTTTTTGCCGTCTAGTGTGATTGCCAGTTTTTGGTTTTCTGTTCTATCCATACTTGTTCCTCCTTTGTTTCGGGTTGCTCTCAGGTGCAACCCCTACATTTTTATGTTTTTCTTGGTTCTTAAAATTTTGTTTTCGCATTGCCCCAGTTTCATATATGGGCAGAACTCACATGGCAGGCGTTGGTCTTCAAGCACACTCGGTTCAACATGACCCTTAAGAATTTCTCCAACCCCAGATTTCGTTACGGATTTTGCATAGTCAAGCATTTTTTCGAAATCTGAATTGTCTAGCATAGACTTAGGATAGTGCCATCGGTTTTCTCTCGTTCCTGCTTTATTGATTGCGGCTGTGATGGTCTCGCTTATGATTCCATTCTCTGCTTCATAGTCTCTGTTAAAGGCGTTATCGAGGTTTCTTAGGACGATGATGTCGTTAAGCACTGGACCAGAAAGCCTTGCTGAAAACTCGTTTTCTTTTTTCTTGTTATGCGCTGGATAATAGAAAATTCCAACCGCTTTCTTTTTTGTTTCAGACTGAACGCCTAAGGCATATAGCGGAAGTTGCAATGCTTGCCCATAGAACAGTTCCGCAAAACTGAATTTCTTTTCGCTGCTTCCTGTTTTATAGTCGATTATTCTAAACTGATTCTCGCAAAAATCAACTCTGTCTGCTTTTCCTTTTAGAATAAAATCACCCATGTCTAAATTTATTTTCTTTTCTAAACTCTTTTTGGTTGGTCTAAAATTTGATGAAACATGATGATATAAAATGTTGTAAGCAAGTTTTGGTGTTTCTGCTTTAACAATTTTAAGAAGCATTTTGTTTTCTGGTTTTTCAAGCAACTCTTTATAGTCTTTTTTTAGAAGAACTTCTTTCATAACTGCTTCTGCTTTTTTTGTCAAACTTGGCGTAAGCATAAACCCATTGAAATGTTTTGGCTCCAACTCGATAAGAACTTTCACAAATTCTTCAAAAAAGTCGTGATATATGTTTCCAATGTCGAGTGCTCTTGCTTCGGAATATTCCTTTTCTTTTGCTCGTATTCCATTGTCAAGAAAGTTTCTAAATGGACATTTGAAAAAACTTTCCAGTTTTGTTGGATAGATTTCTGGCTTTTCTTCTGCTCCAAGGAAAAGTTCTTTGCTGTTTTTGATTTTATAGTCAATATTTGTTTTCGATTCGTTTTTAAAAACCTCACTCAAAACCGAAAGCGTTTTCATTCTTTCTTTATCAAGTTCCAGTTCTTTGTCTTTCTCTATTGCTTTTTTTGAAAGCTCGGAGTATAGCCAAAACATTTCGCGCTTTGTTTTGGTTTCTTTAATGTTTGGCATTTTTCTTTTAACTTTTTCACTCTTCAGCCCAAGCAGTTTTTTGATTTCAAACAACAGCAAACTTTCTTTTTGTTCTTCGCCGTTTACAATGGTTGAAAAACTTATGTCCACAAAATCTGAAACTGTCAAAAGGTCTAAGCATTTTTCCTGTGCCTTTTGGTTTATGTGCCTGATTGTCGGCTCAATCTTCTTCTCTTTGTTTTCACCAAATGCCTCCAAATCCTCATCTAGCAATAAACCCGTGTTTAGTTTCTTTGTTGGAAATGCTCCCTCGTGAGCGCCTAGAATAAACAAATGCTTACATCTTTCAACTTGGCTTTGGTTTATGTCATAGATTTTTAGTGCATTTAGTTTAGGTGAAATTTTTCGTATTGTTCTGGAGTTTAGAGCAGTCGACAGAATGTTGAAAAATTCCAAGTCGTCGCATTCGATAACAAAAGGAAGGTTTGCAAGTTCTGCCAGAATTTCAATTGTCTTTTTATGGTGTTCATCGTGTTGCGGGTCGCAAAGATGTGCGACCCCTACAGCAGTGTTTAGAACAGCTGCTGCCTTTGAATCTACTGTTTTTGCAGTTCTATATTTTTCATATTGTTTAAGAAGCGGTGCGACAAGTTTTGAAACGCTCTCATGTTTTGTTTTTTTGTGGTCTATGATTTGATATGCCTCAATGCCTTTCTTGTCCATGAATGTTTCTAGGCTGTTGTTTTCTTCAATGGTTAGACCAGAGAATTTGTTTTTTGAAAGTTCCAAGAAGTCGTCGCGGTTGAAACCCGATTTAAAAACTTTAACTATTCCTAAAATAAATTTAGGAAACGCAAAAGTTGAAAGCGGTGTTTCTTCCAAAATGCTATATGAAACGTCTAGCATGTTGCAAATAGATTCAATTTCATTTTTATATGTTGCAATGCTTGTCACTGCAACGGCAACATCATTTAAGTCTGTTTTCAACTCGCAGATTTTTGAAATGGTGCTATACACTTCTTCTCTAACGGTTTCATATTGAACTGTGGTAAATGCTGAAGTTGTACCTTCTTTTTTATAAGCCGCAGCGTCGAACTTGAAAACGTTTTCCAAAAGATGTTCTTGCTCTTTTGTTTTAAAGTTTTTTGTTTCAACAACAATCGGTTTAAAACCAAGCCTTTCGGCAACGGCTTTAAGGTTGTTTTCAATTGCACTAGAACTTGTTGAAACCACAACAGACTTAGAATGTTTTGTTAAGGCTTTTATAAACTCTAAATCTAGATATGTTAAGTCAAGGAAGTTTAAAAACGCAAAGTGACTGTTTTTGACAAAGTCCGATGTCACACATCTTTTGATTGCTTCTTCAAACTTGCTTGGCTCATCGGAAAGCGTTTCAACAATCTTTTCATATTCTTTCCACACAAGTTTTATATCTTCAATTTTTAAAGTTAAACCCGTCGACAATTTTGCATCAACTTTCAATTCGTCGGGAGTAAGCCCGCTAGACTTAATCTGCAGAATTGTTTGATATAACTCTTTTGAGAAGTTTATGTTCTTTGTGCTGTTTTTGAAACTCTTAAGTTTATGTTGGTTTTTTGCAAGAATGTCTTTAACAATTGCAACCATAGCAAAGTTTGAAAGTGGTTTTATGTTTGAACTTTTTGTGATTTCATTTGCAATTCTGTTTTTTGTTGTCACGTCGAAATTGAAATAGCCGTCTATGTTTAGAACGTTTAAAATCTGCCTTTCGGTAAGCAAAGAAGCAGCATCTGGAACAACAACATTAATTCTTTCCAGAACATCAAAAGAGCCAAGCTGTCTTATAGCCTCATCACTCGCACTATATACAGTTTTTCCTTTGACTATGGTAAGTTTCATCTACTCTCCATTATATCACAAAAAAGGTCGCACTGCGGTGCGACCCCTACTTTTTACAGTTTAGGACGTTTATAATCATTCACGTCAATTTTTGGTTCTTTTGTTACTGGTCTTGTGTTTGCTTTTTTTGGCTTTCCTGCCATTGCAGCTTTTCTTTCTGCTCTCTTTCTGTCCATGTTTTCTTTCATCATCTCCAAACGGCCTTTTGTTGGAGCTTCGTTTGCTGAAGCAAGAACCATTGGTTTGTTCTTCATGCTTTCTTCTTTTTTCTTAACAAGCCAATTCACAAATGGATTTATTCCAAAACTTAGCCCGGTTGAGAAGATTTGTGAGAACAAGATATAAATCGAAAGCGTGCTGGCAAAGTTGAATGCGAAAATCAACATGATTGTTGGCATAAGAATAAGCGTAAACTTTTGCATCTTTTCTTGTGTTTTTTCTTGGTCGCTTTGTTTTCTTGGGTCAACATTCTTTTGTTTGTTTTGCCATCTCATAATCCAAACAGAAAGGAACGTCACGCCCGCAACAAGAATTGGAAGAAGGAAATATCCGTTCCAATAAGAGTTTCTGCCTTTTCTTGCATCGTTGATTGGTTGCAAGCTTCCCATCATAACCATGTCGTATCTTTCTTCAAGAAGGAATCTGCTTAGATTTGTTCTTTGCTGCCCTTCTGCTGTCAAGGCTTGCATAAGTTCTGGTTGGAAGTTTGTAAGCATATAAGCCACAGTTGCATCATAGTTTGCTGCGTTTTGCATAAGAGCAATAACCGCAGTGTTGTGTGTAAGTTCAGTGCCTGCTGGGCTGTCCCAGAAAAGCCTTGCTGGTTCGTTGTTTATTGTTAAATCTGTTGTTGTTAGATATGTGTTTACATCTTCTAGGTTGTTTCTTATAACTGTTCCCAAAATGTCCCACTGTCTGATTTGAGTTGGATTTTCTTCAATCAATTCAACCAAAATTCCAGAATCTCTAAGCGTTGCCCAGTTGTTTAGATTGAATGTTGCAATGAAATAGTTTCTCGAGTCTCCGCTCATTTCTGCTTCAGCATATGTTGGAATTGGAGCAACGTTTGCGTCTCTTCTCCAAATGTTTTCAATCCACAAAAATCTTTCTTTAAGTCCGTTTCTTCTGTCTTGATATGTGTTATACACAACGCCCTGAGCGTTTGCAATCATTGGGTCTGTTATGTCGTCAAAATAGATTAAGAAAATTTCGTTTTTAATTTTATCTTTATCTGAGGCTGATGCATTATCTAGTCTATAAACGTCCGCTGGCGAAACAAGGTCTTCTGCTTTAAGTTGCAAAACGATTGATGAAACGAATGTGCTGTTTAGCTGTGCAAACTGGTCGTCTATTTTATAGAGAGAAACACGGTTGATTGCGTTAATCATCGTAATCAGAATAAACATCGTCAAACCAATGTTTAGCATCATTGTTCCAAGGTTTGCAAGAGGTCTCACTCCGTGCTTTCTATAGACATCCATTTGCTTTCTTGCAAGAAGTTGTCTGTCGTGCCCATATGCCTTCTGAATTTTTGCAAGGTCTGGGCCCATTTTTCTTTGACCTGCAGTCATTGTCTTTTGTGTGTATCTTTGCCACACATCCATTGGCAACATCACAAGTCTGATAATCAGAACAACCAACAAAATTGCAATCGCATAACTAAGCACACTCGAGTGAATGCTTTCAATCATGTTGATGAACAATCTTGTCAGTGGCCAAGCGCCATCTGTTGGTGGGGTTATTAGAATTTGGTTTAACATTTATTTACTCCCTTAGGTTTTTAGTATATCATGCTTTAAAAAAAGAAAACTCGTTTTGAACGAGTTTTCTCAAATTACGGTGATAATCTTGATGGTGTTCGCACAAGGAACATTGCTTCTTTGATTGTTGGTATGTTTAGAAGCAGTGCTGTGAAGCGGTCTAGGCCCATTCCAAAGCCGCCATGTGGAGGGCAGCCGTATTTGAAGAACTCTAGATAGAACTCAACATCTTTTTTAAGTCCGCGTTCGTTTGCTTGTTTAACAAGAACATCGTATCTATGTTCTCTGATTGCGCCTGTGTTGATTTCAACGCCTTTCCAAATAAGGTCAAACCCTTTTGGAACTTCTTTGTTGTCTCTCATGTGATAGAACGCTCTGTTTTCTTTTGCATAGCCTGTTGCAAACAAAAACTCGTGACCAAACTTATCTATTGAAAGTTTTCCACAAAGAATTTCAGCCGCTTTTGTTAAGTCGCCTTCTGCAGTTTGAATTTGCTTCTTTGTCATATTTGCTTCGTTTTCAAACTTGAAGCCATAGCGTGCTCTGATTTCTTTATAGATTTCTTTTAGAGACATAACTGGAAACGGAAGTTTTGGAACAACAACATCTGCACCAAAAACTCTTTTTATGTCTTCTCCATGTTTCTTTTTTACATCTGTAAGAACTTTAACCAAAAGTTTAGATTCAAACACTTTAATTTCTTTTGGGTCGCTGATATAGCTCATCTCGATATCAAAGCCAGTAAATTCTGTTGAGTGTTGGCTTGTGAAAGATTTTTCTGCTCTAAACACTGGACCAAATTCAAAAACTTTTCCAAGTCCTCCAGCCATCGCCATTTGTTTATAGAACTGCGGGCTTTGTGCAAGATATGCCTTGCCTTCGAAATATTTAACTTCAAACACTTCGCTGCCAGATTCGCTTGGTGCACCCAAGATTTTTGGACTGTGAATTTCAACAAATTCGCTCTTAACCAAAAACTCTCTTATGCTGTGTTGGAATGTTGTCTGAACTTTAAACATCAACTGGTCTCTTTCGTCTCTCATTGGAAGCCATCTATAGTCTAGTTTAAGACCAAATTCTGCATCATCTTGAATTGGAAGCGCTTCTGCCCTAGATTCAACAACAATTGCAGTTGGAAGCATTTCCATGCCACCCATCTTCACAAACTCGCTTGCAACAACTTTTCCTGTGAAAGTTGCAACGCCGTGAAGCGTAAGACTTGAAACAACATCAACAAGTTCTGGTGTTTCTTCTTTGTTTATTGTGATTTGAAGTTTGCCGGTGTTGTCTCTAAGCACAACAAAAGCCATACTTTTTTTGTCTCTAATGTTTTCAATCCACCCTGAAACTTTGTTTACTTCACCTATTTTAATATTTTTTATTTGTGTAATTTTCATTTTATTTCCTTTTCGGGTCTCTCTAAGGTGCGACCCCTACATTTTCTTTTTCATCTCTTCAATTTCTTTCTGAATTTCTTCTGCAGTTTTCACTGCAAGTTTTCTGTTTATGTCAACAGGTCTTGCGTAGTCGAACAGTTTTAAGAGCGCATCTGCGCCGTGAATAAGTTTTGCATCCATTTCTTCTGGGTAGATTGGAACCACTTGAAAGAAACGAACGTTCTTTCCTGTTGGAATTTTGCAAACATGAGATTCTTCAGGAAATTGTGTCGGGTGCGTTATGATTGCCCCGCTTAGCTTGGTGTTGCTGGCATATGGAAACTCTGTAAGTTTTCCATTGATTTGTGTGATGTTTGGAATTGTGTGCCCATAGCCTAGCCATGTGTTGTTGCCTATTGGAAGTCGAGCTAAGAACTTCAATAATCCAATAGGCCAAAAATCACCATCAGCTGATGATTTGATGTCCCAGTCTGCTGGAAGACAAATAAAAAGTTCGATATGCTCGTCATACCCTTTTGGAGCGTTTTGCGTGTGTGCACCCATGCCCATTGTCACAAGTGTGTAGTAGTTTCTTTCTGCTGATGGCTCAACCAAAATAACATCCACATGGATGTCTGGTGAAACCATTTCGTGCATAACATTTTCGAAGTGTCCAAAATGTTTGTTTATATGGTGTTCAAGCAAAGCAATTTCTGCTTCGTGATATAGTTTTGGAAGTTTATTCTTTTTAAATAGCCCAAACATTTTATTCTTTTTCTCCTGTAATAAGTCCGTTTGATTTAAGAATTTGTTCTATTGCTTCTTTCATCTCGCCAAACGTTGCATTTATTATAACATCCTTTGCTATAAAGACCAAGTTGTGCCCCAGTTCAATCTGTTTGTTTTGAATCAGTTCACGCACAATTGCTCTAAGTTGACGTCTGATTTTGTTTCGCACAACTGCCTTGCCGCATTTTTTAGACACAGAAAAACCAATGCGAAGAAGTTTATCTTTTCGCTTAAATATCACTAGCGTCAAAAGTTTGTTGCCTTGCTTTTTTCCTTTGGCAAAGCTATATGCAAACTCTGTTCGTTTTCTTAGTCTGTGTTGTTTTTCTAGCATATATAATTTTATCATAAAAAACGCACAAACTAAAGTGTGAAAACAAGATGGCATATAGTTCCAATATTTCTATTTATTGTGTTTGTAGGGGTCGCATCATTATGCGACCCGTGTGGGCTGCATAGTGATGCAGCCCCTACAGCAAACGCGGCAACATTCCAAACAACATTCGACGCCGGTCAAATCAACCGCACAGAAAACATTGCAACGGCACTTAGGGCAATTGATGGAAAAATCATAAACCCTGGCGAGGTGTTTAGTTTCAACAAAACCACTGGCAGACGAATTGAAGCAAACGGCTATAAAGAATCAACCATAATTTCAAACGGCATATACAAAAAAGGCGATGGCGGCGGCGTGTGTCAAGTCAGCACAACGCTTTTCAATGCGGCGGCGCTAAGTGGCTTAGATATTATTGAAGCCAACCCTCACTCTGTGCCGGTTTCTTATGTGGCAAAGGGCAGAGATGCAATGGTGAATTTTGGCAGCAGCGATTTAAAAATAAGAAACCCATTCCCTGAACCCGTGATGATTGATGCAAAGAAAGTTAAAAACACAGCGGTGATTTCGTTTCTTGGGCTGCCTGAGGACAGTTTAGTTTATAAACTTAAAGTCGAAGCCACGCAGACTGCCCCTATTCCAGAAAAACAAATCATCAAAAACAAAGGCGAATGGGACTATCTATTTGAAAGAGATAGTGATGTTCTTGAAGAAGAGCCAATCAAAACTCTAAAGCGTGTACGTATTGGAACGCCCGGCTGGAAAACAGAGACCTGGCGAATGACCTATGAAGACGGAGTAGAAAAAGAGCGAGAGGTTCTTTGTAGATATACCTATCGCCCGTATTCAGATTTATGGGTAGAGAACTAGAGTTTTAGTTTTAAATTGATTTTGTGAGTCCATGTTTTGTTTAGCGTAACATTAGAATTTTTACAAAACTAACATACACTTAAAAACATGAGATGAACAAAACAATTTCAAACTATAAACTCTCTACTTCTTTTATTGTATAGTTTTGTATTTCGTTGTCTTCGTCGAACTTAAAAAAGCATTCAAGTTTTTTGCCAGCCATAACAAGCGGAAGCCAATGAATGTCGTCTGACCACATTTTGTCGTATGGAATTTTGTCCACATCAAACCAATGCGGGCTCATTTCTTCTGTTTCGGCTGGAGTGCCTTCGTATGAGTCTGCAAAAAAGATGTGGCATTCTTGCTGCATCCATTCCCCTTTCCAAAAAAGTTCGAATGTGTTTATTGCAATCTTTTTCAAATTCTTAGGAGTGAAGTTGCCTTCTTCAAAAGTTTCTCTTATTGCAGCTTCTTCTATTGTTTCGCCTTCTTCGCGTTTTCCGCCATAACCGTTATATTTCCCCACGCCTAAACCACGCTTCTTCATCGGAAGCAAAATTCTGCCACCAACTCTTACTAGAACCAATGTTGTCTGTCTTTTCTTCATTACTAATTATATCATAAAAAAGGGTCGCATGTGATGCGACCCTTACAATCAAAATGATTAGTCAACGTGTTTGTGGTTTGCAGTTGTAAGTCTTTTTCTTCCTGTTTGTCTTCTGTGTTTTAAAACTTTTCTTCCGCCAGTAGACTTCATTCTTGCACGAAACCCGTGAACTTTATTTCTTCTGCCTTTTTTTGGCTTGAATGTTCTTTTTGTGCTCATCTCTTTTCTCCTTCAATAATCAAAATTAAACGATTGGTTTAACTTTAACTCCAGGTCCCATTGTGCTGGTAACCGTAATCGACTTTAGGTATACACCTTTTGCTGCTGATGGTTTTGCTTTTATGATTGCTGCAATAAGAGCATCATAGTTTTGCATAAGTTTTTTGTCGCCAAAACTTGCTTTTCCAAGAATTGTGTGAACAATGTTTTGTTTGTCTAGACGATATTCAACTTTTCCGCCTTTAACATCGTCAACTGCTTTTTTGATATCAGTTGTAACTGTTCCAGATTTTGGGTTTGGCATCAAGCCTTTTGGACCAAGTTGTCTTGCAACACGTCCAAGCATTGGCATCATGTCTGGTGTTGTGATACACACGTCGAAATCTAAGAAACCGCCTGCAATTTTTGCAATCATCTCATCTCCACCAACAATATCTGCTCCCGCTTTTTTCGCTTCGTCTGCTTTGTCGCCTTTTGCGATTACAAGAACTTTAACTTTTTTTCCAGTTCCGGCCGGAAGAACAACCGTTCCTCTAACCTGCTGGTCTGCTTTTGTTCCGTCTACACCAAGTTTGATGTGAACTTCAACTGTTTCGTCAAACTTTGCTGTTGCGTTTTTAACCACAATTTTCATTGCGTCTTCTGCTGCATACATTTCTTGTCTGTTGTATGCTTCAACTTTCTTTTGATAGTTTTTTGCTACTTTCATTTTATTTTTTCCTTTTGAATTTTATTTCTCCCACTGTTTAAGGAAGTGGTATTTCCTTTTTGGGATGCTAGTCTTTTATAACTTCAACGCCCATTTGTCTGCAAGTGCCTTCAATCATGCTCATTGCAGCTTCAATATTTTTTGTGTTTAAATCAGTCATTTTTGTTTCTGCAATTTCTCTGATTTGAGCTTTTGTGATTTTGCCCACTTTTTCTTTGTGTGGCTTCGCACTTCCGCTTTCAATTCCAATTTTCTTTCTGATTAGAACTGCTGCTGGAGGTGTTTTTAGAACGAATGTAAATGTTCTGTCTGGGTTGATTGTCAGTTCAACTGGAATAATCATTCCCGCTTGTGAAGCAGTTTGTGCGTTGAAATCTTGCACGAACGCTCCGATGTTGATTCCGTGTGGCCCAAGTGACGAACCAACTGGTGGTCCTGGGGTTGCACGTCCCGCTGGAAGCTGAATTTTTACTTTAATCGGCCCCGTCGGTTTTCCTTTCTTTTCTGGTGGCATTTTTATATCTCCTTATATTAGATACCTAGGCAACTGGCAGTGTATTTTGACTTTCGTCAACTGCGGATAGCGCCTCCTGCTTTTTTTACATGGTTGCAGTGTCCATAAGCAAATATTATACACTAGTGCACTTCATTTGTAAAGTATATTTTATTTGTTATGCGTTTTGAATGCGTAGCATGTTTGTGGTTCCTGGTTTGCCAATTGGAAGCCCTGCCGTGACAACAACAAGGTCGCCTTTTTTCACCAGTTTGTCGGCTATTGCAAGCTCAATCATCTTTTCGATTTGCTTAGATGCTGTTGGCTCGTTGAATTCGTTTATAAGAATTGTTTCAACGCCCCACACAAGACCAAGCTTTCTTTGAATTCTTGGGCAACTTGTTACGGCAATTATTTGCGTTGGAGTTCTAAATCTTGAAATAAGTTTTGCAGTTGCTCCTGTTTGCGATGGAGTTATGATTGCTTTTGCGTTTAAATCGTGGCTTGATTGACATGTTGAAACCGCAATTGAATCCGTCACGTTTTTGATTTCTTTAATCTTGTTGTTGAAACGCTTTTTATATTTTATGTTTTGTTCAGTCTGTTGGCAAATTGCAGCCATTGTTTTTACAACCAAAACTGGGTTATGACCAACCGCTGTTTCGCCCGAAAGCATCACAGCACCTGTCATGTCGTACACCGCGTTAGCTACGTCAGATGTTTCTGCTCTTGTTGGACGTGTGTTTGTAATCATAGATTCTAGCATTTCTGTTGCAGTGATTACGTTTTTTCCCGCTTCAATACATTTTTTTATCATAAGCTTTTGAACATGTGGAAGCATCTCTGGAGACATTTCAACTCCAAGGTCGCCCCTTGCAACCATAATTCCGTCACTCACTTCAATAATTTCGTCTAGGTTTTCAACACCTTCTGGGTTTTCAATTTTTGAAATGATTTCAATATGCTCTGCGTTGTTATCTTTAAGAAGTTTTCTGATTGCCATAACGTCTTCTTTACGTCTAACAAAAGATGCCGCAATCATGTCCACATCAACGCTTATGCCATATTTGATGTCTTCAATGTCTCTTTGGCTTAAAAAGGGCATTGTCAGCTTTGCAAGTGGCAGGTTTACTTTCTTTCTGTTTGAAGTGATTCCGCCAACAATAACATCGCACACCACAGATTTCTTTTCGATTTTCTTTGCTTTAAGAACAATAATTCCATCGTTTAGCAAAACTGGGTCGCCAACTTTCACAACCTTTGCAATTTCTGCATAGTTTACGTGCGCTTTTTCTGCCGTTCCTTCGAATGCCTCTGAAGTCAACGTGAATGTTGCACCTTCTTTAAGTTCTACTTTTGGTTCTTTGAAAGTTCCAAGACGAATCTCTGGCCCTTTTGTGTCTAGCATGATTGGCATTGCAACACCTTCTAGGCGTGCTGCTTCTCGAACTGCGTCCATTCTCATTTTGTGTTCTTCATAGATTCCGTGGCTGAAGTTTATTCTTGCCACGCTTAACCCGTTTCTCATCATTTCTCTTAGTGTTTCCACTTTTTCGCTTGCTGGCCCGATTGTTGCCACAATTTTAGTTTTTATCATAAGTTCTCCCTTTTCATTTTGACATTCTACCACAACAATTATTTTTTATGAACTATAATTATAACCAAAAAGTGACTTTCGTCACTTTTACATAATTACTGGGTTATTGGAATATCTACCCATAGAATATATGGAATTCATCTCAATCAAATCAACCTTTTCTTTTCCATCAATAATCATAATTCCAAGGTCTACGTTGTAACTATGTGGCAAATCTGTCTTCTTTGCTCTTTCTATAAAATCGAGTGCATATTGCCTAACTTCTTCCATTTGTTCTTCCGAAACATCTGGCTTTCTCTTTTTTTGCCCAAATCTTTCGTTTATTTCTTCAACTTGTTTATATTGTTCTGTTCTTTCTTCGTCTCTGGCATGAACTTCAGAAATGCTGTGAATTTTTCCAAACTTAACAATACACCTAAATTCAATTGTCTTATAGCCAGCAAAGGTTTGATTTGTTTGCACAGTTTTTATATTCACAACAGGAGAAGCAAAAATTTTTCTGTCTTCCTCAACAATAAAACCATCTTCTACATAGAACCTTTCTTTTTTTGGTTTTTCTAGTTTGATGTTTCTTAGAATCTTTCTTATTTCTTCAATTGTTTGTTCTGGCTTTTCTTTTTTCTCTTTTTTCTTTTCTTTTAAAGAATCAATAAAATCCAAATCTGTTGCAACTCTTCTGCCACGGGTTGAACCACCTATCATCTTATCAAAACTTGCAAGCTGTTCGAATGCAGTTTTTTCTGAATGTTCTCTATAGCCAGTGATAAGTTTATAGTATGTTTTATTTTCGTCTAGACCGTGACGTATTGTTTCATCGTAGTATTTTAGATATGTGTCGTCGCCTCTGCCTTGATATTTAAGCCCAATTCCGTGAAGCGAACATGTCTGACCGATTTTTATGTCTTCGTTTTCTTGTCTAACTTCTTCCGGTGTCATTTTTCTGATTCCAAAAACTGTGCCGTTAAACAGTTTCCCACAAGACTTCACAAACAGTTTCTTGTTTCCATATTGTGCTTGCAACTCTTCTTTCTGCTTTTTGAGTTGCCCATCGATTCCTAGACATTTGTCTTTAAGATAGTTTAAAACCGTGTCTGCATTTTTATCGTTCTTTATTTTTTCTATAAGTTTATTAAATGTATAAGAACTGCAGCATTCAATCTTCTCTAAACATAAATCAATTTTTGCTTTAATTTCTTTTTCTAAGCCTACGTCTATAACATCAGTAACTTTTGTGTTGTTTAAAACCTCTTTGTTTTGCTTTTCGATTTCGCTCATTCTTTTTAGAACTGCCAGAATGTTTTTTTGGGTTTCGCTGTCTGCGCCTTCTTTTTCTTTTCCAACAAGAACATCTAGTTCTTCCTCTGCAGTTTTTCTTTTTTCTTCTCCGCTTGTTCCTTTGCCTTCTTTATGTCTTAGAAAGTCCGTGTTATATTCAAGAGCATTTGAAACGGCTTCCAAAATTTCTTGCACAGCATATAGACGACTAGAAACTTCTTGCACTTTTATATATAATTCTTTTCTGCTTTGCAAGGCTTCTTCGCCGCTTATAAGTTTCTCTTTAAAATATTCTTCGCCTTCTTTTGCAGTTGTTAGTTTAACTTCTCTATATAGCGGTTGAATGTGTGCTGGCCATGCTGTTGTTTGGTTGTGCCCGTCTTCATCAATAAGAGGTTTTCCACCAATATCTTCAATTGCTCTAATTGCCCTAATCTCGTCGTCGTTTGGACATCTTATAAGAACTGTCTGCCCACCTATATAAACCACTTCTTCGGTGCAATTTTCGTCTTTATATACTTTGTTGCTATCTGCGTGTATGAAAAGAACTCTTTCTCTTTTTCTAGCATCTTCCATTTCCTCAACAAATTTTTTCCCAGTGCTTCCAATAACTCCTTGCCCTTTCTTATAGAACTCAGCCATTGGCCCATTATCTTCGCTAAAGGCACTGATTGCATCAAAAAGTTTGTCTCCCTTATTTTTAGGTTGAGACTTTTCCACTTTTTCACCTGTTGAGAAAAAACATGTGTAGTGAATCTTTTCCATACTGTCGTCATTATAACTTCTTTTTTTTGCGATTTCAAGAGGCAATAAAAAAGCCCGCTTTGTCTGCGGGCTCTTGGTTTTAACCAAAACTTGAAACTCTTCCACTGCTTTTTGGAGCTTCTTTTTTTCTTTTCTCTTCTTTAAGTTTTTCGTTTTCGTCTCTAGACGCTGCAAGTTCTTTCTTAAGTCTTTCTGCTTCTTCTGCTTTTTTCTTCATAGCTGCAAGTTCATTTTTTTCTACAATCTCAAGATTTGTTGCGCCTTTAATTCCAAGGTTTGAAATCATTCCAATTTTTTCACCTGGAACATTAAAAGTATTCACAAAATTTTTAACTTCAACATCATTGTCTAGAACAACTTTTCTTATCACTTTATCTTTCTTATCTAAAATTTCAATTGCAAACGACATTAGCTTCCTCCAAAATATATGTTTGTAGGAAGCATTATACTCTAGGGTTTAAGCTTTGTCAACATCAAAAAAAGCCGTTTGGCTTTTTTTATATTTTTCTGATGTGCGTCAGTTCAATATCTACTGGTGTTTCTCTTCCAAACATTTCAACGTTTGCTCTAACCTTTTGGTTTGCAGCATCAATTGAAATAACTGTTCCTGTCATCTTCTCAAGTGGTCCGTCAATAATTTCAATTTTATCACCAACCTTAAGTGCAACAGCAACTCTGATTGTTTCAAGTTTCATTCTTCTAACTTCTTCTTCCGTCAAAGCAAGTGCTCTTCCTGCAGGACCAACAAAACCTGTGATTCCTTTTGTTTTTGTTACAAGGTGCCAGATGTCGTCGCCATAAATCATTTTAACTAGAATATATCCTGGCATGATTTTCTGCTTAACAACTTTTCTTTTTCCGTTTCTTTCGATGATTACTTCTTCTTCTGGAATTGAAATTTCAAAAATTCTTTTTTCAAGAATTTCTGCGTTTCTTTCAATAACGATATTTAAGTTAGACTTTGCCATGTTTTCATAGCCACTGAATGTGTGAATTGCATACCATTTGCTTTCTGGGCTGTTTTTTGCAAGCAAGATTTCTCTTTCTTTCTCTGTCAGATTTTCATCCAGCGGAACAACCGCAACCGCAACCTCTTCAGCCGCAGGTTTAATATCTTCTGGCTTTGCATCAATATCAACAATCTCAAATTCTTCTTCTTTCTTTTCTTCCATGATTTCTCCTATATACTAACCAATCAACAATTGGTGAAGTTCAAATAAGCCTCTATCTACGCCAAACAAAACAATTGTGAAAAACGCAACAACTGTCAAAACAACTGCTGTTTGTTTTACAACCATTGGAAATGTTGGCCAACTTACTTTTTTAAGTTCTGAAAAAAGACCTTTAACTGCACGACCAAAGCCTTTGGCTCTGTTCTCTCTTTGCTCTCTTTCTTTTTTCTCTCTAAGTTTTTTCTTTCCTGACATAAAAATCTCCCTACTTATTTAGTTTCTTTATGTGCTGTTGTTTTTTTGCAAAAACGGCAGAACTTTTTCATTTCAAGTCTTTCTGCATCGTTTTGTTTATTTTTTGTTGTGTCGTAGTTTCTTTGTTTGCACTCGCCACAAGCAAGCGTGATTTTAACTCTCTTCTCTTTAACTGGCATCTTTGTTTTCTCCTATTATTATTTTTAAGTATACCATATGTTGTTTATTTTAAGCACAACACTGGGCAACAAAAAAACGCCTTCGCGTTCTTTTTGTATTATAACACTGTTAAATAAATGTGTCAATTG